>NZ_JBEYJA010000068.1:0-31798 GCF_040703815.1 Streptomyces sp. NPDC006743 | reverse complement strand
GTCCTGACGCCGTGCGGGGGCCCGCCCCTCGGGCCGTCCCACGGCAGGAATCCGGCCAACCACGCACAGTCACCCCGCCGTCCCGCCCGAACCCGTACCGTGGGCTTGAGCACGGCCGGTCCGCCGCGGCGGACCGTGAAGCCGCCGGTGCGCTCACCGCACGGGGAAGTGACGGCGGCAGGAAACGGTTTGCCGGACATGCGTAGGGTGCAGAGAACCCATCGGGGCGCACGCGCCCCGGCACGAGACCACGGGCAGCGGACCGACGAGCGAAGGAGGGAGCCGGAGCGATGGGCGACCACAAAGAACAGCCCCTTCGGGTGGGCGCGGCCGTGCGACGGCGGCGCCGGGCGCTGAACCTCACCCTCGCCGTCGTGGCCGGGCGCAGCGGCCTGTCGGTGCCCTTCCTGAGCCAGATCGAGAACGACCGGGCCCGCCCCAGCAGAAGCTCCCTGGAGAAGGTCGCCGACGCGCTGCGCACCACCGCCGTGGAACTGCTGGCCGCGGCCGACCCCGCGTGCAGCGTCGACGTGGTGCGCGCCGAGGTCCCCGAGACGGCCGGACCGCAGGCCGCGCCGCGGGTACGCGCCCTGGTGCGCGGCCACCACCAGCTGCACGCCTCCGAGTTCACCGGCGACCACGACGCGGGCCGCGAGTTCCAGCACCGCAACGACGAACTGATGTACGTCGCCGACGGCGCGGTCGAGATCGAGGCGGAGGGCCGCGCCTACCGGCTCGTCCGCGGCGACACCATGTACCTGACCGGCGGGGTGCGCCACCGCTGGCGGGCCACCGTGCCGGAGACCCGGGTGATCGTGGTCGCGGTGGCCGAGCACATCGAGGCCGTCCAGGACCGCACGCGCTGATGACCCGGGTCGTCTCCCTGGTCCCCTCGCTCACCGAGGCCGTCGCCGTGACACTGCCCGGCGCCCTGGCCGGCGCCACCGACTGGTGCGCCCGCCCGGCCGGCCTGGACGTGGTGCGCGTCGGCGGCACCAAGAACCCGAGGACCGGCGAGATCGCCGCGCTCGCCCCCGACCTGGTGATCGCCAACGAGGAGGAGAACCGCCCGGCCGACCTCGACGCCCTGCGCGCGGTGGGCGTCGAGGTGCTGGTCACCGAGGTGCGGGACGTGCCGCAGGCCTTCCGGGAGCTGGCACGGGTCCTGGCGGCCTGCGGGGCCGCGGCCCGGCCGCGCTGGCTGGACGAGGCGGAGGCGGCCTGGTCGGCGCTGCCCGTGCCCGAACGCCGTACGACCGCCGTCGTCCCCGTGTGGCGGCGGCCCTGGATGGTGCTGGGCCGGGACACCTTCGCCGGGGACGTCCTGGCCCGCCTCGGCGTCGACCACCTGTACGCCCGCCACGCCGAGCGGTACCCGCGCGTCCCGGTGGAGGAACTGCGGGCGGCGGCACCGGACGTCGTCGTCCTGCCGGACGAGCCGTACCGCTTCACCGCCGCCGACGGTCCGGAGGCCTTCGCCGGCCTGCCCTGCGCACTGGTCAGCGGACGGCACCTGACCTGGTACGGCCCCTCCCTGGCCGAGGCTCCCCGGGTGCTGGGCGAGGCGCTGCGAGCGGCGCACCGCTGACCGGCCCGCGCACGGCGCGCACGGCCGCGGCGGCCGGGCCAGGCCGGTGAGCGGCCCGGCGTACCGGGCCTGGGGGAGCGTGGTGCGGACGGGAAGCGGGTTGCGGGGGCATGAGGTGGGGTCCGGGCGGGCTTCCCGGCCCGGGCTGCGGGGACGTGGTGCGGACGGGAAGCGGGCTGCGGCGGTCATGACGGGGTGTCCGGGGCGGGCTCTTTGCCCCGCTCCGGGTTCGTTCCCTCCGAGGCATAAGCTGGGCTTATGAGGAGGTCGGAGGTGGACGCAGCCAACGGTGCGGGGCGGCCGCCCGGGGCGGCGCCGCTGGCCCACCGGGTGCCGGACCTGGGCGCCCTCGAACTGCTGCTGGCGGTGGCTCGGCTGGGCAGCCTGGGCGGGGCCGCCCGCGACCTGGGCATCACCCAGCCGGCGGCGAGCAGCCGGATCCGCTCCATGGAACGGCAGCTGGGGCTGGCGCTGGTGGACCGCTCGCCGCGCGGCTCACGGCTGACGGACGCGGGCGCGCTGGTCACCGACTGGGCGCGGCGGGTCGTCGAGGCGGCCGAGGCCTTCGACGCGGGCGCGCAGGCGCTGCGGGACCGGCGGGACTCGCGGCTGCGGGTCGCGGCGAGCATGACCATCGCGGAGTACCTGCTGCCCGGCTGGCTGATCGCGCTGCGCACGCGGCGCCCGGACACCGCCGTCTCGCTGCTCGCCGGGAACTCGGCGATGGTCGCCGAGCGGCTGCTGACGGGCGAGGCGGACCTCGGCTTCGTGGAGGGACTGTCGGTCCCCGCCGGGCTGGACTCCGTGGTGATCGCCCACGACCGCCTGATCGTGGTGACCGCCCCCGCCCACCCGTGGGCCAGGAGACGGCGCCCGCTGGAGGCGGCGGAACTGGCGGCGACCCCACTGATCCTGCGGGAGACCGGTTCCGGGACCCGGCAGGTCCTGGACGCTGCGCTGGGCGGCCTGGCCCGGCCGCTGATCGAGCTGTCCTCGACGACGGCGGTGAAGGCGGCGGCGGTCAGCGGGGCGGGCCCGGCGGTGCTGAGCGAACTCGCCGTGGGCGACGAACTGTCCCTGCGCCGCCTGGTCACCGTACCGGTGGAGGGGGTCGCCCTGCGGCGAGACCTGCGCGCGGTCTGGCCCACGGGCCACCGTCCCACGGGGCCGGCCCGTGACCTGCTGTCCCTGACCCGCTCGGAGACGGGCTGAGACGGACGGATCCCACGGACGCGGTCGGGGCCCGTCCGCGGCCCGGCCGTGGGCGCGGTCCCGCCGTCCCTTGATCCCGCCCGTTCCTGTGGTCCGGTTCGCGTCAGCGGTGCACGCGGTTCGCGAGCCGGCCGTTCGCGCGGTGCGGTCCGCGTGCGGTTCGCGGGGTGCCGGCCGTTCGCGCGGTGCGGTCCGCGTGAACGGTGCATGCGGTGCGGGCGGTCCCGGTCGTTCGCATGGCCGTGTCCGCATGAGTGGTGCATGCGGTGCGTGCGGTCCCGGCCGCGTGCGCGTACGTGAGGTGCGTGCGGTTCCGGCTGTGCGTGCGGTGCGGTCCGGTGGACGGTTCAGGTCGTTCGTGCCGGCCCGGCCGGGTGTCCGGTCGCCGCCTCGACCAGGGCCCGCATCACCCGTACGTCCTCGCCCATCTCGGGGTGCCACTGCACTCCGAGGACCCAGTGGGCGGCGGGCGGGGGCTCGACCGCCTCGATCGTGCCGTCCGACGCGTGGGCCGAGGCGAGGAGACCGCTGCCGAGGCGGCCGACGGCCTGGTGGTGGTAGGCGGGGACGGACGCCGTCTCCGGGACGGCCGCCGCGTACCGGGTGCCGGGCACCGGAGTGACCGGGTGGGTGCCGAAGACCCCGACCGTCCCGGCGTGGCCGTCCAGGTGCTGGACCAGGGTGCCGCCCAGCGCGACGTTCAGCAGCTGCATGCCCCGGCAGATGCCGAGCAGCGGCACCCGGGCGGCCAGCGCGGCCTCGATCAGGGCCAGTTCCCAGGCGTCCCGCGCCCGGGCGGGCGGTCCCGTACGCGGGTCCGGCTCGGCTCCGTAGCGCACCGGTTCCACGTCCGGGCCGCCCGCGATGACCAGTCCGTCCAGCCGGGCCACGGTCGCCGCCGCCCGCCGCGGCGCGTCCGGCGGCAGCAGCGCGGCGAGCCCGCCCGCCCGCTGCACCAGCCGCGGGTAACGGGCGGGCAGCAGCGCCGCCTCCAGCTCCCACACGCCCCACCGTGCCCCGGGCTCCAGATAGGTGCTGACACCGATCAGCGGCCGCCCCGGGCCGGCGGTACCCGTCTCGCCCACTGTGTCCGTCGTATCCGCCGTATCCGTCATGCCCACCGAGCCCCTCGTGTCCACCGTGCCCCTCGTGTCCGCCGTGCCCGGGCTGTCCGTCGAGTCGGTCGCGTCCGTCGTCTCCGCCGCGGCCATCCGGTCCTCCCGGCCTCGCCCGCAATGGTGTACGCAGATACCTCTTCCGATGCCGCTTCCGGCAGCCCTTCGCACGGCCCTCGCGCAGCTCTCCGCATGGTTGCCGACGCAGTCCTTCACGGCGAACTCCACGGGGATGCCCACAGGACTCCTCACGTCAGGAAACCCCGCAGCAGCGCCGCCGTCCCCGCGCAGTGCTCGCGCATCGTCTCCCGCGCGCCGTCCGCGTCCCCCTCCAGCACCGCCTCCACCAGCGCGGCGTGCTGCCGCTGCGAGTGCTCCAGGTTCCGCACCAGCAGGGGTATGCAGTCGAGCAGGTCGTTCACCGCGGCCCGCACCGCCGCGTACTGACCGGTCAGCGTGGGGGAGCCGCACGACTCGGCGAGGGTCAGGTGCAGCAGCGTGTCCCGGCGCCGGTAGTCCGCGGGCGGCGCGTCGCGCGTGTGCTCCAGAGCCTCGCGCAGCCGCCGCGCCTGCCCGTCCGTCAGCCCCTGGGCCGCGCACAGACCGGCCGCCCCCACCTCCAGCACCTCACGGAAGCGCAGTACGTCGTCGATGTCGACCCCGGCGAGCCGGCGCCGCAGCTCGTCCCCGCCGCCTCCGTCCGCACGCGGGCGCACGAAGGTACCTCCGTAGCGCCCCCGCCGTGCCTCCACGAGACCCTGGTCCTGGAGCACCTTCAGCACCTCACGCAGCGTCACCCGGCTGATCCCCAGCCGCTGGGCCAGCTCCCGCTCGGCGGGCAGCCGCTCACCCGCCGGGACCAGGCCGAGCCGCACCACCTGGAGGATCTGCTCCAGCGCCTCCTCGAAGCCGTTGCCCGCGCGCACCGGCCGCAGCACCGCCGCGAGCCGGTCCCCGGCCGCCCCGGCCGGCCCCGTGTCCCGAGCCATCCGGCCGCGCCCCCTTCCCAGGCAATGGTTCCCGGTCATACCTTATGGCTCCCGGCACCGGCCCACGAGGCCGGGCACGGACGCCGGGCCGGCACGCCGAGCACGCCGGGCACGTACCGCCGAGGACGCCGACGCAGCCGAGGAGGCTCGCCCGTGGCAGACCGCACACCCCCGCTCACCGTCGAGGAACTGCGGGCAGGCGTCGCGAGCGGAGAGACCGACACCGTCGTCCTCGCCTTCCCCGACATGCAGGGACGGCTCCAGGGCAAGCGCTTCGCCGCCCCCTTCTTCCTCGACGAGGTCCTGCGGCACGGCACCGAGGGCTGTTCCTACCTTCTCGCCGTCGACACCGACATGAACACCGTGGACGGCTACGCCATGTCCTCCTGGGACCGCGGCTACGGCGACTTCGCCATGCGCCCCGACCTCAGCACCCTGCGCCGCCTGCCCTGGCACCCGGGCACCGCCCTGGCCGTCGCCGACCTCGCCTGGAACGACGGCTCCCCGGTGGTGGCGGCACCCCGGCAGATCCTGCGCCACCAGCTCGCCCGCCTCGCCGAACACGGCTGGACGGCCCAGGTCGGCACCGAGCTGGAGTTCATCGTCTTCCAGGACACCTACGAACAGGCCTGGGACACCGGCTACCGCGGCCTCACCCCGGCCAACCGGTACAACATCGACTACTCGATCCTCGGCACCGGCCGTGTCGAGCCCCTGCTGCGCCGCCTGCGCAACGACATGGCCGGCGCCGGCCTCACCGTCGAGTCGGCCAAGGGCGAGTGCAATCCCGGCCAGCACGAGATCGCGTTCCGCTACGACGAGGCCCTCGTCACCTGCGACCAGCACGCCGTCTACAAGACCGGCGCGAAGGAGATCGCCTCCCAGGAGGGCGTCTCGCTCACCTTCATGGCCAAGTACAACGAACGCGAGGGCAACTCCTGCCACATCCACCTCTCGCTCGCCGACGCCGACGGCACCAGCGTCATGGCCGGTGACCGGCCGGGGGAGATGTCCGAGGTCATGCGGTACTTCCTGGCCGGACAGCTCGCCGCGCTGCGCGACTTCTCGCTGCTGTACGCGCCGGGCATCAACTCCTACAAGCGGTTCCAGCCGGGTTCCTTCGCCCCGACCGCCGTCGCCTGGGGCCACGACAACCGCACCTGCGCGCTGCGCGTCGTCGGTCACGGCCGCTCCCTGCGCTTCGAGAACCGGCTGCCCGGCGGCGACGTCAACCCGTACCTGGCCGTCGCCGGACTGGTCGCGGCCGGGCTGTACGGCGTCGAGCAGCGTCTGCCCCTGCCCGAGCCGTGCCCGGGCAACGCGTACACCGCCGGCCACGAGCACGTGCCCACGACCCTGCGCGAGGCCGCCGAACTGTGGGAGAACAGCGCGATCGCCAAGGCCGCCTTCGGCGACGAGGTCGTCGCGCACTACCGCAACATGGCGCGCGTCGAACTCGACGCGTTCGACGCCGCGGTCACCGACTGGGAGCTGCGCCGCTCCTTCGAACGCATGTGAGAGGCCCCGCCGTGCCGAACGAGCCCGAGCCCGGGGACGAGCACGAACTGCTCGTCCTGAACCCCGCCACCGAAGAGACCGTGGCCACCGTCCCCGCCGCCGACGGGGCCGACGTCGACCGCGCCGTCAGCCGCGCGGCCCGGGCCCAGCAGGCCTGGGCGGCCGCCGCCCCCGCCGACCGGGCCCGGCTGCTGCGCCGCTTCGCCGACGTCGTCGACAGCCATATCGAGGAACTGGCCCAGCTGGAGGTCCGCGAGGCCGGCCATCTCGTCGGCGACGCCCGCTGGGAGGCCGGCAACGCCCGCGACCTGCTGCTGTACGCGGCCGGCGGCGCCGAACGGCTGCTCGGCCGGCAGATCCCGGCCCCGGGCGGCTGGGACGTCACCTTCCTCGAACCGCTCGGTGTCGTCGGCGTCATCGCGCCGTGGAACTTCCCCATGCCGATCGCCGCCTGGGGCTCCTTCCCGGCCCTCGCCGCGGGCAACGCGGTCCTCCTCAAACCCGCCGAGACCACCCCGCTCACCGCACTGCGCCTGGCCGAGCTGGGCCTTCAGGCCGGCCTGCCCGAGCACCTCTTCCAGGTACTGCCGGGCCACGGCCGCACCGCGGGCCGCGCCCTGACCGGCCACCCCGGCGTCGCGAAGATCGTCTTCACCGGCTCCACCCGGACCGGCCGCGAGATCATGGAGCGCTGCGCCCGGCACCTCAAGCCGGTCACCCTCGAACTGGGCGGCAAGAGCCCGAACATCGTCTTCGCGGACGCCGACCTCGAGGCCGCCGCCGACCCGTTCTCCTTCCTGGACAACGCCGGCCAGGACTGCTGCTCGCGCACCCGCGTCCTCGTCCAGGAATCCGTGTACGACGAGGTCGAGGCGCGGCTCGCCGAGGCCCTGGCCGCCGTCGTGGTCGGCGACCCGGCCGACGAGAAGACCCGTATGGGCCCGCTGATCTCCCGCCGGCAACGCGACCGCGTACGGTCCTACGTCCGCCCGGAGGCACCGGCCCTGCGCGGCACCGCGCCCGACGGGCCCGGTTTCTGGTTCCCGCCGACCGTGCTCACCGGGGAGCGGCCGGACTCCGCCGCCGCCCGCGAGGAGATCTTCGGGCCCGTGGCCGTCCTGCTGCCCTTCACCGACGAACAGGACGCGGTCCGCCTCGCGAACGACACGCCCTACGGCCTGTCCGGCTCCGTCTGGACCCGGGACGTGGGCCGCGCCCTGCGCGTCGCCCAGGCCGTCCGGGCCGGGAACCTGTCCGTCAACTCGCACGCCAGCGTCCGCTACTGGACCCCGTTCGGCGGGGCCAAGCAGTCCGGGATCGGCCGCGAACTCGGTCCCGACGCCCTGACCGCCTTCACCGAGACCAAGAACGTCTTCATCAGCACGGAGGGGCCCGCCAAGTGACTGCAGAGACAGGGACCGGAGAGACAGGGACCGGAGAGACGGCGACCGCGGAGACGGCGACCCGGGCCACGGCGACCGAAGGGACACCGGCCGACATGACAGCCACCGCACGGACCGGCCCCGAAGGGGCGCCGGCGGCCGTCTGCCGCCGTCTGGCCGGCCGGACCGCCGTCGTCACCGGCGCCGGCAGCGGCATCGGCCTGGCCGCCGCGCGCCGCCTCGCCGCGGAGGGCGCGCACGTCGTCTGCGGCGACATCGACGAGAGGAGCGGCAAGGCGGCGGCCGAGGAGACCGGCGGCCTGTTCGTCCGGACCGACGTCACCGATCCCGGCCAGGTCGAGGCGCTGTTCCGGGCCGCGTACGACACCTACGGCAGCGTCGACGTGGCTTTCAACAACGCCGGCATCTCGCCGCCCGACGACGACTCCATCCTGGAGACCGGCCTGGAGGCCTGGAAACGCGTCCAGGACGTCAACCTCACCTCCGTCTACCTGTGCTGCAAGGCCGCCCTGCCCTACATGCGGCGCCAGGGCCGCGGCTCCATCATCAACACCGCCTCCTTCGTGGCCCGCATGGGCGCGGCCACCTCCCAGATCTCCTACACCGCGTCCAAGGGCGGCGTGCTGGCCATGTCCCGCGAACTGGGCGTGCAGTTCGCCCGCGAGGGCATCCGCGTCAACGCCCTGTGCCCGGGCCCGGTCAACACCCCGCTGCTGCAGGAGCTGTTCGCGAAGGACCCCGAGCGCGCGGCGCGCCGTCTCGTCCACATCCCCCTCGGGCGCTTCGCGGAGGCCGAGGAGATCGCCGCCGCCGTCGCCTTCCTCGCCAGCGACGACTCCTCCTTCGTCAACGCCACCGACTTCCTGGTGGACGGCGGCATCTCGGGGGCGTACGTCACCCCGCTGTAGGCACCCCCGCGGCCGCCCGGCGATCCGTCCTCAGTGCCCGGGCGGACACGCTCCCGCCGGGGCCGGCAGCGGCACCGGCCCGTCCGGGTGGGCCCCGCCGCCCGGCCGGGTGTCAGAGGAAGGTGCGGCCCTCGCCCCGGTACGTCGGCACGGTCGCCGTCACCCGGTCGCCCTCGACGAGGTGCAGCGCGTCGAACCGCTCGCACAGCTCCCCGGCCTTGGCGTGCCGGAACCACACCTTGTCCCCGATCAGCAGGTCGTCGGCGGGCGAGCCGAGCAGCGGGGTCTGCACCTCGCCGGGCCCCTCCTGCGGGTCGTACCGCAGGCCCTCGGGCAGGTACGGCACCGGGAGCCGGTCCTGACCGGCCACGCCGGAGGCCGGATAGCCGCCGCCCAGCACCGTGACGACCCCGACCCCCGGACGCCGTACGACGGGCTGCGCGAACAGCGCGGCCGGACGGCCCCGGAAGGACGTGTAGTTGTCGAACAGACGCGGGACGTACAGCCCCGACCCCGCGGCGATCTCGGTCACCGCCGCCTCCGCCGCGGTGTGCTGGACACTGCCGGTGCCGCCGCCGTTCACGAACTCCAGCTCCGGTGCCACGGCCCGGACCGCCCGCACCACCGCGGCCCGCCGCTCGGCCAGTTCCCGCCGCGCCGCCGCCTGCATCAGCCGGATCGCCCGCGACCGCACCGGCCGCCCGGCCACCGCGTCACCCACGCCCGCGATGTGCCCCTCGTACGCCATGATCCCGACGAGCCGGAACCCCGGCCGCCGGGCCACCGTACGGGCCATCTCGGCGACCTGGGCGGGGGAGTTCAGCGGGGAGCGGCGCGCGCCGACCCGGACCCGCCCGCCCAGCAGCTTCAACGACGTGTCCAGCTCCAGGCAGACGCGCACCACTTCGCCCCCGCCGTCCCGGGCGGCGTCGATGAGGTCGAGCTGCGCCGGGTCGTCGACCATCACCGTGACGGCGGCGGCCAGCTTGGGGTCGGCGGCCAGCTCGGCGTAGCCGGCGCGGTCGGCGGACGGGTAGGCCAGCAGGACGTCGTCGAACCCGGAACGGGCCAGCCACAGCGATTCGGCGAGCGTGAAGGACATGAGGCCCGCGAAACCGTCCTTCGCCAGGGCCCGTTCGAGCAGCGCCCGGCAGCGCACGGACTTGCTGGCGACCCGGATCGGCTTGCCCGCGGCCCGGCGCAGGAGGTCGTCGGCGTTGGCGTCGAAGGCCTCCAGGTCGACGATCGCGACGGGGGCGTCGAGATGGGCGGTGGCCCGGTCGTAACGGGCCCGGTCTGCGGCGCGTGCGGTCATGGACGCAGCCTGCCAGACAGGATTACCGCGGGGTAGGGGGACGTTCCGGGCAGATGCCTCCGCCCGCCCGGACCGGTTCCCGCCGGCGCGCGCTCAGCCCGTAGAGTGACGCGCACGTACGGCGCGACGACGGCACGTTCCCGGCCGCCGGCCCGAGCCGGGGTGGCCCGTCGTGCGTACGGGTATGCGTGTCCGGTGACGACGAGTCGGCGCCGGGCCGGGCGGCGAGAACGAAGGCCGAGCGCGAGGGCACGGCCCGGGCACGGCGAAACGGGGGGTGCATGAGTACGGACGCGCGCCACGCTCCGATACCCCCGCGCCCCTCGCGACCACCCCGCCCGCCGCACCCCCCGGCCCGCCCCGGCGAGCCCCGCCCACCGGCGGACGGCGCCCGCGCGACGGGCGCACCACCGGCGCACGGCGCGGACCGGCCCGCCGCCGAAGCCGCACCGGGCAGCGTCCCGCGCAACACCCCGGCCACCCCACGCGGCGCCACGACGACGCCCGACCTTTCCGCGCCCGGCCGTCCGACGTCCGGCCCTTCGGCACCCGGCTTTCCGGCCCCCGGTCCTTCAACGCCCGGTCCTTCCGTGTCCCATCCCGCGGCGTCCGGCTTTCCGGCGTCCGGTCCTTCCGCGCCCGGCCCTTCCGCGTCCGGCCGTCCGGTCATGGCCGGGGCCGGCGGCGGGCGCGACAGTCGTACGTCCCCGGTGCTCCCGCCCCCGCTCCGGCGCCCCGCGGAACCGGCCGCGCCGCCGCCCCCCGCCTCCGCCCGCTTTCCCGACGCGCCGCCCCCGCCCCCCGCCTCGGCCCGTTTCCCCGACGCGCCGCCCCGCACGGGCCGGGCCGGAGGGGCGGCCTGGGCGCCCGGAGAACCCGCGCGTCCCGCGGCCCCCGCGCCACCCGTGCCCGCCGCGCGCCCCTCTCGTGACCGGGACCGCGACGTGTACGCGGCCGCCCCCGCCCGCACCGCCACGCCGTTTGGCCCGGCGCCGGCCCGGAGCGCCTCCGGCGCCTACGCGGGGGCCGGGGACCGTCCCGGCGCCGCGGCCCGGCCCTTCGTGACCCTCGGCCTGCCCGAGGGGTACGACGAACACGGGCGGGCACGCGCCCTCGGCGTGCGGGTACGGCCCCGGACCGCCGTCGCCGCCGCCTGCCTGGTCCTCGGGCTCGGACTCGTCGGCGGCGCCGTCACCGGCGGTCGGCTCGCCGGCGAGACGGACGACAGCGCCACCGCCGGGTCCTTCGCCACGGCCGGCACCCTGTGGCACAGCACCCCGATCGACCGGCTCTTCCCGCCCACGGTCGAGGGCCGCGGCGCCGGACCCGGCGGAGCCGACCGCACCTGGACCCGGGTCGCCGTCGCACCCGACAGCGGCTGCGCGGGCGCCTTCGACCCGCTGCTGCGCGAGACCCTCGCGCCGGTCGGCTGCGCGCGCCTGCTGCGCGCCACCTACACGGACTCCACGCAGAGCTTCGTCACCACGGTCGGCCTGCTCTTCACCACGGCCGACGCGCCCGCCATGGGTTCCCTGGCCGCCCGGTTCAGGAACGAGGGGCTCGGCAGACGCACGGACCTCATGCCCCGCCCGTACGCGGCCCAGGGCACCGTCGCCGCCGCCTTCGGCGTCAGGCAGCGCGCCTCCTGGACCGTCTCCGTGCTGACCGAGGCCCCCGTGGTCGTCTACGCCGTCTCCGGCTGGGCCGACGGCCGCACCGTCGACACCCCGCAGTCCGCCGCCGACGCCACGAAGGCGGGCGCCGCCACGGCCGTCGCCCAGGCGGGCCTCGGCAACGAGGCCCAGGGCCTGGCCGACCGCGTCGAACGGGGTTTTCGCAAGACCGCCGGTTCCGCCACGGAGAAGCCCTCGTGAAAGTCCCCGCCGAACCCGCCCTCACGCGCCGCGGCGGCGTCCTCGGCCTGCTCCTCGCCGCCGCGCTCGCCCTCGTACCGGCCACCGCCGCGCACGCCGACGGCATCCGCGCCCAGCAGTGGGCCCTGGACGCCCTGCACCTCCCGCAGGCCTGGCAGCTCACCAAGGGCGAGGGCGTCACCGTCGCCGTCCTGGACACCGGTGTCGAGGCCGACCACCCCGACCTCGCGGGCAACGTGCTGCCCGCGAAGGACCTGATCGGCTTCGGCGCGCGGCGCGGCGACGACACCTGGGCGCGGCACGGCACCGCCATGGCCGGCATCATCGCCGGTCACGGCCATGGCAGCGGCGGCGCCGACGGCGTCATGGGCGTCGCCCCCGAGGCGAAGATCCTGCCCGTGCGGGTGATCCTCGAGGACGGCGACAAGGCCCGTGCCCGCGCCCGCACCAGCCGCGGCGGCGCGCTCGCCGACGGCATCCGCTGGGCGGCCGACCACGGCGCCGACGTCATCAACCTCTCCCTCGGCGACGACTCCGACTCCGCGCACCCCGAGCCCGCCGAGGACGAGGCCGTCCAGTACGCGCTGAAGAAGGGCACCGTCGTCGTCGCCTCGGCGGGCAACGGCGGTGACAAGGGCGACCACGTCTCCTACCCGGCCGCCTACCCGGGCGTGATCGCGGTGACCGCCGTCGACCGCTACGGCACCCGCGCCGCCTTCTCCACCCGCCGCTGGTACGCCACGGTCAGCGCGCCAGGCGTGGACGTCGTCATCGCCGAGCCGGACCACGCGTACTACAAGGGCTGGGGGACGAGCGCGGCCTCGGCCTTCGTCTCGGGTGTCGTCGCGCTCGTCGAGGCCGCACACCCCGGCCTGACGCCCGCGCAGATCAAGAAGCTCCTGGAGGACACCGCACGCGACGCCCCCGTCGGCGGACGGGACGACTCCCGCGGCTTCGGCATGATCGACCCGGTGGCCGCCATCGAGGCCGCCGGCCGGCTGAAGCCCGCGGGGCTGCGCGCGACGGCGTACGGCGAGCGGTACTTCGGCGCCGGCCCCGACGCCGCGGCACCGGACGACGACGCGGACTGGGCGGGGCCCCTGGCCGGCAGCGCCGGCGGCGTGCTGCTGGTGGTCGCGGCCGTCCTGTGGCGCGGCCGGCGCCGGCGCGTCGACCCCCGCGACGTCCAGCCGTAGGCACCCCGGGCCGGGGCGCACGGCCCGTCCGCGCCCCGGCCCCCGCCGCCCCGCCGCGGTCAGCCGGCCCCGGAGACGGACGAGCCGGAGACGGAGGGCGGGCCGGAGACGGAGGCGGAAGGCGGGGTGGAGGCGGAAGGCCGGGCGGAGGCGGACGCGGAAGCCGGGGCGGAGGCCGTCGGCGCCGTGAACACCGACACCGCCGCCCGTGCCGACTCCTCCACCAGCGAAATGCCGGTCTCCTTCGTCGCGTTGCCGTGCGAGAGGGCCGCCACGAGGTAGTCGTCCCCGCCGGCCGTCACCCGGCCGATGCTGTTGACGACCCACAGACCGGTCGTGCCACGCGGCAGCCAGCCGTTCTTGAGGGCCCACGCGGAGCCGTCGGCGGCGGCGGACACACCCCAGTCCTGGTCGGCGGCGATCCGCCCCATCAGCTCCTGGAGGTACGCCCGCGAGGCCGCGCTCAGCAGCGAACCGTCCCCGAACACCTGCCTGAGCAGGGTGATCTGGTCGGCGGAGGTGGTCCGGGTCAGGCCCCACAGCGGGCCGTCGCCGCCGGCCGTCGCCGTCAGGCCGAACCGGCGGTTCGCCGCGTCCAGTCCGCCGGCCCCGCCGATGCTCCGCCACAGCACCGACGCGGAGTCGTTGTCGCTGTTCTCGATCATGGCGGTGGCGCAGGCACGCTCCTGCGCGGTCAGCCGCCGCCCCGCGTCCTGGGCCCGCAGCAGCAGGGCCGCCAGGATGTCGGCCTTGACGATGCTCGCCGTCTCGAACGTCCCGTCGCCGTACCGGGCGCCCTGGCCGGAGTCCAGGTCGAGGACGGCCACCGACACGGCGGCGCCCCGGGCCACCGTCACCGCCCGCATCGCCGCGGCCAGCAGCGCCGACCGGTCCGCCACCGGCTCCGTCACCGCCTCCACCCCCGCTCCGCCACCGGACGCCGGCGCCGGCACCGGCACCGAGGACGGTGCGGGCGCCGCCGGTGACGCTACGGGGCCCGGCCCGGCAAAGCCCGTCCGCGCCGTCAGCCGGGCGGCGCCCGCGGCCGTGCCGCCGGCGAGGACGGCGCAGACGAGCGCGGTGCGCAGCAGGCGCCCGCGCCGGGAGGCTCGCGCGCGGCGGCGGGCGCGGCGTCGGCGCCGCGGGCCGGGGGAGGGGGTCGTCATGGCCGCGATGCTCGTGGCGGGGGCTGTGGGTGCCGTGGGACCCGTGTGAGACGGGGGTCAGGGGACCCTGAGAAAACGGTGAACGCCCCCGGATAGGGTCGGGACCGTGGCGAACAAGAACATCCCCGACCCCGGTTTCTCCGACGACGACGGCTCCGCCGACCCGGCGCTGAGCGCGGCGCTCGCCGCCTGGGCCGAGGACCGCACCGCCGTGGACCCGGTGCTCGGCGCGCTCGAGGGCGCCCGGCTGCTCGTGCCCGTCGTCGCCGTGCTCGGCGAGGTGGAGGAGGACGAGAACGGCCTGCGCCGGGAGAAGACGAGCGACATGGCCGTGCCGACCCTGAAGGCCGGTCACCGCACCGCGCTGCCCGCCTTCACCTCGACCGCCTCCCTGGCGCTGTGGGACCCGGCGGCCCGCCCGGTCGCCGTGCCCCTGCACCAGGCGCTGGAGGCCGCCGCGCACGAGAAGGCGGACACGGTCGTGCTCGACCTGGCCGGTCCGGTCCCCTTCGAGCTGACCGGGTCCGCGCTGCGCGCGCTGGCCGAGGGCCGTACGACCGCGGACCCGCTGGCCGACCCGGCGGTCGTGGCGGCCGTACGGGAGGCGGTGGCCGCCGAGCCCGCCGTGCTGAGCGCCTGCCTGGGGCCGGGGCAGGCCGACGGCACCCTCGCCCTCGTCCTCGACCCGGCGGCCACCGGGGCCCCCGCCGACACCGCCCGTGCCGTCGCCGCTCGCCTGGCGGCCAGCGACACACTGAGGGCCCGCCTGGTGCGCGGCCTCGACCTGGCACTGCTGCCGGCCGGGGCGACGCCGCCGGGCGAGCCCTTGTACGTGCGCGGATGAGTCCCGTACGCGCGCGGACGGGAGCCCTGGGTCAGCCGTAGACCGCGCCCGTGTACTTCTCGCCCGGGCCCTGGCCCGGCTCGTCCGGGACGAGCGACGCCTCGCGGAAGGCCAGCTGCAGCGACTTCAGTCCGTCGCGCAGCGGTGCCGCGTGGAAGGAGCTGATCTCGGTCGCGCTCGCGTCCAGCAGCCCGGCGAGCGCGGTCACGAGCTTGCGGGCCTCGTCCAGGTCCTTGTAGGTGTCGCCCTCCTCGGTCAGTCCCAGCTTCACGGCGGCGGCGCTCATCAGGTTGACGGCGACCGTCACGATCACCTCGACCGCGGGCACCTCGGCGATGTCGCGGGTCATGGCGTCGAAGTCGGGGGTCTCAGGAGGGGTCTCACTCATGCCCCACACGATAGGCGGTCCCGCCGGCCGGGCTCCGGTTAGCCCTTGTCAAGCGTTCCTGCTAGTCTGGTGGGCGACCGGTCGGAGACGTGTGCCTCAGGGCTAGCGGGTCCGGCCCACAAGTGGAGGCTTCGAACTCCCACCTGACCGCCTTCCGGGCGGCGGGTCACCGGTCAGGCGGTCCCGTCCCAGCGGCGGCGACCCGCCCGAAACGCGCGCCCCGTGACCATCGCGGCGGTCGCTCCGGTAGTTCGAGGAGCCCCGCCTGTGATCGTCCGGGGCATTTTTGCTGCTTCGGCGCGGTTAGGTCTATCGAACACAGACGTACGCGGCTGTCCGCCAGACCGCCGTGTGGTGCTACCGAGGAGGATCCATCAGCGCCGAGCCCCGCATCAACGACCGGATTCGCGTTCCCGAGGTGCGACTTGTCGGTCCCAGTGGCGAGCAGGTGGGCATCGTCCCCCTGGCCAAGGCACTGGAGCTTGCGCAGGAGTACGACCTGGACCTGGTCGAGGTCGCGGCGAACGCCCGTCCGCCCGTGTGCAAGCTCATGGACTACGGGAAGTTCAAGTACGAGTCGGCCATGAAGGCCCGTGAGGCGCGCAAGAACCAGGCGCACACGGTCATCAAGGAGATGAAGCTCCGGCCGAAGATCGACCCGCACGACTATGACACCAAGAAGGGTCACGTCGTCCGGTTCCTCAAGCAGGGCGACAAGGTCAAGATCACGATCATGTTCCGCGGTCGCGAGCAGTCCCGCCCCGAGCTGGGCTACCGACTGCTGCAGCGTCTCGCGGAGGACGTCCAGGACCTCGGTTTCGTCGAGTCGAACCCGAAGCAGGACGGCCGGAACATGATCATGGTTCTCGGTCCGCACAAGAAGAAGACCGAGGCGATGGCCGAGGCCCGCCAGGCGCAGGAGGCCCGCAAGGCGGAGGCGAAGGCCAACCCCGGCCGCTCGCAGAACGCCGCGGACCTCGACGCGTCTGCCGAGGAGCCCGCCGAGGAGCACGCCGAGGCGTGACCCCCGGGACCCCGCGTCCCAGGATGTAACCGAAACAAGAGCGACGCTCCATCGTGCCCGGTTCTCGCGACCGGGCACCGGAGCGCCACCGACGAGGAGAGAACGGCGCTATGCCGAAGAACAAGTCGCACAGCGGTGCCAGCAAGCGCTTCAAGGTCACCGGCTCCGGCAAGGTGCTCCGTGAGCGCGCCGGCAAGCGCCACCTGCTCGAGCACAAGTCGTCCCGTCTGACGCGTCGTCTCACCGGCAACGCCGAGATGGCCCCGGGCGACGCCAAGAAGATCAAGAAGCTTCTCGGCAAGTGACGCCGCGGCGCCCGGCCGGCTGATCTCGTACCGGCCGACCCCGCGCGCCGTCCGTCAGGACCGGGACCCAATCGTTTCCGGGCCGTGTGAGCACACCCACGGCCCCGCTACAAGGAGTCAAACAAGTGGCACGCGTCAAGCGGGCAGTCAACGCCCACAAGAAGCGCCGGGCGATCCTCGAGCAGGCCTCCGGCTACCGCGGTCAGCGCTCGCGCCTGTACCGCAAGGCCAAGGAGCAGGTCACCCACTCGCTGGTCTACAACTACAACGACCGCAAGAAGCGCAAGGGTGACTTCCGCCAGCTGTGGATCCAGCGCATCAACGCCGCTGCCCGCGCCAACGGCATCACCTACAACCGCTTCATCCAGGGTCTGAAGGCCGCCAACGTCGAGGTCGACCGCAAGATCCTGGCCGAGCTGGCCGTCAACGACGCGAACGCGTTCGCCGCGCTCGTCGAGGTCGCGCAGAAGGCTCTGCCGAGCGACGTCAACGCGCCGAAGGCCGCGTGACGCCGCGCCGGCCATGACCCGGTGCCGCAGGACCCGCAAGCTGTCGAGGCTTGCGGGTCCTGCTGTTGGGTGCCCGCGGCCGTCGTCCGGCCGCGGGCCCGCCGCGGTCGCCCGCGCCCGCGCGGCGCAGCCGCCCGCCGCACCCGCCCCGCGCCCCTGACGGGCGCGCACGCCGCCGCACGAAGTTCTCCGAAGGTAAGAGGATGCCCCCCGCCACCCCTGAGCTGATCTCCCCCCGTTCCGCCCGTGTGGCCGCCGCCCGGCGGCTGGCCAAGCGGAACTTCCGGGGCAAGGACCGGCTGTTCCTCGCCGAGGGGCCCCAGGCCGTGCGGGAGGCCGCCGCGCACCGGACACCGGCCGGCGACGCCGTCCTCGTGGAACTCTTCGCCACCGTGGAGGCCGCCGAGCGCTACGCCGACATCGTGGGCGAGGCCCGCGCCGCCGGTGCCCGGATCCACCTCGCCTCCGACGAGGTCATCGCCGACATCTCCACCACCGTCACCCCGCAGGGCCTGGTAGGGACCTGCCGGTTCCTCGACACCCCGTTCGAGGAGGTCCTCGCCGCCCGCCCCCGCCTGGTCGCGGTCCTCGCGCACGTACGCGACCCGGGCAACGCCGGTACGGTGCTGCGCTGCGCCGACGCCGCCGGGGCCGACGCCGTGATCCTCACCGACGCCTCCGTCGACCTGTACAACCCGAAGGCGGTACGGGCCTCCGTGGGGTCGCTGTTCCACCTGCCGGTCGCCGTCGGGGTCCCCGTCGGACAGGCGGTCGCCGGCCTCAAGGAGAGCGGGGTGCGCGTGCTGGCGGCCGACGGCGCGGGCGCGGACGACCTCGACGACGAGCTGGACCGCGGCACCATGGGCGGCCCCACCGCCTGGGTGTTCGGCAACGAGGCATGGGGCCTGCCCGAGGAGACCCGGGACCTGGCCGACGCCGTGGTCCGCGTTCCCCTCCACGGAAAGGCCGAGAGCCTGAACCTCGCCACCGCCGCCGCCGTGTGCCTGTACGCGTCGGCCCGCGCGCAGCGCGCCCGCGGAGGCTGCCGCTCCGGCACCGCCGGCTAGGGCGGGGACCGGCTCGCGGCGCCCGGCACGGCTCCCCCGAGCTCCGGCGAGCAGGGGTGGCCCCAGCCGCGTTGCCGCATCACCCGAGCACGTCCGGTACGAGGGTCATGCCCGGCCTTGCGATGCCCCCCGCTGCCCGGACGGCGGGGCAGGTGCCCCCGTCGCCGGACCCCGCTCCCTGATCCGGCCTCATCCGAACGAAAGACCCTAGTAGGGTGACCAGCTCGGGGGCCTGCTGCACCGTCGGGAAGGTGGGGTACGGGATGAGTGTCGGCACGAGCGGGGCGGTACCGGGCGCACGCGGCGCGCCCCGGGCACCCGCGCCACCGGCCGCCGCCGAGGTGTCCGGCGGTGCCGTCGACCCCGACGACCTGCCCGACGGGCTGGTGATCGCCGACGAGCACGGCCGGGTCGTCCGCTTCAACACCGCCGCCGCCCGCATCACCGCCGTCCCCGCCGCCCGGGCCCTCGGGCAGCACCTGGAGACGGCCCTGCCGCTGGAGGACCTGGAGGGCCGCCGCTGGTGGCAGCTCACCGATCCCTACGGCGGCCTCGCCATCCGCGTGGCCCAGCCCGAACGCAACCTGCTGCTGCCCGGCGGCCGGGAGGTCCTGGTGTCCGCCCGGTACGTGCGCGAGCGTCCCACCGGACCCGTGCGCCGCGTGGTCGTCTGCCTGCGGGACACCGAGGCGCGCCGCCGCACCGAACGCAGCCATGCCGAGCTGATCGCCACCGTCGCCCACGAGCTGCGCTCGCCGCTGACCTCCGTCAAGGGCTTCACCGCCACCCTGCTCGCCAAGTGGGAGCGGTTCACCGACGACCAGAAGCGGCTGATGCTGGAGACCGTCGACGCCGACGCCGACCGCGTCACCCGGCTCATCGCCGAGCTGCTCGACATCTCCCGCATCGACTCCGGCCGCCTGGAGGTGCGCCGCCAGCTCGTCGACATAGGGGCCGCGGTCGGCCGGCACGTGCAGGCCTACGTCGCCGCGGGCCAGCCCGCCGACCGGTTCCTGGTCCGCCTGGAACAGCCGCTGCCCGACCTGTGGGCCGACCCGGACAAGATCGACCAGGTGCTCAGCAACCTGATCGAAAATGCCGTGCGGCACGGCGAGGGAACCGTCACCATCGACGTCACGCCCGCGGCGTCCCCCCGGGACGGGGAGGACGCCGGTACGTCGGTCACGGTGAGCGACGAGGGGCCCGGCATCCCGGAGGAGTCCATGAACCGTGTCTTCACCCGCTTCTGGCGGGGCAGCAAGCGCGGCGGCACCGGCCTCGGGCTCTACATCGTCAAGGGCATCGTGGAGGCCCACGGCGGCACCATCACGGTCGGACGCGCCGCCGGCGGCGGCGCGCGGTTCCGATTCACGCTGCCCGTGGGCACCCCCGCGCACCTGCTCTGAGCACCGGCCGGGCCCCACGGGCGCATCCGCTTTCCCCAGCCCCGTTAGACTCGGCCTTTGGCACCTTTGCGTCCCAGAAACGGAGACGATTCGTCCACGAGTCGCAGACGGGGACCGTCAGCCTGGCCCCAGCGGTAGCTGGGGGACAATCGGAAGCACGGGAAGAGATGTCGGCACCGAATAAGTCGTACGACCCTGTCGAGGTCGAGGCGTTGAAACCGGAAGAGATCGAGCGCATGCGGGACGAGGCGCTCGCCGCCTTCGCCGCCGCGGACTCCCTCGACGCGCTCCACGAGGCCAAGGTCGCCCACACCGGCCCGGCCTCCCCTCTGTCGCTCGCCAACCGCGAGATCGGCGCCCTGCCCCCGCACGCCAAGGCGGACGCGGGCAAGCGCGTCGGCATGGCCCGCGGCGCCGTGAACAAGGCCCTCGCGGCCCGGCAGAGCGAGCTGGAGGCCGAGCGCGACGCCCGCGTGCTGGTCGAGGAGGCCGTGGACGTCACGCTGCCCCACGACCGCGTACCGGCCGGCGCCCGGCACCCGCTGACCACGCTCTCGGAGCGCATCGAGGACATCTTCGTCGCCATGGGCTACGAGGTCGCCGAGGGCCCCGAGGTCGAGGCCGAGTGGTTCAACTTCGACGCCCTGAACATCGGCCCCGACCACCCGGCGCGCAGCGAGCACGACACGTTCTTCGTGCGGGGCGACGACGGGGCCGACTCCGGTCTCGTCCTGCGCACCCACACCTCGCCCGTGCAGATCCGCTCCCTGCTCGGCCGTGAGCTGCCGGTCTACGTGATCTGCCCCGGCCGGGTCTACCGCACCGACGAGCTGGACGCCACGCACACCCCGGTCTTCCACCAGGTCGAGCTGCTGGCCGTGGACGAGGGCCTGACCATGGCGGACCTCAAGGGCACCCTCGACCACATGGTGCAGTCCCTGTTCGGCGAGGGCATGAAGACCCGGCTGCGGCCGAACTTCTTCCCGTTCACCGAGCCCAGCGCCGAGATGGACATGGTCTGCTACGTCTGCCGCGGCGAGTCCGTCGGCAACCCCGACCGTCCCTGCCGCACCTGCTCCAGCGAGGGCTGGATCGAGCTGGGCGGCTGCGGCATGGTCAACCCGCGGGTGCTGACCGCCTGCGGCGTCGACCCGGAGAAGTACAGCGGCTTCGCCTTCGGGTTCGGCATCGAGCGGATGCTGATGTTCCGCCACAACGTCGAAGACATGCGAGACATGGTCGAGGGTGACGTCCGGTTCACCCGGCCGTTCGGGATGGAGATCTGATGCGGGTCCCGCTTTCTTGGCTGCGGGAGTACGTCGACCTGCCGGCGACGGAGACCGGGCGCGACGTCCAGGCCAAGCTCATTCCGGCGGGCCTCGAGGTCGAGACCGTCGAACAGCTCGGCGCCGACCTCAAGGGGCCGCTCGTCGTCGGCCAGGTGCTCACCATCGAGGAGCTGGAGGGCTTCAAGAAGCCGATCCGGTTCTGCACCGTCGACGTCGGCCGGGCCAACGGCACCGGTGAGCCGCAGGAGATCGTCTGCGGCGCCCGCAACTTCTCCGTCGGCGACAAGGTCGTCGTGGTCCTGCCCGGCGCCACCCTGCCCGGCGGCTTCTCGATCAGCGCCCGCAAGACCTACGGGCGGGTCTCGCACGGCATGATCTGCTCGGCCGACGAACTGGGCATGGGCGACGACGGCACGCACGGCATCATCGTGCTGCCGCCCGAGCACGAGGTCGGCACCGACGCCATCGAGCTGCTCCAGCTCGTCGACGAGGTCCTGGACATCGCGGTCACCCCCGACCGCGGCTACTGCCTGTCGATCCGCGGTGTCGCCCGCGAGGCCGCCATCGCCTACGGCCGCCCGCTGCTCGACCCGGCCCTGCTGGACGTCCCGGCGCCGAACGCCTTCGGGCACCCGGTGAAGATCGCCGACCCGTTCGGCTGCGACCGCTTCACCGCCCGCACGGTGACCGGCCTCGACCCCGAGGCGCGCTCCCCGATCTGGCTCCAGCGCCGCCTGCAGAAGGCCGGCATGCGCCCGATCTCGCTCGCGGTGGACATCACCAACTACGTGATGCTGGAGCTGGGCCAGCCGCTGCACGCCTACGACCGCTCCCGCGTCCAGGGCACCATCGGTGTGCGCCGGGCCGAGCGCGGCGAGCAGCTCACCACCCTCGACGGGGTCACCCGCACCCTGTCCGCCGAGGACCTGGTCATCACCGACGACCGCGGCCCGATCGGCCTGGCGGGCGTCATGGGCGGCGCCAACACCGAGATCGACGACACCGAGGGCACCACCACCGAGGTCGTCATCGAGGCCGCCCACTTCGACCCGGTCGCCGTCGCGCGCACCGCCCGCCGGCACAAGCTGTCCTCCGAGGCCTCCCGCCGCTTCGAGCGGGGCGTCGACCCGCAGGCCGCCTCCGCCGCCGCGCAGCGCACCGTCGACCTGCTGGTCCTGCTCGCCGGCGGCACCGCCGAGGCGGGCGTCACCGAGGTCGTCGCGCCCTCCGCGCCGCGCACCCTCACCATCCCGGCCGACCACCCCGACAAGGTCGCGGGCGTCAGCTACGGCCGGGAGACCGTCGTACGGCGGCTCCAGCAGGTGGGCTGCGACGTGTACGGGCAGGACGAGCTGATCGTCACCGTGCCGTCCTGGCGGCCCGACCTGACCGACCCCAACGACCTGGCCGAAGAGGTCATCCGCCTGGAGGGCTACGAGAACCTGCCCTCCACGCTGCCGCGGCCGCTGCCCGGCCGCGGACTGACCGCCCGCCAGCGGCTGCACCGCCGCGTCGGCCGCGCCCTGGCCGGTGCCGGGTACGTCGAGGCACCGAACTACCCGTTCCTCGGCGAGGCCGTCCTCGACCAGCTCGGCCTGGACGCCGACGACCCGCGCCGCACCCGGGTCACCCTGCTCAACCCGCTCTCCGACGAGGAGCCGTCTCTGCGGACGACGCTGCTGCCGGGCCTGCTCGGCGCGCTGCGCCGCAACGACGGACGTGGCAGCCACGACCTGGCGCTGTTCGAGACCGGCCTCGTCTTCCGGCCCACCGGTCAGGAGGAGCCCGCGGTCCGGCTGCCCGCCGACCGCAGGCCCGCCGACGAGCAGCTCGCCGCCCTCGACGCCGCGCTGCCGCGCCAGCCCCGCCGGGCCGCCGTGGTGCTCGCCGGCGCCCGGGAGCAGGCCGGCTGGTGGGGCAAGGGCCGCCCGGCCGACTGGGCGGACGCGATCGAGGCGGCCCGGACCGTGGCCCGTGAGGCCGGCGCGGAGCTGAGCATCCGCGCCGACCAGCACGCCCCGTGGCACCCCGGCCGGTGCGCCGCGCTGTACGCCGAGGTGGACGGTGCCGAGACCCTCGTCGGCCACGCCGGTGAGCTGCACCCGCGCGTGGTCAAGGCGATGCACCTGCCGGAGCGCACCTGCGCGATGGAGGTCGACCTCGACCTGCTCCAGCGGGCCGGGGACGGCGTCGCCCGGGCGCCGCGGATCTCCGCGTTCCCGGTCGCCACGCAGGACGTCGCCCTCGTCGTCGACAAGCCGGTCCCGGCCGCCGACGTGGAGGCCGCGCTGCGCGAGGGCGCCGGTGAACTCCTGGAGTCCATCCGCCTGTTCGACGTCTACGAGAACGCCGAGCAGCTCGGCGACGGCCGCAAGTCGCTGGCGTACGCGCTGCGCTTCCGCGCCGCCGACCGCACGCTGACGGTGGACGAGGCGTCCGCCGCCCGTGACGCGGCGGTGGCCCTGGCCGCCGAGCGGACCGGAGCGGAGCTGCGCAGCTGACGCATGCGGGCGCGGCCGGAACGGGAGACCATGGTCACTCGTTCGGGTGGCGGGGCCGGTGATCCGGCCCTGCCCCCGTGCCCGATCGACAGAATCGGACCGGCCCTTCGGGGCCGGTCCGCGCTGTCAGCGCCTCTTGGGGGGCCATGGTCATGATCCGCATCAGGGCTGGGGCTCCCCGCGGAGTACGCCAGGGCGCCGTGTTCCTGGCCGTGGGCACCTGCACCGGCCTCTTCCTGCACGCCCGGCGGACCATGCTGCGCGAGCTGCGACAGGCCCGCGCGGTCGCGGGCGCCGCGCAGAGCGTGCTGCTGCGGCCCCTGCCGCCCCGCGTCGCCGGACTGGACGTGGCGGCGGCCCAGCTGTCCGCCGACCGGGGCGCGGCGGTCGGCGGCGACCTGTACGAGGTGCTCGCCACCGAGCACGGCGTACGGCTCGTCATGGGGGACGTGCGCGGCCACGGCCTCGCCGCACTCGGTACCGTCGCCACCGTGCTCGGCAGTTTCCGCGAGGCCGCCCACGACGAGGCCGACCTCGCCGGTGTGCTGCGGCGCCTGGACCGGGCCCTCGCCCGCAGGCCGCACGTCCGGGACGACCCGGACCACCCGGCCGCCGAGGACTTCGTCACCGTCCTCGTGGTGCAGGTCGCCGCCGACGGCACCCTGCACGCCCTCAACTGCGGGCACCCGTGGCCGTACCGGCTGAGCGGCAGGGCCGTGGAGCCCGTCTCCCGCTCGGTGCCGCTGCCGCCGCTCGGCCTCTTCCCGCTGCCCTCCCGCCTGTCCGTCGCCGAACTCGGCCGTCTGCTGCCCGGCGAGAGCCTGGTCCTGCACACGGACGGTGTGGCGGACGCCCGGGACGCCCGGGGCCGGTTCTTCCCGCTGCGGGCCGTGCTCGCGGAGGCGAGCGGCCCCGGCCCGCTCGCCGCGCGGTCGCTGCTGCGGGCCGTCTTCACCCGCCTCCTGGGGCACACCGGTCACCGGCCCGCGGACGACGCGGCGGTCCTCGTCGTCCGACGTCCGTGAGGTGCTCGTCGCCCGACCGCCGTGAGGCGTTCGCGCTCACCCCGCCGTCCGGTCGCCGCCCGCTCCGCCATGGAGTGTCGGGCAGACGGCGGAGCGGGCGGCGCGGGAGCGGACCGCCGCACTGTACGAGGGGGAGCCGGCGGTCCGGCCGGCCTCTTGGAGGAGGCATCTCAGTCAACCGGCCGCCCACGCTGCGCGACAGCGCGCGCACGGTGCGGATGCGGGCACTCGGTTCACACCCCGTGTGAAGGGCCCCGCACTACGCTGTCCGCACCGAGCCACCCGGGGGGCCCACATGCAGCCCAACACACTGCTCGACGCGATCCTGGACGAGGCGGGCATCTCGCACGCCGGTCTGGCCGCGCACGTCAACCAGGCGGGCCGGGCACGCGGTCTCGCCCTGCGCTACGAACACACCGCCGTCGCACGGTGGCTGAAGGGCCAGCGGCCACGCGGCCAGGTGCCCGACCTGATCTGCGAGGTGCTGGCCGCCCGCCTGCACCGGCCCGTCACCCTCGACGACATCGGCCTGGGCGTGCCCGGCGGGCCGTCCGCCCCGCACGGCACCTCCCTGTCCGGCTTCGTCGAACGGGCCACCGCCCTGTGGCGCTCCGACGAGCAGCAGCGCCCGCACGTCCTGGGCGCGCCCGCCGTGACCGGCACGCCCGCGGTGATGCCGGTGTGGGAGTGGGAGAACCCGCCGGAGGACACGGACGTCTCCCGGGGCGGCCGGCACCGGGTCACCCCGGCCGACATCGAGATGCTGCGCGCGGCCCGTACGCACTACGAGCAGATGTACCGCAAGGCCGGCGGGGTGGCGACCCGCAGCCGCGTCGTGGGCTTCCTCAACAGCGAGGCGGCCCCGCTGCTGCGCGGCGGCTACACCGACGCCACCGGACGCCAACTGCACCGGGCCACGGGCGGGCTGGTGGCGGTCGCGGGCATCTGCGCGTACGACTCCGACGCGCACGGGCTCGCCCAGCGCTACTTCCACCAGGCGCTGCGGCTCGCCAAGGCGAGCGGGGACCGGGGACTGGGGGCGTACGTGATAGCGCTGCTGGTCAACCAGTCGCTGTTCATGCGGGAGTACCGGCAGGCCGTCGCCTTCGCCGAGGCGGCGCTGCGCACCGCCGGCCGGCACATCACCCCCGCCCTGGCCTCCGACCTGTTCGCGATGCAGGCGAAGGCGTACGCGCACCTCGGCGACGGCACGGGCGCGCTGTCCTGCATCCGGCGCGCCGAGCAGGCCGCCGAACGCATCCGGCGCGGGCACGAGCCCGACGAGACCGGCTACGTCCAGCCCGGCCTGGTCAACGTCCAGGTGGCGGAGGCGCTGCTCAGCCTCGGCGAACTGGCGGCGGCCGAGGAGCACGCCGCGGCGGCGGTGGACACCCCCGCGCACGACCGCGGCCGGGTGCACCGCCTGGCCATGCTCAGCACCATCGAGCTGCGCCGGGGCAACGTGGACAAGGCCGTCGCGACGGCGGTGCGGATGACCGAGCAGGCCCGCGGGATGGAGTCGCAGCGACTGCGGGACAGACTGCGGGCGGTGCGCGAGCACCTGGTGCGCAGCGGCTGCGCGGGTACGGCCGAGGCGGCCGACCTCATCGACGGGGCGCTGCGCGTACCGCTGTTCACGACCCGCTGACTCCCGCGCCCCGGCCCCCGGCACCCGCGGCCCGGCAGCTGCCACCTGGCTCCGCGCCCCCGGCTCGTACCCCGCGCCCGCGGTCCGCCTCGCGCGCCCCTGGCCCGGGCCCGCGGCCCACAGCCTCCGCCCCCGCCGGCCGCTCTGCGCCCGCCGCTGCGCCGTGCGCGGCTCGCCGTGCGCCTGCCTCACGGACCGCCCCGGCTGCGATATTGCCACTGACCCGACGGAAGGTGGCAGAACCGTGCAGTGGACGAAACAGAGCGAACAAACTGTGTACGCAAACCGCTGGTTCACCGTCAATCTCGCGGACGTGGCGCTGCCGGACGGCCGGCACCTCGACCACTTCCTCATACGGCTGCGGCCGGTCGCCGTGGCCACGGTGGTCAACGACGCCAACGAGGTCCTGCTCCTGTGGCGCCACCGTTTCATCACCGACAGCTGGGGCTGGGAACTGGCGGCGGGCGTCGTCGAGGACGGCGAGGACATCGCGCACGCGGCGGCCCGGGAACTGGAGGAGGAGACCGGCTGGCGGCCGGGACGGCTGCACCACCTCATGAGCGTGGAGCCGTCCAACGGCCTCACCGACGCCCGGCACCACATCTACTGGTCGGACGAGGGCGAGTACGTCGGACACCCCGTGGACGACTTCGAGTCGGACCGCCGGGAATGGGTCCCCCTCAAGGTCGTACCCGACATGGTCGCCCGCGGTGAGGTCCCGGCCGCCAACATGGCGGCGGCCTTACTGCTCCTGCACCATCTCCGGCTCGGGCAGGACACCCCGCCCGCGCCCCGGGGCGGGCGGGATCTCGGCGAGAGGCCCTAGCTAGCGGCCCAGTGCCTGCCACACGGCCACGACGAGGGCGCCCACGGCCGCGAGCGCCGAGACGGCGGGCAGCGGCCAGCGGGAGTGTTCGACGGTGACGAGCCGTGCGCTCAGCTCGTCGAGTTCCTTCGCGGTCTCCTCGGTCCGGTGGTTCAGCAGGGCCAGTCCGCCCTCCACGCGGGCGTAGGCCACGTCCAGACGGCGTCGTAACTCTGCGAGTTCTCCGGGAACGGCGGGATGCTCGGGATCGGCGGTCACAGATCCGCTCCTTTCCGTAGTCGTCTCACATCCCTTGCATGTGCATGAGGAGTCAACTCGCCTGGTGGGCGTGGGGGGAGAGTGTGCGAACGGCATATGCGAGTCCGGTACGCACACGCCGTGTGAACGCCGCGGGCCCGGCACCCTCCAGGTGCCGGGCCCGCGGGGGCGTCGCGCTGCGTGGTCAGCCGTAGGTGTAGAAACCCGAGCCGCTCTTGCGGCCCAGCCGGCCGGCGTCGACCATGCGCTGGAGCAGCGGGGGAGCGGCGTACAGCGGCTCCTTGTACTCCTCGTACATCGAGTACGCGACCGAGGCGACCGTGTCCAGGCCGATCAGGTCCGACAGCTTCAGCGGGCCCATCGGGTGGGCGCAGCCCAGCTCCATGCCGTTGTCGATGTCCTCGCGGCTGGCGATGCCCGACTCGAACATCCGGATCGCCGAGAGCAGGTAGGGGATCAGCAGCGCGTTGACCACGAAGCCGGAGCGGTCCTGGGCGCGGATGGCGTGCTTGCCGAGCACCTTCTCGGTGAACAGCTGCGCCCGGCTCAGGGTGCCCTCGGACGTGGTCAGCGCCGGGATCAGCTCGACCAGCTGCTGCACCGGGGCCGGGTTGAAGAAGTGGATGCCGATCACCTGGTCGGGGCGCGCGGTGGCGACGGCCAGCTTCACCAGCGGGATCGAGGAGGTGTTGGACGCCAAGATCGCGTCCGGCCGGCTCACCACCTGGTCGAGGACCTGGAAGATCTCCGTCTTGACCTGCTCGTTCTCCACCACGGCCTCGATCACCAGGTCGCGGTCGGCGAACTCGCCGAGGTCGGTGGTGAAGGTGAGCCGCGCCTGGGTGGCGTCCCGCTCCTCCTCGGTGATCTTGCCGCGCTCGGCCGCCTTGGCCAGGGAGTTGAACAGCCGGGTGCGGCCGATCTCCAGGGCCTCGCCGGTGGTCTCGGCGACCTTCACGTCCAGGCCGGCCCGGGCGCACACCTCGGCGATGCCCGCGCCCATCTGGCCGCAGCCCACCACTCCGACGCGTTCGATGTCGGTCACATCGTCCCTTTCGCTGCTGATCTACGGCTGTGGCAGGCGGCCCATGTGTGCGGTGCCTGCTCCGATCGAGCACGTTACCCCCGTCGTGACGCCGATCGCCCGGCCGGGTCGTGCATGCTGGCCCGGTGCACGATCCGTGACGGCGCGGATCCACGGCGTACTGGGGGTGCCCGGATGGGCCGAGTGACACGACGGGCGTTCACGGTGGCGGCCCTGTCGACCCTTGCGGTGACACCGGGCGCCACCGCGGCTCCCCAGCCCCCCGGCGCCCTCGCCGGGACGCGCGGCCGGGGGCCCCGCGGCGGCGGGGCGCCCGGTGACGGCGCGGGCGACGCCGGTTCACGCGGTGACGGGGCAGGTGGCGACGGCGCGCGCGGTGACGGCGCCGCGACCGAGATGCGCGGCATGTGGCTGGCGACCGTGGCCAACCGCGACTGGCCCTCGCGGACCGGGCTGAGCGTGGCCAGACAGCGCGGCGAACTGACCGCGCTGCTCGACGCGGCGGTGCGCCGCCGCCTCAACACGGTGTTCTTCCAGGCGCGGCCCGCCGCCGACGCGCTGTGGCCCTCGCCGTACGAGCCCTGGTCGCAGTTCCTCACCGGCACCCAGGGCAAGGACCCCGGCTGGGACCCGCTGGGCACCGCCGTGGAGGAGGCGCACGCCCGCGGGCTGCGGCTGCACGCGTGGTTCAACCCCTACCGCGTCGCCCTGCACGACGACCCGTCCCGGCTCGCCGCCTCGCACCCCGCGCGCAAGCACCCCGGCTGGGTGGTGCCGTACGGCGGGAAGCTCTACTACAACCCGGGCCTGCCCGAGGTCCGGGCCTTCGTGCAGGAGGCGATGCTCGACGCGGTGCGCAGGTACCCCGTCGACGGCGTCCACTTCGACGACTACTTCTACCCGTACCCGGTGGCCGGCCACTCCTTCGGCGACGACGCGGCCTTCGCCCGCCACGGCGGCGGCTTCACCGGCCGGGCCGCCTGGCGGCGGGACAACATCGACCGCCTCGTCCGGGAGACGGCGGCGGGCGTCGCGCGGGTCCGGCCCGGCACCCGGTTCGGGGTCAGCCCGTTCGGCGTGTGGCGCAACGCCTCGACCGACTCGCGTGGTTCGGACACCAAGGCGGGCGCCCAGTCCTACGACGACCTGTACGCGGACACCCGCACCTGGGTCCGCAAGGGCTGGATCGACTACATCGTCCCCCAGCTGTACTGGAACATCGGCCTGAGCGCCGCCGACTACGCGAAGCTGGTGCCCTGGTGGGCCGAGGTGGCGCGCGGCAGCCGCACCCGCCTCTACCTCGGGGAGGCGCTCTACAAGGCCGGTGACGCGAGCCAGGGCAAGGCGTGGCGGGACCCGGAGGAGCTGTCCCGGCACCTCACGCTGGCGAAGAAGTACCCGCAGGTGGGCGGGCACGTCTTCTTCGCGGCCAAGGAGGTCGCGGCGGACCCGGCGGGCGCGCTGGCACGGGTGGTCGCCGGCCACTACCGGCAGCCGGCGCGCCCCCCGCGCTGATCGTCCGGTACCCGCGGTACCCGGCACCGGCCGCGGAACCGGGTGCCGCGCCGGATCACCGGGGCTGTTGCCGTTCTTCCTGGTGATGACGGACCTGGCAGTCGGGGCCGGGTGACATCACGGCCTCGTGCCCGTCCGGGAAACGGACACGGTAGGGCGGGTTGCCCTCCGTACCCATCACTTCGACCACTTCACTGACCTGGTCGTGCTGGCCGACCACCCGGCCGTGCTGCACGAGCTTGTCGCCTTTGGCTGCGCGCATCTGCGGGGCCTCCTCACCATGCGGGGGAGCAGCGGTCCTCGGTTCCCCAGTCTACGGCGCGGAGCGCGGCCGGAACCGGCGTGCGGCCGGAACCGGGTGTGCGGTCGGCACCGGTGGGGCCGGTCAGCCGCGCGCCCGCTGGGTGACGGCGATGCAGACGAGGACGGCGCCGGCCGTCAGCGGGGCGGCCGGCGTCAGGCGCTCGCCGAGCAGCAGCACCGACCACACCAGTGTGAGCAGCGGCTGGGCCAGCTGCAACTGGCCGGTCTTGGGGATGCCCACCGCCGCCATGCCCCGGTACCAGAGGACCAGCCCGACGACCTGCGAGCCGACCGCCAGCCACAGCCGCCCGGCTCGACGCGCCCTGCCCGGCCTGCCCGGCCCGGCCGGCCCCGACCCGGCCGGACGCGCACGGCTCGACGCGCCCGCCCGGCGGCGACGTGTGAGGTCGTCGGCGGCGGCCCGCGACGGCGGGAAACCCGGTCGACACGGACCGTCCCGGCTGGCAGCCTCCCGGCATGGACGACATCCCGCGCCTGGCCGACGGCTACGAGATCTCCACCGACCCCGCCCGCATCGACGCCGCGCGCGTGCACCACTGGCTGTCGACGGACGCGTACTGGGCGCACGGCCGGGCGCGGGAGAAGCAGGACCGGGCCATCGACGGGTCGCTCAACTTCGGTGTGTTCGACACCGCCGGCGGCGAACAGGTCGCGTACGCCCGGGTGATCACCGACCTGACGACCTTCGCCTGGCTGTGCGACGTGTACGTCGACCGGGCGGTCCGTGGCAAGGGCATCGGCACCGCGCTCGTCGCCGCCGTCCGCGAACACCTGCGGCCCCACGGACTGCGCCGGATCCTGCTGGCCACGCACGACGCGCACGGCGTCTACGAGAAGCTGGGCTTCCGGCCGCTGGAGCGTCCCGGCCAGTGGATGGCGCTCGTCTTCGAGTGAGACGGGGGCTCGGCTCCTCCGCCGGGGCGGGACCTGGCGGGGGACGGGCTCAGCCCTCGCGCGGACAGCGCGTGTAGTCGGTGGTGAGCACCAGGTCCTTCGCCGGGCCGCCCACCCGCCACACCGTCCGCCAGTGGTCCGCGTCCCGGACGGTGAACTCGCCGCGGTAGAGATCCGCCGAGCAGGGGTGGTCGGCGATGTGCCGGCCCGAGGTCAGGTCCAGGCCGTGGAAGGGCCGCCCGTCCGTGAACCGCACGTCCGCTGCGCCCGGCGAGGCCCCCGGCAGGAACCGCAGGGTGCGCTCGGCGGGGCGGGCCACGCCCCGCCAGAGGAACGTGCCCGACTCGTGGTGCAGCAGCCCGCCGCCGTCCAGCGGAGCGAAGTCGGTCACGCCGGTGAAGACACCCTCGTCACCGCTCGCCAGGTCCCGCACCGACCGCTCGGCCCGCCACCGCCCGGCCAGGTAGGCCAGCGCGTCCGGCACCGGCCAGTACTCGCCCATCGTGTTCCGCCCTCCGCTCGCGTTCCGCCGGGTCGGTGCCCGGACGGTCCTGCCCGCCTCGGCCGGCCGCCGGCCGGCCGACGACAGGAGGCGGTTTCTAGCGGTCGTTGCAACACGTGGTCGTGTTGATCAGGCTGTGAGCAG
>NZ_JBEYJA010000067.1:0-31808 GCF_040703815.1 Streptomyces sp. NPDC006743 | reverse complement strand
GGGGGGGCGCCCTTGCGCGGGGGTCCCCCCCCCCCCGCGGCGGCGCGCCCCCACGCCGAACCCGCCGGCCCTCCCGTGTCCTGCGCGGCGGCCGAGCCCCCCGCGCCCTGCCCGCCCACCGCCTCCGCCGCCGCTTCGACCGCCTCCGCGAGCGGCGGCCCCGCCTTCGAGGTCACCTACCTCCTGGAGGCCGACGACCTCGCCGTCGCCCGGCTGCGCCAGCGGCTCGACGCGCTCGGGGACTCCCTGGTCGTGGTGGGCGGCGACGGGCTGTGGAACGTCCACGTGCACGTGGACGACGCAGGGGCCGCGGTGGAGGCCGGTGTGGAGGCCGGCCGTCCGTACCGGATCCGGATCACGCACTTCGGCGCGGGCGACGCGCACACCGCCGCCACCGCCGAGCGGACGCGCGAGCCCGCCCCGCGCGCGGTGGTGGCCGTCGTCCCGGGCGAGGGGCTGGCCGCACTGTGCGCCGAGGCCGGGGCGACCCCGGTGCTCGCCCGCCCGGGCGAGCCGCCGGCCAGCGGCGAGCTGGTGGAGGCCCTGCGGCGGGCGCACGCGCGCGAGGTGGTCCTGCTGCCCAACGACGCCGAGCTGCGCGACACCGCCGCCGCGGCGGCCGAGCAGGCCCGCCGCGAGGGCATCCGGGTCGCCCTCGTCCCGACCCGCTCGGCGGTCCAGGGCATCGCCGCCCTCGCCGTGCACGAGCCCGGCCGCCGCTTCGACGAGGACGTCGTGGCCATGACCGCGGCCGCCGGGGCCACCCGCCACGCCGAGGTCGTCGTCGCCGAGCACCGCTCCTGGACCACCGCCGGCATCTGCCAGGCCGGGGACGTCCTCGGCCTCATCGACGGCGACGTGGCCGTCATCGGCCCGGACGTCACCGCCACCGCCCGGACCGTCCTGGACCGGATGCTCGCGGCCGGCGGCGAACTGGTCACCCTCGTCCTCGGCGACGAGGTCCCCGACACCGTCGCCGGCCACCTCGAAGCCCGCGTCCGCGACTCCTACCTGGCGGTCGACACGGTCGTCTACCGGGGCGGCAGACAGGGCGCCCTGCTGCTCATCGGCGTGGAATAGCGGTCCCGCGCCGCCCTGCTCCTCCCGCCCGCGCAGGCCGGGGAAGAGAGGCCGGGGCTCCCCGTCCACAGCCCGGGCACCCCGCGCGACCAGGGGATTCGCCGGACGGCTACGGCATTGTCGGTGCCGTGGTGTGCAATGGATCTCGTGCCCGCACTGCCAGAACCACTGCGCCAACCGCTCAAGTCGGTGCTCGGCCCCGCCACCGCGAAGGTGATGGCCGAGCACCTCGGCCTGCACACCGTCGGTGACCTCCTCCACCACTACCCCCGCAGATACGAGGAGCGCGGCCAGCTCACCCACCTCGCCGACCTCCCGATGGACGAGCACGTCACCGTGGTCGCCCAGGTCGCCGACGCCCGCCTGCACACCTTCGCCTCCTCCCGGGCGCCGCGCGGCAAGGGCCAGCGCCTGGAGGTGACGATCACCGACGGCAGCGGCCGGCTTCAGCTGGTCTTCTTCGGCAACGGCGTGCACAAACCCCACAAGGAACTGCTGCCGGGCACCCGCGCTCTGTTCGCCGGCAAGGTCTCCGTCTTCCACCGGCGCCTCCAGCTGGCCCACCCCGCCTACGAACTGCTCAAGGGCGACGCCGAGGAGACCGTCGAGTCCTGGGCCGGCGCCCTCATCCCGATCTACCCCGCGACCGCCAAACTGGAGTCCTGGAAGATCGGCAAGGCCGTCCAGACCGTCCTGCCCAGCGCCCAGGAGGCCGTCGACCCGCTGCCCGCCGCCCTGCGCGCCGGCCGCGGCCTGGTCCCCCTCCCCGAGGCCCTGCTCAAGATCCACCGCCCGCACACCAAGGCGGACATCGCCGACGCCCGCGCCCGCCTGAAGTGGGACGAGGCGTTCGTCCTCCAGGTCGCCCTGGCCCGCCGCAGGCACGCCGAGACGCAGCTGCCCGCCGTGCCCAGGAAGCCCGGCCCGCACGGCCTGCTCGCCGCCTTCGACGACCGTCTCCCGTTCACCCTCACCGAGGGCCAGCGCAAGGTCTCCCGGGAGATCTTCGACGACCTCGCCACCGACCACCCCATGCACCGGCTGCTCCAGGGCGAGGTGGGGTCGGGCAAGACCCTGGTGGCCCTGCGCGCCATGCTCGCCGTCGTGGACGCGGGCGGACAGGCCGCGATGCTCGCGCCCACCGAGGTGCTCGCCCAGCAGCACCACCGGTCGGTCACCGAGATGATGGGCGAGCTGGCCGAGGGAGGGATGCTGGGCGGCGCCGAGCACGCCACCAAGGTGGTGCTGCTCACCGGCTCCATGGGCGCCGCCGCCCGCCGGCGGGCCCTGCTCGACCTGGCCACCGGCGAGGCCGGCCTGGTGATCGGCACCCACGCGCTGATCGAGGACAAGGTGCAGTTCCACGACCTCGGACTCGTCGTCGTGGACGAACAGCACCGCTTCGGCGTCGAGCAGCGCGACGCCCTGCGCGGCAAGGGCAAACAGCCGCCGCACCTGCTGGTCATGACCGCCACCCCCATTCCGCGCACGGTCGCGATGACCGTCTTCGGCGACCTGGAGACCTCCGTCCTGGACCAGCTCCCGGCCGGCCGCTCGCCCATCGCCAGCCATGTCGTCCCGGCCGCCGACAAACCGCACTTCCTCGCGCGCGCCTGGGAGCGGGTGCGCGAAGAGGTCTCCCAGGGGCACCAGGCGTACGTCGTCTGCCCGCGCATCGGGGACGAGGAGGACGACCCCGGGAAGGCCGCCGGGAAGAAGCCCCCGGAGGAAGGCGCCGACAAGCGCCCCCCGCTCGCGGTCCTGGAGGTGGCCGAGCAGCTCGCGAAGGGACCCCTGCAGGGCCTGAAGGTCGAGGTGCTGCACGGCAGGATGCAGCCCGACGACAAGGACGCGGTCATGCGCCGCTTCGCCGCGGGCGACACCGACGTGCTGGTCGCCACCACCGTCATCGAGGTCGGCGTCAACGTCCCCAACGCCACCGTGATGGTGATCACCGACGCCGACCGCTTCGGCGTCTCCCAGCTGCACCAGCTGCGCGGCCGGGTCGGCCGCGGCTCGGCGCCCGGCCTGTGCCTGCTGGTCACCGAGATGCCCGAGGCGAGCGCCGCCCGCCAGCGGCTGAACGCGGTGGCGGCCACCCTCGACGGCTTCGAACTCTCCCGCATCGACCTCGAACAGCGCCGCGAGGGCGACGTCCTCGGCCAGGCCCAGTCCGGCGCCCGCACCAGCCTGCGGGTGCTCGCCGTCATCGAGGACGAGGAGATCATCGCCCAGGCCCGCGAGGAGGCCGCCGCCGTGGTGGCCGCCGACCCCGCCCTGGAGCACCTGCCCGGGCTGCGCACGGCGCTGGACGCCCTGCTCGACGAGGACAGGGAGCAGTACCTGGAAAAGGGCTGAACAGACCGGACACCAGGGGCCCAGGGGCGCGGCGCACCGCGCGACCGGCCACACTGAACGCAAAGCCGCTCACCATCAAGGACCTCAGATGACCCGCGTGATCGCCGGCAAAGCCGGCGGACGTCGCCTCGCCGTCCCGCAGGGAGGCCGCACCCGCCCCACCTCCGACCGCGCGCGCGAAGGCCTGTTCTCCACCTGGCAGTCCCTGCTCGGCGGCCCGCCGGCGGGCGAACGGGTCCTCGACCTGTACGCCGGATCGGGCGCCGTCGGTCTGGAGGCCCTGTCCCGCGGCGCGGGGCACGTCCTCCTCGTCGAGGCCGACGCCCGCGCCGCCCGCACCGTCCGGGAGAACGTCAAGGCCCTCGGCCTGCCCGGCGCGGAGGTGCGCGCCGGCCGCGCGGAGCAGGTCGTCCAGTCGCCGCCCCCGGCCGGCCCGTACGACATCGTCTTCCTCGACCCGCCGTACGCCGTCTCCGACGACGATCTTCGGGAGATTCTGCTCACACTCCGCTCTCAGGGCTGGCTCGCCGCAGGGGCCCTCGTCACCGTGGAGCGCAGCACCAGAGGCGGCGAGTTCGGGTGGCCGCCCGGCTTCGACGCGATCCGGGCCCGCCGCTACGGCGAGGGAACGTTTTGGTACGGTCGCGCCGCCTCTACGTGCGAAGACGCACGATGACCGGACCGGAGAGCGAGGGATCTCAAGTGCGCCGCGCCGTCTGTCCCGGGTCGTTCGACCCGATCACCAATGGACACCTCGACATCATTGCCCGCGCCTCCCGTCTGTACGACGAGGTCTACGTGGCCGTGATGATCAACCAGTCCAAGAAGGGCCTGTTCGAGATCGAGGAGCGCATCGACCTCATCCGCCAGGTCACCGCCGACTACGGCAACGTCCGTGTCGAGTCCTTCCACGGCCTCCTCGTCGACTTCTGCAAGCAGCGCGAGATCCCCGCCATCGTCAAGGGCCTGCGCGCGGTCAGCGACTTCGACTACGAGCTGCAGATGGCCCAGATGAACAACGGCCTCTCCGGCGTCGAGACGCTCTTCGTGCCGACCAACCCCACCTACAGCTTCCTGTCGTCCTCCCTGGTGAAGGAGGTCGCGGCCTGGGGCGGCGACATCGCCCACCTGGTGCCCGACGTCGTCCTGCGGGCGCTGACCGCCCGGCTGGAGAAGAAGTGACGTCCTGACGGCCCGTCACCCGGTGTCCGGCGGCTGCCTCATGGTCGTACAGTCGTCCCGTCCGTTACCCGCACATCGGTAGAGAGTGGCGAGCACACCGTGGACGTGCAGAAGAAGCTCGACGAGATCGTGACGAGGGTCTCCGGCGCCCGGTCCATGCCCATGTCGGCCTCGTGCGTGGTCAACCGCGCCGAACTGCTCGCGCTGCTCGACGAGGTGCGCCAGGCCCTGCCCGGTTCGCTGGCGCAGGCCGAGGAGCTGATCGGCGACCGCGAGCAGATGGTCGAGGAGGCCCGGCGCGAGGCCGAGCGGATCATCGAGACGGCGCACGCCGAGCGCGGCTCGCTGATCTCCGACACCGAGGTGGCCCGCCGCTCCCAGGCCGAGGCCGACCGGATCCTGTCCGAGGCCCGCCGGGAGGCCGAGGAGGTCCGCGCCGAGGCCGACGACTACGTCGACTCCAAGCTCGCCAACTTCGAGGTGGTCCTCACCAAGACCCTCGGCTCGGTCGGCCGCGGCCGGGAGAAGCTGCTGGGCACCGGACCCGGCCTGAACGAGGACGGCTACGAGGACGAGGACGCCCCCGAGCGCAGCCACGACCCGGAGACCCTGCGCCGCGACGCCGACGCCTACGTCGACGCCAAGCTGGGCGCCTTCGAGGCCGTGCTCGCCAAGACCCTGGAGGCCGTCGGCCGCGGCCGGCAGAAGCTGCACGGCCGCATCGCCACCGACGACCTCGGCGCCCTCGCCGACGACACCAGCACCGTGCAGCACTCCAGCGACGCCGACTACCTCGCCGGGCTCGCGGACCTCTCCGAGAGCCCCGCCGTCCCGGCCGCCGACCGGCCCGACCGCCCGCAGCAGCCGCAGCAGCCGGTGTACGAGCCCCAGCCGGCCTATGGCTACCAGCAGCCGCAGCCCGCCCCGGACGACCCCTACGGCGGCTACCAGCAGGGTTACGGCGGCCAGCAGGACCCGTACGGCTACCAGCAGGCCGACCCCTACGGCTACCAGGGGGGGTACGACCCGGGCCAGACCGGCGCCTACGACCCGCACCAGCCCCAGCAGGCGCACGAGACACAGCAGGCCCACGAGGTCCAGCAGGCGCACCAGGGCCACCAGGCGCAGCAGAGCCCGTCCCACCAGGGGTACGCCCTCGACGAGACCAGCCTCTTCGACACCGGCATGATCAGCGCCGAGCAGCTGCGGGCCTACGAACAGGGGCGCGGCCTGTAGCTCCGGGCCGCCGTGTTCCGGCCCCGGAGACCGGATTGGGCCGAGAGCGAAAGGTCAAGTATCCTGGCTCTTCGGTCGCGCGTAAGTGCGCGGTCAGCGCTGCCCGGGTGCACCTCCGAGGCGGCGTCCCTCCGAGTTCGGAAACCGAAAGCAGGAATGGCTCACAGCTCCCGCCTCGACCACCGCAACCCTCTCGTGTTCGACACACATGAGCTGGGGCGGCGGCCCGGCGCGCTGCAGCGCCTGACCCGCGAGGTCCCGGCCCCCCGGGACCTCGGTATCCACGGAGTGATCGGAGTGCCGGAAGGCGCCCCGGTGGAACTCGAACTCCGGCTCGAGTCGGTCATGGAAGGTGTGCTCGTCACAGGCACCGCCCGTGCACAGGCCGAGGGGGAGTGCGTAAGGTGTCTGGAGCCGGTCGGGCTTGCGCTCGAAGCGGACTTCCAGGAGATGTTCTCGTACCCTGACGCCGACGACCGGGGCCGCGTGATCGCGGAACCGGGCGACGACGCCGAGGACGACGAGGACAGGCTCCTTCTCGAGGACGGACTCTTCGACCTCGAACCTCTGCTGCGCGATGCGGTGGTGCTCGCACTGCCGATGCAGCCGGTGTGCCAGGAAGACTGCCCGGGCCTGTGCTCCCAGTGCGGAGTGCGGCTCGCGGACGACCCGGACCACCACCACGACGCCGTCGACATCCGTTGGGCGGCTTTGCAGGGACTCGCCGGCACCACGTCGGACGGCGAGAAGGACGAGATGAGCGGCGCCGAAGCGGGCGTCGACGAGAAGCAGGAGAAGTAGCCGTGGCTGTTCCGAAGCGGAAGATGTCGCGCAGCAACACGCGCCACCGCCGGTCGCAGTGGAAGGCTGCGGTCCCCACCCTGGTTGCGTGCGAGCGCTGCCACGAGCCCAAGCTGCAGCACATCGCGTGCCCGTCTTGCGGCACCTACAACAAGCGCCAGGTCCTCGAGGTCTGAGCGGCTGGTGAGAGGCACCGTGTCCACTGCCAAGAAGGCGGCTGACGCCGACGCCAGCAGTTCCCGCCGACGCGGGAGTGTTCCGTCGGACAACACGGCCTCGTCCCACACGCTTCTGGAAGGGCGGCTCGGCTACCAGCTCGAGTCCGCCCTTCTGGTGCGCGCGCTGACCCACCGTTCCTACGCGTACGAGAACGGCGGCCTGCCGACGAACGAGCGGCTGGAGTTCCTCGGTGACTCCGTCCTCGGCCTCGTCGTCACGGACACGCTGTACCGCACCCACCCCGACCTGCCCGAGGGCCAGCTGGCCAAGCTGCGGGCCGCGGTGGTCAACTCTCGTGCGCTGGCGGAAGTGGGCCGCGGACTCGACCTGGGTTCCTTCATCCGGCTCGGCCGGGGTGAAGAGGGCACGGGCGGCCGGGACAAGGCCTCCATCCTCGCCGACACCCTCGAAGCGGTGATCGGTGCGGTCTATCTCGACCAGGGCCTCGACGCGGCCTCCGAACTGGTGCACCGCCTGTTCGACCCGCTGATCGAGAAGTCCTCGAACCTCGGAGCCGGCCTGGACTGGAAGACCAGCCTCCAGGAACTCACCGCGACCGAAGGACTCGGAGTACCCGAGTACCTGGTCACGGAGACCGGCCCCGACCACGAGAAGACCTTCACTGCTGCCGCCCGCGTCGGAGGCGTCTCGTACGGCACCGGCACCGGCCGCAGCAAGAAGGAGGCGGAGCAGCAGGCCGCCGAGTCCGCCTGGCGGGCCATCAAGGCCGCCGCGGACGAGCGCGCCGAGGCGGCCGGGCAGGCCGCCGCGCAGGACGGCGACCCGTCGTCCGCCACCGCCTGACCGGTACAGCAGTACAGCGAGCGCCCGCACCGAGCCCACGGCTCGGGGCGGGCGCTCGGATTCGTCCAGCGGACCGTGGGGTCACGGTCCTGACGGGGGTCCCGATGCCCGAGTTGCCCGAGGTCGAGGTCGTCCGGCGCGGCCTGGAACGGTGGGTCTCCCACCGCACCGTCGCCGAGGTCGAGGTGCTGCACCCGCGCGCCGTACGCCGGCACGTCGCGGGCGCCGACGACTTCGCGCACCGCCTCAAGGGCCACCACGTCGCCGCCGCCGCCCGGCGCGGCAAGTACCTGTGGCTGCCGCTGGAGGAGACCAACCAGTCCGTCCTCGCCCACCTCGGCATGAGCGGCCAGCTGCTGGTCCAGCCGCACGAGGCGCCCGACGAGAAGCACCTGCGCATCCGCGTCCGGTTCGCCGATTCCCTCGGCACCGAGCTGCGTTTCGTGGACCAGCGCACCTTCGGCGGACTCTCCCTCCACGACAACACACCGGACGGCCTGCCCGACGTCATCGCGCACATCGCCCGTGACCCCCTCGATCCGCTGTTCGACGACGAAGCGTTCCACCAGGCACTGCGCCGCAAGCGCACCACGATCAAACGGGCCCTGCTCGACCAGTCGCTGATCAGCGGCGTCGGCAACATCTACGCCGACGAGGCGCTGTGGCGGGCGCGCCTGCACTACGAACGCCCCACCACCGGCTTCACCCGCCCGCGCACGGCCGGACTCCTCGGTCACATCAGGGACGTGATGAACGCGGCCCTCGCGGTCGGCGGCACCAGCTTCGACAGCCTGTACGTCAACGTCAACGGCGAATCCGGCTACTTCGAACGCTCCCTGGACGCCTACGGCCGCGAGGGCCTGCCCTGCCGCCGCTGCGCCACGCCGATGCGCCGCCGTCCCTGGATGAACCGGTCCAGCTACTACTGCCCGAGGTGCCAGCCTGCACCGCGCACGCGTGCCGCCGGGCCCGGGCCGTCCGGCCGGGGCTGAGGAGCGTCAGGCCCGGCGGGCGTCGTAGGTCTGGCGGGCGGTGAGGACCTCGTCCATCCGGCCCTCCACGCAGTGGATGAGGGCCAGCAGCCGCTCGGCGACCTCGCGGCCGAGGGAGGTCAGCTCGTAGTCCACGCGGGGCGGGTTCGTCGGCTGGGCCTCGCGGTGCACCAGACCGTCCCGTTCCAGCGCGTGCAGGGTCTGCGAGAGCATCTTCTCGCTCACCCCGTCGACGCGGCGGCGCAGTTCGTTGAAGCGCAGGGACCCCTGGTACAGGGCGCCCAGGGTGAGCGCGCCCCAGCGTCCCGTCACGTGCTCCAGCGTGCCGCGCGAGGGGCAGGCCTTGGCGAACACGTTGTACGGGAGATCCTGCTCCGCGACGGGCTCCGGCATGATGCTCATGCCTTGAGCGTACGCGAACACAGCGCGAACCGGCAGATTGCGCTAACTCCTCGCCAGTGCTCGCGGGGGAGGGCGGGAGGCGCCGGCCGGTGGCCGAAGTCCGCTGTCCACCACGGGCCGTCCGCGCCGAACCGCACGCCCACGCCCAGGGCGGAGAACCGGCAGTCGACGATGCTGGCGCGGTGGCCCGGGGGCACTCGTCGTCCGTCGCGAAGAGGCACTCCTGAGTCTTGGCGTCGGCGTCGGCGCAGGGCCGCGGGTCCGGACAGGACGCGATGCCCATGCGGTCGTCCGGGCGCGCGTCGAGTGGGCCCCCGGCCCCGCCGGTCCGGGCCGGGCCTCCCGCCGCGGCCCCGGGCGCGGTCCGCGGCGGCGCGGCCGGCGTCCGAGCGTCGGGGGCGTCCCATGGCGGGGCCTTCCTCGCCTTGCCGGCTTTCGGAGCCCCGTGGCCCCCCGCGGCCGAGGCGGGCGCTGCGCTGGGCCGGTCCGGTCAGCCGGCATCACTCGATCGAGTGAGTTTCCTGTGAGATGTCCCGGATCGGGACGCCGTTCATGGGGGCGGGGGCGGATGTGCTCCGCACGGCACCGCCCGGTTAGGTTGCAGTCATGAGCGAGGATGTTCGACTGGTCGCCTGGGTGCGCGGACACGTCCAGGGTGTGGGTTTCCGCTGGTTCACGCGGGCCACGGCGCTGGAGATCGGCGGCCTGAGCGGCTTTGCTCTCAATCTGGCCGACGGCCGCGTGCAGGTCGTCGCCGAGGGGTCCCGCACGGCCTGCCAGCGCCTTCTCGCCTGGCTGGAGGGCAGCGACACGCCCGGCAGGGTCGAGGGCGTCACCGAGATCTGGGACACACCGCGCGGCGGCTACGACGGCTTCGCCATCCGCTGAGCCCACCTCTCCGCCTGCCCGGCACGTGGTGGACCGCACCTGCCACCGGCATGGGCCGGAAGGGAAAACGGCAGGTGATTGCGGAGAGGCACTTGCCGCGACACGCTCCGCACGGCAGGATGATCGCCACGCCCCCCGGGGCCCGCAGGAGCCGCAGCGCCACCGATTTCCGGTCGCGCGCCCCCGGGACGCCCATCGGTACGGGGCGTGATCGTGTTGACCGTCAAACTTTTTGGTGAGACGCTGAAAGCCCGCGCACCTCAGCTGTTTGGCATGGAAGAACGGCACGAAAAACTGAACAGTGCCAAGCACCACGGGTGCGAATCCCTCACGACCCAAACCGCTTCGGTCGGTCACTCATTGTGGAGGACCATCCATCATGGCAAAGGCGCTTCTCGGTTACGTCGGCGGCTCCGACCCTCGACTCCTCGCCGAGATGCGACGGCTCCAGCAGCGTGTCCAGGACCTGGAATCCGAGCTGGTACGAATCCAGGCGGAGAACGACGCGCTGGCGGCTGCCGCTTCTCACGACAGGATCATGGAGCGCGTCGACGCACACCAGGCGGAGCCTGCGCTCACCTGATCACTGCATCGGCACCGCGACACAGTGGTTGGGCTGCCCGTATCAACCGCTCAGTTGCCAGAGTTGCAAGGGACGCTTCGGCGTCCCTTCTTTCTTGCCCCCGCTCTCCCCCTGAGCCCCCTCGGCCCTGTCCGGCTCGCCCGGTCCCCGGCCCGCGCCCGGTCTTCCTTGCCCCCTGCATCCTTTCAGCGTCTTCAACGTCTGGTGTGCCCTGCGTGTACAAGGGTGAAACCGCGCGGTTGCGAGGGTTCATGAAGTGCGGTAGCGGCGGCGGGTAAAGTCCGACGGCGTGCACCTCAAAGCCCTGACCCTGAGAGGGTTCAAGTCGTTCGCCTCGGCGACCACGCTCCGGTTCGAACCGGGGATCACGTGCGTCGTCGGCCCGAACGGCTCGGGCAAGTCCAACGTCGTGGACGCGCTCAGCTGGGTCATGGGCGAACAGGGCGCCAAGTCGCTGCGCGGCGGCAAGATGGAGGACGTCATCTTCGCCGGCACCACCGGCCGCCCGCCACTGGGCCGTGCCGAGGTGTCGCTGACCATCGACAACTCCGACGGGGCACTGCCCATCGAGTACGCCGAGGTCACCATCACGCGGATCATGTTCCGCAACGGCGGCAGCGAGTACCAGATCAACGGCGACACCTGCCGCCTCCTGGACATCCAGGAACTGCTCTCCGACTCCGGCATCGGCCGCGAGATGCACGTCATCGTCGGCCAGGGACAGCTCGACTCCGTCCTGCACGCCGACCCGATGGGCCGCCGCGCCTTCATCGAGGAGGCCGCCGGCGTCCTCAAGCACCGCAAGCGCAAGGAGAAGGCGCTCAGGAAACTGGACGCGATGCAGGCGAACCTCGCCCGCGTCCAGGACCTCACCGACGAACTGCGCCGCCAGCTCAAGCCGCTGGGCCGCCAGGCGGCCGTCGCCCGCCGGGCCGCCGTCATCCAGGCCGACCTGCGCGACGCCCGCCTGCGCCTGCTCGCCGACGACCTCGTACGCCTCCAGGAGGCCCTGCGCAACGAAGTCGCCGACGAGGCCGCGCTGAAGGAACGCAAGGAGAACGCCGAGCGTGAACTGCGCAAGGCGCTCCAGCGGGAGGCGCTCCTGGAGGACGAGGTGCGCCGGCTCGCCCCGCGCCTGACCCGCGCCCAGCAGACCTGGTACGAGCTGTCCCAGCTCGCCGAACGCGTCCGCGGCACCGTCTCGCTCGCCGACGCCCGGGTGAAGAGCGCCACCTCGGCCCCCGTCGAGGAACGGCGCGGGCGCGACCCGGAGGACCTGGAGCGCGAGGCCGCCCGCGTCCGCGAACAGGAGGCCGAGCTGGAGGCCGCCCTGGAGGCGGCGCAGCGGGCGCTCGAGGACACCGTCACCCACCGCGCCGAACTGGAACGCGAACTGGCCGCCGAGGAACGCCGCCTGAAGGACGCCGCCCGCGCCATCGCCGACCGCCGTGAGGGCCTGGCCCGGCTCAGCGGCCAGGTGAACGCGGCCCGTTCCCGCGCCGCCTCCGCCCAGGCCGAGATCGACCGCCTGGCCGCCGCCCGGGACGAGGCACAGGAACGTGCCGTACGCGCCCAGGAGGAGTACGAGGCGCTCCAGGCCGAGGTCGACGGCCTCGACGCCGAGGACCACGACCTCGCGGAACGGCACGACGCGGCGAAGGCCGCCCTGGCCGAAGCGGACGCCGCCCTCACCGCCGCCCGTGAGGCCGCCACCGCCACCGAACGCCGGCGCGCGGCGACCCAGGCCCGCCACGACGCCCTGGCCCTCGGGCTGCGCCGCAAGGACGGCACGGGCGCCCTGCTCGACGCCACCGACCGGCTCACCGGCCTGCTGGGCCCGGCGGCGGAGGTCCTGACGATCACCCCGGGCTACGAGACCCCCCTGGCGGCGGCACTCGGCGCCGCCGCCGACGCCCTGGCGGTCTCCACCCCGGCCGCGGCGGCGGACGCCATCCGCCTGCTGCGCAAGCAGGACGCGGGCCGCGCGGCCCTGCTGCTCGCCGGAGCCCCGGAGCCCCCGCGCCGGCCCGCTCCCGGAGACGACCCGCAGCCGCCCGGCGCGCCCGGCGCAGGGGCCACCCCCGACACGACCGGCCCGGCGGCGGTCTCCGGCGTTCCGGCCGTGACTGGTCCGGCGGCGGCGTCCGGCGTTCCCGCCGGGACCGGTTCGACCAACGCCTCGGGTGCTCCCGCCGGGACCGGTCCGGGCGAAGACGCTCCCCGCGGCCCCGTGGCGGCCGGCCCCCGTGCCGGCGGGGACGGGCCGCCCGCCGGGCACCGGTTCGCCGCCGATCTGGTGCGCGGGCCCGCCGACCTCATGCCCGCCGTACGCCGGCTGCTGCACGGCATCGTCGTGGTCGGCACCCTGGAGGACGCCGAGGACCTGGTCTACGCGCATCCCGCGCTCACCGCGGTCACCGCCGAGGGAGACCTGCTCGGGGCGCACTTCGCGCAGGGCGGTTCGGCCGGGGCGCCCAGCCTCCTCGAAGTGCAGGCGTCCGTCGACGAGGCAGCGGCCGAGCTGGCGGACCTCGCCCTGCGCTGCACCGAGTCGGCCGAAGCCCAGCAGCGGGCCGCCGGGCGGCGCGGGCAGTGCGCCGCGCTCGTCGAGGAACTGGGCGAGCGCCGGCGCGCGGCCGACCGGGAGAAGTCGGCGGTGGCACAGCAGCTCGGACGGCTCGCCGGCCAGGCGCGCGGTGCCGCCGGGGAGGCGGAGCGGTCCACGGCCGCCGCCGCCCGCGCCCAGGAGGCCCTGGACCGCGCCCGGCAGGAGGTGGAGGAACTCGCCGAACGGCTCGCCGTCGCGGAGGAGACACCGGTCGAGGAGGAGCCCGACACCTACGTACGGGACCGGCTGGCCGCCGACGGCGCCAACGCCCGGCAGACCGAGATGGAGGCCCGTCTCCAGGTCCGTACGCACGAGGAACGGGTCAGGGGCCTGGCCGGCCGGGCCGACTCCCTGGACCGGGCCGCCCGCGCCGAACGCGAGGCACGCGCGCGTGCCGAACAGCGGCACGCCCGGCTGCGCCACGAGGCGGCCGTCGCCGAGGCCGTCGGCGCCGGGGCGCGGCAACTGCTGGCGCACGTCGAGGTCTCCCTGGCCCGTGCGGAGCAGGAGCGGGCCGCCGCCGAGACGGCCAAGGCGCACCGGGAACACGAGTTGACCGCCGCCCGTGCCGAAGGGCGCGACCTGAAGGCCGAACTCGACAAGCTGACCGACTCCGTCCACCGCGGCGAGGTGCTCGGCGCGGAGAAGCGGCTGCGCATCGAGCAACTGGAGGCCCGGGCACTGGAGGAGCTGGGCGTCGAACCGGCGGGCCTGGTGGCGGAGTACGGGCCCCACCAGCCCGTACCGCCCTCGCTGCCGGCCGAGGGGGAGGAGCTGCCGGAGGATCCGGAGCACCCCCGCAACCGGCCCCGCCCCTTCGTCCGCGCCGAGCAGGAGAAGCGGCTGAAGGCCGCCGAGCGCGCCTACCAGCAGCTCGGCAAGGTCAACCCGCTGGCCCTGGAGGAGTTCGCGGCCCTGGAGGAGCGCCACAAGTTCCTCAGCGAGCAGCTGGAGGACCTGAAGAAGACCCGCGCCGACCTGCTGCAGGTGGTCAAGGAGGTCGACGAGCGCGTCGAGCAGGTCTTCACCGAGGCCTACCGGGACACCGCACGCGAGTTCGAAGGCGTCTTCGGCCGGCTCTTCCCGGGCGGCGAGGGCCGTCTCGTGCTGACCGACCCGGACAACATGCTGACCACGGGCGTCGACGTCGAGGCGCGCCCGCCGGGCAAGAAGGTCAAGCGGCTCTCCCTGCTCTCCGGCGGCGAGCGCTCGCTGACCGCCGTCGCGCTGCTCGTGTCGATCTTCAAGGCCCGTCCGAGCCCGTTCTACGTCATGGACGAGGTCGAGGCGGCCCTCGACGACACCAACCTCCAGCGGCTCATCCGCATCATGCAGGAGCTGCAGGAGGCCTCGCAGCTCATCGTGATCACGCACCAGAAGCGCACCATGGAGGTGGCCGACGCCCTGTACGGCGTCTCCATGCAGGGCGACGGTGTGTCGAAGGTCATCAGCCAGCGGCTCCGCTGAGCAGGCACGTCCGCGGCGATCGAGTCCGGGCCCGAGCGCGTTCACGCCGGCGCCGCGTGAACGCGGTCGCCGACCGGGCCCCGGCCCCGCGTTCCCGCGCCCGCGCGCGTCTCGCGCTCCTTCGCGTGTCCGCGCGGCTTCGGGGTAGTCGGAGCATGTCCCGCTACTTGATTTCAATACTTGAATGCAAGCCCGCCACGCGGGCGGGTCAAACTCACAGCAGAAGAAGTATTGACTTCGAAACTTGAAGGCATAGTCTCTGCAACGTTGCTTTCACCTTCAGGGTCTCAAGACCCGGGAGGGCTGACCCCACCCCGGCAGCGCTGCCGGAGTGCCCGAGGAGTACACGTGACCAGCACAGCGCAGGCGCCGAAGCCAGGAGCCGGTACGGCTCATCCCGATCATCTCGGGCATGTCATCTTCATCGCGGCGGCGGCCGCCATGGGCGGGTTCCTCTTCGGCTACGACAGCTCCGTGATCAACGGTGCCGTCGAGGCCATCCGGGACCGCTACGACATCGGTCCGGCCGCGCTGGCCCAGGTCATCGCCATCGCGCTGATCGGCTGTGCCGTCGGCGCCGCCACGGCGGGCCGCATCGCCGACCGGATCGGGCGCATCCGCTGCATGCAGATCGCCGCCGTCCTGTTCACCATCAGCGCCGTCGGCTCGGCCCTGCCGTTCGCCCTGTGGGACCTGGCGCTGTGGCGCATCATCGGCGGCTTCGCCATCGGCATGGCCTCCGTGATCGGCCCCGCCTACATCGCCGAGGTCGCCCCGCCCGCCTACCGGGGCCGGCTCGGCTCCTTCCAGCAGGCCGCGATCGTCGTCGGCATCGCCATCTCGCAGCTGGTCAACTGGGGCCTGCTCAACGCCGCGGGCGGCGACCAGCGGGGCAAGCTGATGGGCCTGGAGGCCTGGCAGGTCATGCTCGGCGTGATGGTCGTCCCGGCCGTCCTGTACGGCCTGCTCTCCTTCGCCATCCCCGAGTCCCCGCGCTTCCTGCTCTCCGTCGGCCGCCGTGAGAAGGCCCGTGCGATCCTCGCCGAGGTCGAGGGCGAGAAGACCGACCTCGACGCCCGGGTGGCCGAGATCGAGAACGCCATGCGGCGCGAGCACAAGTCCACCTTCAAGGACCTGCTCGGCGGCGGCTTCTTCTTCAAGCCGATCGTCTGGATCGGTATCGGCCTGTCGGTCTTCCAGCAGTTCGTCGGCATCAACGTCGCGTTCTACTACTCCTCGACGCTGTGGCAGTCGGTCGGTGTCGACCCCACGCAGTCGTTCTTCTACTCCTTCACGACGTCGATCATCAACATCATCGGCACCGTGATCGCGATGATCTTCGTGGACCGCATCGGCCGCAAGCCGCTCGCCCTCATCGGCTCGGCCGGCATGGTCGTCGGTCTCGCCCTGGAGGCGTGGGCGTTCTCGTACCACCTGGTGGACGGCAAGCTGCCCGCCACCCAGGGCTGGGTGGCCCTGGTCGCCGCCCACGTGTTCGTCCTCTTCTTCGCCCTGTCCTGGGGTGTGGTCGTGTGGGTCTTCCTGGGCGAGATGTTCCCGAACCGGATCCGTGCCGCCGCCCTGGGCGTGGCCGCCTCCGCGCAGTGGATCGCCAACTGGGCCATCACGGCGAGCTTCCCGTCGCTGGCCGACTGGAACCTGTCCGGCACCTACGTGATCTACACGGTCTTCGCCGCCCTCTCCATCCCGTTCGTCCTGAAGTTCGTCAAGGAGACGAAGGGCAAGGCACTGGAGGAGATGGGCTGAGCCTCGCAAGAGGCCCACGAACCCGAGGAGAAGGGCCAAAGTCCCCGCTGCCCCTCTCCTCGAACCGTCCGCCGCCCCCGCCCGGCCACCGCCGAGCGGGGGCGGCGGTTTTTCCGTCCGGGCGGGTGGGCGGAGTCGTTCCGGCCGCGGCCCTACGGCCGTGCGCGGTCTCCGGTCCGCAGCGGCGCGGTCTCCGTCCAGGAACTCGGCCGGCGGCGGTCATCACGTCCGGGCGGGTGGCGGAGTCGTTCCGGCCGCAGCCCTACAGCCGTGCGCGGTCGCCGGTCCGACAGCAGCGCGGCCCCTGCTCAGGGACTCGGCCGGCGCCCCGGCGTCCACCTGCGTCCTAGTCGCCGCCGCGCACCTGGGACAGGACGCGTGGCCCCCGGCGGCCGTACGGCGTGCGCCCCCCGCAGCCCCGGACGCCAGGACCGCGGACCGGCCGGGTCGGTGTGGTCCTCCGCGTCGTGGTCCCGCGGCCACACCGGTGCGGGAGGGCAGAACGAAACCCCCTCCGCTGCCCAGCAGCGAAGGGGGTGGGGGAGAGGGGCCGGCCGGCGGGCGGCGCCCCCGCGCGGCTCGGGTCAGAGCGCGAGCGACTCCTGCCGCTCGGCGGACCGCGCGCCCGCCGTGCCCGGCGTCACGACCGCCGGCTTGGGCAGCACCAGGTACAGCAGACCGGAGATCACGATCGTGGCGACCCAGCCGAGGCCGTACTCGCCGATGACGTTGTTGTGGGCGAGCGGGCCGGTGAACCAGTCGGACGTGGTGAACATCAGACCGGCGGCCAGGCCGATCGCCCAGGCGGCCACCGCGGCGGGCGAGAAGCCGCCCTTGTACCAGTAGGCACTGGTCCGCGTCGTGTCGGCCATGGCGGCGCCGTCGTACTCGGTGCGCCGCAGCATGTCGGCGCCGAAGACACCGACCCAGGCGGAGAAGGCCACCGCGAGCAGCGACAGGAAGGCGATGAAGGAACCCATGAAGCTGGTCGCCACCAGCATCAGCACCCCGCCGAAGGCCAGCGAGATCACCGCGTTGACCGAGACCGCCCAGTGCCGCGGCACCTTGAAGCCGAGGGTCTGCGCGGTGAAGCCCGCCGAGTACATCGACATCGAGTTGATCAGCAGCATGCCGATCAGCGCGATGAGCAGGTACGGCACCGCGATCCAGGTCGGCAGGATCTCGCCGAGGAAGGAGACCGGGTCGGAGGCCGAGGCCAGGTCGGGCGTGGAGACCGCCATCACGGCGCCCATCAGCACCATCGGCAGGACGACGATGCCCGCGCCGCCGACCGAGGTGCCCACGATCGCCCTGGACGAGGCGGTGCGCGGCAGGTAGCGAGTGAAGTCCGGCGCGGTCGGGATCCAGCTGACGCCGCCCGCCGCGATCATGCCGATGCCGGTGATCACCGCGGCGGTGGAGCCCGCGGAGTGCGCGAACACCTTCGACCAGTCGGTGTCGACGATCAGGTAGACCAGCACCAGGACGGAGAAGAGGCCGAAGAGGTAGGTCGCGTACTTGTTGCACTTCTGGACGGCGTTGATGCCGAGACCGGAGATCGCGAACGTGGCGACGACGAAGATCAGCAGCATCACCAGGTCGAGCACGCTGTTCGCCTTCAACCCGAAGACGATGTCCAGCACGCTGAGCATGGCGTAGGCGCCGGTCACCGCGTTGATCGTCTCCCAGCCCCAGCGGGCGACCCAGATCAGCGAACCGGGCAGCAGGTTGCCGCGCTGGCCGAAGACCGCGCGGGACAGCGCCATGCCGGGCGCGCCGCCGCGCTTGCCCGCGATACCGATGAGGCCGACCAGGCCGTACGACACCACGGGCGCGGCGGCGGCGCAGACGAGCGCCTGCCAGAAGTTGAGGTGGTACGCCACGACGAGGCTCGCGCCCATGGTGAGCAGCAGCACGCTGATGTTGGCGCCGACCCAGGTGGGGAACAGTTCGCGGGTCCGTGCGGTGCGCTCATGGTCGGGCACCTGTTCGATGCCGCGGGTCTCCAGGGCGCCTTCGCCCTCGGCGGTCTTGCTCATGAAGAAGGGTCCGTGCCTCGTTCGTGGGGGTGGGTGCGGCTCGCGGGGGGAGCGGCGGGTGCCGTCGGGGGGCGGCGATGTCGGGACTCTACGCGTGTTGACCCGCCCACCACCATCGTACTTTGATACTACTCGCGTCTTTAGGTGGCGTTTGTCTCTTGGGTGAAGCCACAAGCCGCCGCCGGCCGGGGCCCATGGCTGATACTGGACGCGTTATGGAAACCATCATCCTTGCTGTAGTCATCGCCGTGGTGGTGCTCGGCGCGCTCGGCGGGCTCGTCGTCGGCAGCCGGCGGAGGAAGCCGCTGCCCCCGCCACCGCCCAGCCCGCCCGACATCACCGCCGCCCCTCCGGCCGAACCGCACGTCGGCGACGAGGCCGAGACGCCGCGCGAGGAGCCGCGGCGGACGATCGAGGAGGTGGACCTTCCGGGCGGCTCGGCCCCCACCGCCGTGGAGGAGCCGCCCGTCGTCGAGGAACTCCCGGTCCCCGCGATCGAGGTCCCCGAACCCACCGCCGGCCGCCTGGTCCGGCTGCGCGCCCGTCTCTCCCGGTCGCAGAACGCCCTGGGCAAGGGCCTGCTCACCCTGCTGTCCCGCGAGCACCTCGACGAGGACACCTGGGAGGAGATCGAGGACACCCTGCTGACCGCCGACGTCGGCGTGCAGCCCACCCAGGAACTGGTCGACCGGCTGCGCGAACGCGTCCGCGTGCTCGGCACCCGCACCCCCGAGGAGCTGCGCGCCCTGCTGCGCGAGGAGCTGCTCACCCTGGTCGGCCCCGACCTGGACCGTACGGTGAAGACCGAGCCCGCCACCGGCAGGCCCGGCATCGTGATGGTCGTCGGCGTCAACGGCACCGGCAAGACCACCACCACCGGCAAGCTCGCCCGTGTCCTGGTCGCCGACGGCCGCAGCGTCGTCCTCGGCGCCGCCGACACCTTCCGCGCCGCCGCCGCGGACCAGCTCCAGACCTGGGGCGAGCGGGTCGGCGCCCACACCGTGCGCGGTCCGGAGGGCGGCGACCCCGCCTCCGTCGCCTTCGACGCGGTGAAGGAGGGCAAGGAGATGGGCTCCGACGTGGTGCTCATCGACACCGCCGGCCGGCTGCACACCAAGACCGGGCTCATGGACGAGCTGGGCAAGGTCAAGCGCGTCGTCGAGAAGCAGGCCCCGCTGGACGAGATCCTCCTCGTGCTCGACGCCACCACGGGACAGAACGGCCTGGTCCAGGCCCGGGTCTTCGCCGAGGTCGTGGACATCAGCGGCATCGTGCTGACCAAGCTCGACGGCACCGCCAAGGGCGGCATCGTGGTCGCGGTCCAGCGTGAGCTGGGCGTTCCGGTCAAGCTGATCGGCCTCGGTGAGGGCGCGGACGACCTGGCGCCCTTCGAGCCGGAGGCGTTCGTCGACGCCCTGATCGGCGACTGACGGCCGGCTCGACCGCGGGCCGCCCGCCGGCCCGTGCCCGTACCGACAGCGGCGCCCGCCCCCGGAATCCGGTGGGGACGGGCGCCGCTGTCGTGTGCGGCGCGGACCGACCGGTTCTCGCGCGGCGCGCGGAGGGCGACCGCCGCGCCCTCACGGGGCGAGCAGTCCGGCCGCCGCCTCACAGCGCGAGCAGTCCGGCCGTCTCCGCCTCACAGCGCGAGCAGTCCGGCCGCCGCCTCACAGCGCGAGCAGTCCGGCCGTCTCCGCCTCACGCGCGAGCAGTCCGGCCGCCGCCTCACAGGGCGAGCAGTCCGGCCGCCGTCTCCCGGAAACCGCACGCGTCGATGTAGAAGGGGCGCAGGCCGGCCTCGTAGTCGACGTGCAGCCAGGCGCACCCGGCGGCGCGCGCCTGCCGGGCCGCCGTCGCGACCAGCTCGGCCCCGACCCCGTGCGACCGGTGGTCGGGGGCCACCACCGTGTCCAGCAGGAAGGCGTGGACCCCGCCGTCCCAGGCGACGTTGACGAAGCCGACCAGGCGGCCGTCCCGGCGGGCGCAGACCCAGCCGAGGCTGTGCCGCAGCAGCCGCTCCCGCCACTCGCCCCGGCCGGCCGGATACCCGAAACCCCCGGCGTGCAGCGCGTCCAGCGCGGCGTCCTCGACCTCGCCCCGCCACTCGTAGGTGATCGTCATCCGGCGATCGTACGGGGCCGGCCCGTCACCCGGCCGGAGGAACGGTTCTGCGCGGGTGCCCCGCCGGGCCGGGCGCAACGGACCGCACCGGCACCCGGGAGCCCTACCCCCGGGACCGGTGCGCCACGTACGCCAGCGTGCCCAGCAGCAGGCGGGCCTCCGGGGGGTCGGCCGAGTCGAGCGCGGGGGAGCGGAGCCAGCGCGCCGGGCCCCGGCCGCCCCGGTCGGAGGGCGGGGCCGTGAGGTACGTACCCGGGCCGAGTCCGCGCAGGTCGAGGGAGGCGGGGTCGTCCCAGCCCATGCGGTAGAGCAGTGCGGGCAGCTCGGCGGCGGCGCCGGGGACGACGAAGAAGTGGACGCGGCCGTCCGGGGCCGCGGTCACCGGGCCGAGGGGCAGCCCCATGCGCTCCATCCGGGCCAGGGCGCTGCGCCCGGCGGGCTCGGCGACCTCGATCGCGTCGAACGCGCGCCCGACCGCCAGCATCACCGAGGCCCCCGGCAGCTCGGCCCACGCCCGGCTCACCTCGTCCAGCGTGGCACCCGCCGGGATGCCGGGCGCGAAGTCCAGCGGGTGCGCGCCCGGGGCCGGGCAGTCGGTGCGCCCGCAGGAGCACGCGCCGCCCACGGCCCGCGCGCCGCGCACCACGTCCCAGCCCCACAGTCCCGTGTACTCGGCCACCGCGGTGCACTCCGACGAGCGGTACGACCGGCCGCGCCGCCGTGCGCCGGAGCGGATCTCGCGAATGCCGCCGATCGTGAACCCCATGCCCCCTCCAACGGATCCGTCCCCCCGATGGTTACGAGGTGGAAGCGGAACGTGACGCTCTGTTCCCGCGGTCTCCCGGGCGCCGTCCGGTGCGGGCGGCGCCCGGAAGTGACGTGGGTGGTGCGGGGGACGACACGCGCCTGCTGATGCACCGCTCCGCCAGGTCGCGGTTGTCCTATGTCAAGTGAATCGCGCCAACGCCACCCAGAGTTCATTCGTTGGGGTGGCGAATGGTGGCGTTTCTGAAATCGCCATGGCTGGGCCCGTGATCGTAGGATTACTGTGAGTGTGCGAACCCTGGGGGCACATGCGCTCGTGGGTATGCCGGAGGCAAGTCGGCAGTCCGTTCGAAGGGTGGCGACCGCCGGACGGAGGGCGGTGCCGACCGGCATTCTGATAGGGCTTGGCGCACTCGGCGACAAGTGGTCTCAGGAATGGGGGCGTTCCAGTGAGCGGCAACGGCGGTGGCGGGACGAGCGCGGCGGGTGCGGACAAGCGCCAGAACGAGCTGCTCGCCTCCTGGTTCGTGCGCAGCGGCTGGTCCAAGGGGGAGCTGGCCCGCCAGGTCAACCGCCGGGCCCGCCAGCTGGGGGCGAACCACATCTCCACCGACACCTCGCGGGTGCGCCGCTGGCTGGACGGGGAGAACCCGCGCGAGCCGATCCCGCGGATCCTGTCCGAGCTGTTCTCCGAGCGTTTCGGCTGCGTCGTCTCCGTGGAGGACCTCGGGCTGCGCACGGCCCGCCAGACGCCGTCCGCGACCGGCGTCGACCTGCCCTGGACGGGCCCCCAGACCGTCGCCCTGCTCAGCGAGTTCTCCCGCAGCGATCTGATGCTGGCCCGGCGCGGCTTCCTCGGCAGCTCCCTGGTGCTGTCCGCCGGCCCCTCCCTCGTCGAACCCCTCCAGCGCTGGCTGGTCCCCTCGCCCCCGGCCCCGCTCGCGCCCCCGGAGCCGGCCGCCGCGACCCGCCGCCCCGGCCGCCTCTCCCGCCCCGAACTGGAGCTGCTGGAGAGCACCACGGTGATGTTCCGCAAGTGGGACGCCCAGTGCGGCGGCGGACTGCGCCGCAAGGCCGTCGTCGGCCAGCTGCACGAGGTGACCGACCTCCTCCAGGAGCCCCAGTCGGAGGGCACCACCCGGCGCCTGTTCAAGGTCGCCGCGGAACTGGCCGAACTGGCCGGCTGGATGAGCTACGACGTCGGGCTCCAGCCCACCGCCCAGAAGTACTTCGTGCTCGCCCTGCACGCCGCCAAGGAGGCCGGCGACAAACCGCTCGGCTCCTACGTGCTGTCCAGCATGAGCCGCCAGATGATCCACCTGGGCCGCCCCGACGACGCCCTGGAGCTGATCCACCTCGCGCAGTACGGCAGCCGCGACTGCGCCAGTCCGCGCACCCAGTCCATGCTGTATGCGATGGAGGCCCGCGCCTACGCCAACATGGGCCAGCCAGGCAAGTGCAAGCGGGCGGTGCGGATGGCCGAGGACGCCTTCACCGACGTCGACGACTGGGACGAGCCCGACCCCGACTGGATCCGCTTCTTCTCCGAGGCCGAGCTGTACGGCGAGAACTCCCACTCCTTCCGTGACCTCGCCTACGTCGCGGGCCGCAGCCCCGCCTACGCGTCGCTGGCCGAGCCGCTGATGGAGAAGGCCGTGCAGCTCTTCGCCGAGGACGCCGAACACCAGCGCTCCTACGCGCTGAACCTGATCGGCATGGCCACCGTCCACCTCCTGCGACGCGAGCCCGAGCAGAGCACGCGCTACGCCGCGCACGCCATGGAGGTGGCCAAGAAGGTCCGTTCCGAGCGCGTGAACACCCGTATCCGCAAGACCGTCGACAACGCCGTACGCGACTACGGGGACCTCGGTGAGGTCATCGACCTGACCGAGCAGCTCGCCGCCGAACTCCCCGAGACCGCCCAGGCGGTCTGACCCGGGCCTCCGGGCAGGCCCCCAGAACCCCGGCCGCGGCCGGCCCTCCCGAACCGCCCGACCCGGCTCCCCCGTGCCAGGTCACCGGAAGGCCGTCGCGGCCGGTTCGCCGTCCGCCCGCAATTCACCGACGCGTAACACTCCAGGCGTCTTCGTCACCCCGGCGAAACAACGAGGGGCGTCCACGGAAACCGCGCTGCGCGAATCTCGTCGCGCAGAACCGGCCCACCCCTCATCCCCCGGTATCGCCGCCGGGGCCGCCAGGCTTCGCCCGCACGGGGCCGTACCAACCGACGAGGAGACGCCGATGGCACCAGCCATCATGCTTGCGGCGGACGCACCGAAGCTGTCGTCCGCCAACACAGGCTTCATGCTCATCTGTTCCGCCCTGGTGATGCTCATGACCCCGGGCCTGGCCTTCTTCTACGGAGGCATGGTCCGCGTCAAGAGCACCCTGAACATGCTGATGATGAGCTTCATCAGCCTCGGGATCATCACCCTGCTGTGGGTGCTCTACGGCTTCTCGGTCGCCTTCGGCACCGACAAGGGCTCGCTCGTCGGCTGGACGTCCGGCTTCGCCGGGTTCTCCGGGATCGGCAAGGCCGACCTGTGGCCCGGCTACACCATCCCGGTCTTCGTCTTCGCCGTCTTCCAGCTGATGTTCGCGATCATCACCCCGGCACTGATCAGCGGTGCGCTGGCGGACCGGGTGAAGTTCACCGCCTGGTCGCTGTTCGTGGTGCTGTGGGCGACGATCGTCTACTTCCCGGTCGCGCACTGGGTCTGGGGCAGCGGCGGCTGGGCCTTCGACCTCGGCGTGATCGACTTCGCCGGCGGCACCGCGGTGCACATCAACGCGGGTGCGGCGGCGCTCGGCGTGATCCTCGTCATCGGCAGGCGGTCCGGTTTCAAGAAGGACCCGATGCGCCCGCACAGCCTCCCCCTGGTCATGCTCGGCGCGGGACTGCTGTGGTTCGGCTGGTTCGGCTTCAACGCCGGCTCCTGGCTCGGCAACGACGACGGCGTCGGCCCGCTGATGTTCGTCAACACGCAGATCGCCACCGCCGCCGCCATGCTCGCCTGGCTCGGCTACGAGAAGATCCGGCACGGCGCGTGCACCACACTGGGCGCCGCCTCCGGCGCGGTCGCCGGCCTGGTCGCCATCACCCCGTCCGGCGGCGCGGTCTCGCCGCTCGGCGCCATCGCGGTCGGCGCCGTCGCCGGTGTCCTGTGCGCCATGGCGGTCGGCCTGAAGTACCGGTTCGGCTACGACGACTCCCTGGACGTCGTCGGCGTCCACATGGTCGGCGGCATCATCGGCTCCCTGCTGGTCGGCCTCTTCGCCAGCGGCACCGGCCAGTCCGACGTCAAGGGCCTCTTCTACGGCGGCGGCCTGGACCAGTTCTGGAAGCAGTGCGCCGGGGTCTTCGCCGTCCTCGCCTACTCCCTGGTCGCCTCCGCCGTCCTCGCCTTCCTCATCGACAGGACGATCGGGATGCGGGTCACCGAGGACGAGGAGGTGTCCGGCATCGACCAGGCCGAGCACGCCGAGACGGCCTACGACTTCAGCGGCGCGGGCGGCGGTGTCGCGGGCACCGTCTCCGCCCTGGCCGCCGCCGCGGCGGGCCGGCAGAACAGGCCTGACCCGCGGAGCGAGCAGGACCCGCAGAGCACGCCGAGCAAGAAGGTGGACGCATGAAGATCATCACCGCCGTCGTGAAGCCCCACCGGCTCGACGAGATCAAGGAGGCCCTGCAGGCCTTCGGCGTCCACGGGCTCACCGTCACCGAGGCCAGCGGCTACGGCCGCCAGCGCGGACACACCGAGGTCTACCGCGGTGCCGAGTACACCGTCGACCTGGTGCCCAAGATCCGCATCGAGGTGCTGGCCGAGGACGACGACGCCGAAGAGCTGATCGAGGTCGTCGTCAAGGCGGCCCGCACGGGCAAGATCGGGGACGGGAAGGTCTGGTCCCTGCCCGTCGACACGGCGGTCCGGGTCCGCACCGGCGAGCGCGGCCCCGACGCGCTCTGACGGCTTCGGCGAACGATCGAGGACAGGAGTCACCGGGTGACGGGCAAGAGCGAGAGCGGCCAGGGCGACGAGACCGGCCGGAGCGACGAGACGAGCCCTGCGCGACCCGGCGGCTACGCGGCGGCCCGGCTGCGCCTCCTCACCGAGGACGCGCGGTCCGGGCCGCCGCGCCGCGCCGCCCTCGCGCGGCTCACCGACGACTGGCTCGCGCGGCTGTTCACCACGGCCGCCGCCGACACCGAGGCACCGACCGGCGTCTCCCTCGTCGCCGTCGGCGGCTACGGCCGCGGCGAGCTGTCCCCGCGCAGCGACCTCGACCTGCTCCTGCTGCACGACGACGGCGACCCGTCCGCCGTCGCCGCCCTGGCCGACCGCCTCTGGTACCCCGTGTGGGACCTCGGCCTCGACCTCGACCACTCGGTACGCACACCGGCCCAGGCACGCGGAGCGGCCGGCGGCGACCTCAGAGTCCAGCTCGGCCTGCTCGACGCCCGGCACCTGGCCGGCGATCCCGCCCTCACCGCCGGCCTGCGCACGGCGGTCCTCACCGACTGGCGCAACCAGGCCGCCCGCCGCCTCCCCGAACTCCGCGAACTGTGCGCCGAGCGCGCCGAACGCCAGGGCGAACTCCAGTACCTGCTGGAACCCGACCTCAAGGAGGCCCGCGGCGGCCTGCGCGACGCCACCGCCCTGCGCGCCGTGGCCGCCTCCTGGCTGGCCGACGCCCCCCGCGAAGGCCTCGCCGAGGCGCGCCGCCGGCTGCTCGACGTACGCGACGCCCTGCACCTGGCGACCGGCCGCGCCGGCGACCGGCTCGCCTTGCAGGAGCAGGACCAGGTCGCCGCCGAGCTGGGCGTGCTCGACGCCGACACCCTGCTGCGCCAGGTGTACGAGGCGGCGCGCGTCATCTCGTACGCGAGCGATGTCACCTGGCGCGAAGTGGGGCGCGTGCTCAAGGCCCGCGCCGTACGGCCCCGGCTGCGCGCCCTGCTGGGCGGTGGCAGACAGGGCGCCGAGCGGACCCCGCTCGCCGAAGGGGTGGTGGAACAGGAGGGCGAAGCGGTGCTCGCCCGCGCCGCGCGCCCCGAACGCGACCCCGTCCTCCCCCTGCGTGCCGCGGCCGCCGCCGCACAGGCCGGTCTCCCGCTCTCCCTGCACGCCGTACGCCACCTGGCCGCCACCGCGCGCCCCCTGCCCACACCGTGGCCCGCCGAGGCCCGCGAACAACTCGTCACCCTCCTCGGCTCCGGCCGGCCCGCCGTGCAGGTCTGGGAAGCCCTGGAGGCGGAAGGGCTGGTCACCCGGCTGCTGCCCGACTGGGAACGGGTGCGCTGCCGCCCGCAGCGCAACGCCGTCCACGTCTGGACCGTCGACCGCCACCTCATCGAGACGGCCGTCCGCGCCTCCGCGCTCACCCGCCGCGTCGGCCGCCCCGACCTGCTCCTGGTCGCCGCGCTGCTGCACGACATCGGCAAGGGCTGGCCCGGCGACCACTCGGCCGCCGGCGCGACCATCGCCGCGGACGTCGCCGCGCGCATCGGCTTCGGCCCCGCCGACGCCGCCGTCCTCGCCACCCTCGTACGCCACCACCTGCTGCTCGTCGAGACCGCCACCCGGCGCGACCTCGACGACCCGGCCACCGTCCGCGCGGTCGCCGACGCGGTGGGCAGCCGCGGCACCCTGGAGCTGCTGCACGCGCTGACCGAGGCGGACGCGCTGGCCACCGGCCCGGCCGCCTGGTCCTCCTGGCGGGGCTCCCTCGTCGCCGACCTGGTCCGCCGGGTCGCCGCGGTCCTCGCCGGGGACCTGCCCGACGGCCCCGGACCCGCCGCCGACCCCACCGCCGAGCAGGAACGCCTCGCCGTCGAGGCGCACCGCACGGACGGCCCGGTCCTGGCGCTGCGCACGCAGGGCGGCCCGCCCGCCGAGGAGCCCTCCGGCCCGGCCGAACCCCAGGGCGTGGAACTGCTCATCGCCGTCCCCGACCAGCCCGGCGTCCTGCCCGCCGTCGCAGGGGTCCTCGCCGTCCACCGCCTCACCGTCCGCACCGCCGAACTGCGGACCGTGGACCTGCCCGACGGCTTCGGCGAACGTACCGTCCTGCTGCTGAACTGGCGGGTCGCCGCCGAGTACGGGTCGCTGCCCCAGGCCGCCCGGCTGCGCGCCGACCTCGTCCGGGCGCTGGACGGCTCCCTGGACATCGCCTCCCGGCTCGCCGAACGCGACGCCGCCCACCCGCGCCGCCGGGGCGTGGTGGCACCCCCGCCGCGCGTGACCCTCGCCCCGGCCGCCTCCCGGCACGCCACCGTGATCGAGGTCCGCGCCCAGGACGCGCCGGGCCTGCTGTTCCGCATCGGCCGCGCCCTGGAGGAGGCGAAGGTACGGGTGCGCAGCGCCCACGTCAGCACGCTCGGCGCCAACGCGGTGGACGCCTTCTACGCCACGGGCCCGGCGGGCGAGCCGCTGCCGCAGGAGGAGGCGCTCACCGTGGCGCGGCGGCTGGAGGAGACGCTGCGGGCCCGACCGTGACCCGGTTCTGCCCGGCCGGGATACCCTGGAGGGCGATTCCTTAAGCCATCCCCGACCCCGAGGACCGCGAGCGCCGTGTTCGACACTCTCTCCGATCGCCTGTCAGCGACTTTCAAGAACCTGCGCGGCAAGGGACGGCTCTCCGAGGCGGACATCGACGCCACCGCGCGCGAGATCCGCATCGCCCTCCTCGAAGCGGACGTGGCCCTCCCGGTCGTCCGGACGTTCATCAAGAACGTCAAGGAGCGGGCCCTGGGCGCCGAGGTCTCCCGGGCCCTGAACCCGGCCCAGCAGGTCCTGAAGATCGTCAACGACGAGCTGGTCACGATCCTCGGCGGTGAGACCCGCCGCCTCCGCTTCGCCAAGCAGCCGCCCACGGTGATCATGCTGGCCGGTCTGCAGGGTGCCGGCAAGACCACCCTGGCCGGAAAGCTCGGCAAGTGGCTCAAGGAGCAGGGGCACTCGCCGCTGCTGGTCGCCTGTGACCTCCAGCGGCCGAACGCCGTCAACCAGCTGAGCGTCGTCGCCGAGCGCGCCGGCGTCGCCGTCTACGCCCCGGAGCCGGGCAACGGCGTGGGCGATCCGGTCAAGGTCGCCGAGGACTCCATCGACTTCGCCAAGGCCAAGGTCCACGACATCGTCGTCGTGGACACCGCCGGCCGCCTGGGCATCGACCAGGAGATGATGCAGCAGGCCGCGGACATCCGCGACGCGGTCCGGCCGGACGAGATCCTCTTCGTCGTCGACGCGATGATCGGTCAGGACGCGGTGAACACCGCGGAGGCCTTCCGCGACGGCGTCGGCTTCGACGGTGTCGTGCTCTCCAAGCTCGACGGCGACGCCCGCGGCGGTGCCGCCCTGTCGATCCGGCAGATCACCGGCAAGCCGATCATGTTCGCGTCCAACGGGGAGAAGCTCGACGACTTCGACGCCTTCCACCCGGACCGGATGGCCTCCCGCATCCTCGACATGGGTGACCTGCTCACCCTGATCGAGCAGGCGGAGAAGACGTTCAGCCAGGAAGAGGCCGAGAAGATGGCCTCCAAGCTGGCGTCCAAGAAGGGCCAGGACTTCACCCTGGACGACTTCCTGTCCCAGATGGAGCAGGTCAGGAAGATGGGCAGCATCAGCAAGCTGCTCGGGATGCTGCCCGGCATGGGGCAGATCAAGGACCAGATCAACAACCTCGACGAGCGGGACGTCGACCGCACCGCCGCGATCATCAAGTCGATGACCCCGGGAGAGCGCCAGGACCCGACGATCATCAACGGCTCGCGCCGCGCCCGTATCGCCAAGGGCTCCGGTGTCGAGGTCAGCGCCGTGAAGAACCTGGTGGAGCGGTTCTTCGAGGCCCGCAAGATGATGTCCCGCATGGCCCAGGGCGGCGGCATGCCCGGCATGCCGGGGATCCCGGGCATGGGCGGCGGCCCGGGCCGCAGCAAGAAGCAGCCGAAGAAGGCCAAGGGCAAGCAGCGCTCGGGCAACCCGATGAAGCGCAAGCAGCAGGAGCAGGAGGAGGCCGCGCGCCGCGCCGCGGCCGCCCAGGGCGGCGCCCTCGGCCTGCCGCAGCAGGGCGCCCAGGACTTCGAGCTGCCCGACGAGTTCAAGAAGTTCATGGGCTGACGGCCACCGCGGCCGTCGCAGGACACCGAGGGCGCCCCCGGCCTCCCGGGGGGCGCCCTCAGCGCGTGCCGGGGCCCGCCGAGTGCCGTAACGTCCAGATATGAGCAATGCCGCGCCACCACGCAAGGCCCCTGACCAGCCGTGGCGCACCGAGGGCACCCCGGACGAGCCGCCCCGGCGGCCCGGCGGCAGACGGACGCGCGGCCGGTGGTGGGGCCTGCTCGTCACCGCGGTGATCGTCTTCCTGCTGGCCTACGGCGGGCTGAGCTACTACAGCACCGGCAACGAGCCGACCATCTCGTACACCGAGTTCAGCAGGCAGGTCGACGCGGGCAACGTCAGCAAGATCTACTCCAAGGGCGACGCCATCCAGGGGCAGCTCAAGAGCGCCCGGGCCAGGCCGAGCGGCCACGGCACGTACACCAAGTTCAGGACCCAGCGCCCCGCCTTCGCCGACGACCGGCTCTGGCAGAGTCTGAGCGGCCACCACGTGACGGTGACCGCGCAGCCCGTCGTCCAGGAGCGCGGCTTCCTGTCGAACCTGCTGCTGTCGCTGGCCCCGATCGTGGTCATCGCCGCGCTGTGGGTCTTCTTCGCCCGGCGGATCGGCTCCGGCCTCGGCGGACCCGGCGGCCTGCTGGGCCGCAAGACACCGCCGCGGCCGGTCGAGCTGCAGCCCGGCACCCAGCGCACCACGTTCGCCGACGTGGCCGGCATCGACGAGGTCAAGGGCGAACTGGACGACGTCGTCGACTTCCTCAAACACCCCGACGACTACCGCCGCATGGGCGCCAAGATGCCCCGCGGTGTGCTGCTCACCGGGCCGCCGGGCACCGGCAAGACGCTGCTCGCGCGGGCCGTCGCCGGTGAGGCGGGCGTGCCGTTCTTCTCCGCGTCCGCGTCCGAGTTCATCGAGATGATCGTCGGTGTCGGGGCGTCACGGGTGCGCGAACTGTTCGCCGAGGCGCGCAAGGTGGCGCCCTCGATCGTCTTCATCGACGAGATCGACACCATCGGCCGGGCGCGCGGCGGCGGCGCGTCGATGGGCGGGCACGACGAGCGCGAACAGACCCTGAACCAGATCCTGACCGAGATGGACGGTTTCTCCGGCTCCGAGGGCGTGATCGTGCTGGCCGCGACCAACCGCGCCGACGTCCTGGACCCCGCGCTCACCCGGCCCGGCCGGTTCGACCGGGTGGTGAGCGTCGCGCCGCCCGACCGCGGCGGCCGCGAGGCCATCTTGCGCATCCACACCCGTGAGATCCCGCTCGCGCCGGCCGTGGACCTGGCCCGGGTGGCCCGTACGACCCCGGGCATGACCGGTGCGGAACTGGCCAACCTCGCCAACGAGGCCGCCCTGCTCGCGGTCAAGCGGCGCCAGCGCGAGGTGACGCAGGCCGACTTCTCCGAGGCGCTGGAGAAGGTCCAGCTCGGCGCCGAACGCGCCCTGGTGATGCCCGAGGAGGAGCGCCGGCGCACCGCCTACCACGAGAGCGGCCACGCCCTGCTCGGCATGCTCCAGCCCGGCGCCGACCCGGTCCGCAAGATCACCATCGTCCCGCGCGGCAGGGCGCTCGGCGTGACCCTGTCCACGCCGGAGTCGGACAAGTACGCGTACACGGAGGAGTACCTGCGCGGCCGGATCATCGGCGCGCTCGGCGGCATGGCGGCCGAGCACGTCGTCTACGACGTCATCACGACCGGTTCGGAGAGCGACCTGGAACAGGTCACCAACATCGCGCGCGGGATGGTGGCCCGCTGGGGGATGAGCGAGCACCTGGGCCGCCTGTCCGCCCTGCCCAACGACGCCCAGCAGGCCTACGGGCTCTCCGCCGCGCCGCAGACCCTGGACGCCATCGACACCGAGATGCGGCGCATCGTCGACGAGTGCTACGAGGAGGCGTGCCGCAAACTGCGCGAACACCGGCCGCAACTGGACGCGCTGGCCGACGCCCTGCTGGAGAACGAGACGCTGGAGGAGGCCGACGCCTACCGGGTCGCCGGCATCACCCGCCTGAAGAAGGACCTGGAGGCGGAGGCGGAGTGAGGCGGGGCTACGGCGTCCGGGCGATCAGGTAGCGGAAGACGTTGGGCAGCCACACCGTCCCGTCGCGCCGCTGGTGGGCGTGCAGGGCCTCGGTCAGCTCCTTGTCGACCTGGTCGGGTCCGGCGGCCTCGACGGCCGCGTCGAACAGGCCCGTGGAGAGCATGCCGCGTACCGCGCTGTCCAGGTCCGCATACCCGAACGGGCAGGCGACGCGTCCGGAGCCGTCCGGGCGCAGTCCGGCGCGGCGCGCGACGTCCTCCAGGCGGACCGCGGCGGTGCCCGCGGAACCGGTCGCCACGGCGGCGCCTCGGAATCCGACCGGGCGCGTC
>NZ_JBEYJA010000066.1:0-32268 GCF_040703815.1 Streptomyces sp. NPDC006743 | reverse complement strand
TCCAGTACCGGCCAGGCACCCTCGACGGTTTCATAGTGGGCACCGGCCTGGCTCTCGACGAACCGGCGTCACCCTGACAAGCCGAAGTCAGTAACTCCTGCCTGACACTCGCCGTACGCCTGGAAGGGGCCGAGGTCACCACCATCGAGGGCCTCGCGGACGGCGACCAGCTGCACCCGCTGCAGCAGGCGTTCATCGACGAGGACGCCTTCCAGTGCGGCTACTGCACCTCCGGGCAGATCCTGTCCGGCGTTGGCTGCATCGAGGAAGGCCACACCGGGTCACCGGAGGAGATCCGGGAGTGGATGAGCGGCAACATCTGCCGTTGCGGCTGTTACACGAAGATCGTGCGCGCGGTCGAGCAGACCGCCGGCCGGAAGTGAGGGCCGCCCATGTACCCCTTCGACATCAGCAAAGCGTCCGACACGCGTGAGGCCCTCCACGCAGGCAGTCAGGGCGGCCGTTACATCGCCGGGGGCACCACCCTGGTCGACCTGATTCGCGAGAACGTCGAGCGCCCCGAAACACTGGTCGACATCACCGGCCTGCCGCTGGACGAGATCACCGTCACCGGGCGCGGCGGGCTGCGCATCGGCGCGCTGGTCACGATGGCCGAGGCCGCCGCCCACCGCAAGGTACGCACCCTGTACCCCGTCATCTCCCAGGCGCTGGAGCTGAGCGCGTCGGCCCAGTTGCGGAACATGGCCACCATCGGCGGCAACATCATGCAGCGCACCCGCTGCACGTACTTCCGCGACGTCACCGCCGCCTGCAACAAGCGTGATCCCGGCTCGGGCTGTGCCGCCCGGGAGGGCTTCAACCGCACCCACGCGATCCTCGGCACCTCCGAGGACTGTGTCGCCACCCACCCCTCCGATGTGGCCGTCGCGTTCGCGGCCCTGGAGGCGAGCGTGCACCTGCTCGGCCAGGACGGCGAACGCCGCGTCCCCTTCTCCGACTTCCTGCTGCGTCCGGGCAGCACCCCGAACCGCGAACAGGCCATCCGCCGTGGCGATCTGATCACAGCGGTGGAGATCCCCGCCCTCCCGCGCCCGCTCACCTCCGGCTACCTGAAGGTCCGCGACCGCCAGTCCTACGAGTTCGCCCTGACCTCAGCGGCCGTCGCCCTGCACCTACGCGGCGGCGTGATCCGCGAAGCGATGGTAGCCGCCGGCGGGGTGGGCACCGTGCCGTGGAAGCTGCCCGCGGTCGAGCAGCACCTCATCGGCGAGCGGCCCTCTGACGCCCTGTGGCCGGCCGCCGCCGAGAGAGCAGCTGACGGGGCCCGCCCCCTCGCACACAACGGGTTCAAGGTCGAGCTGCTCAAGCGGACCGTCGAACGTCAGCTGCGCACAGTAGGAGGTACGAAGTGAGCCCCCAGCCGCAGGCCGCCGTGGGCGCGCCCCTGTCTAGGGTCGACGGCCGGTTGAAAGTGACCGGGAAGGCGACGTACGCCGCCGAGCACGACGTGGACGGGGCGGTACACGCCGTCCTCGTCGACAGCAGCATCGGCCGCGGCCGCATCACATCCATCGACACGAAGGCCGCCCTGGCCCACCAGGGTGTGCTGCGGGTCATCAGCCACCTCAACGCGCCGAAACTCCCGTATCGCGGCACCGGACCGATGACCAACCCACCCGGTGAACGGCTGCGCGTCTTCCAGGACGACCGGGTGCGCTTCCACGGCCAGCCCGTCGCCGTCGTGCTCGCCACCACCCTGGAGGCCGCGCAGCACGGCGCGAGCCTCGTGAAGGTCTCCTGCGACGCACAGCCACCCTCCACCGACCTGCGCAAGGCGAAGGCGGACAAGCCGACGACGTACGCCCGCGGTGACGTCGACGCCGGGCTGCGCGATGCGGCCGTACGCCTCGACCTGACGTACCGCATGGCGCGCAACCACCACAACGCGATGGAACCGCACGCCACCATCGCCCGCTGGGACGGCACAAAGCTCACCGTCTGGGACAAGACCCAGTGGGTGCTCGCCGCCCAGACCGAACTCGCCGGGGTGTTCGGCCTGCCGATGGACTCGGTGCGGGTCATCTCCCCGTTCGTCGGGGGCGGTTTCGGCAGCGGGCTGCGCTGCTGGCCGCACACGGTGGCCGCCGCGCTGGCCGCCCGCGAGCTGCGCCGACCGGTCAAACTGGTGCTGAGCCGCAGGCAGCAGTACTTCGGCACCGGCTTCAGGCCCGCCTACGAGTACCGCCTGCGCGTGGGCAGCGACCGTCGCGGCCGGCTGACCACCATGGCCCACGAGCTGAAGGCCGAGACCTCCTCGTACGAGACGTTCACCGAGACCGTCCTGCCGGCCGGGCAGATGCTCTACAGCATGCCGAACGTCCGCCAGGACTACCGGACGGTGCCGCTGGACGTGAACACGCCCATCTGGATGCGCGGCCCCGGTTTCGCAAGCGCGTCCTTCGTCATCGAGTCGGCCCTGGACGAACTCGCCGACAAGCTGCGCGTCGATCCGATCGAGCTGCGCCGCCGCAACGAGCCGAGCGAGGACGAGTCGACCAAGCTGCCGTTCTCCACCCGCCGGCTGCGCGAGTGCTATACCGTCGGCGCCCGTGAGTTCGGCTGGCACCGCCGTCCTGCGAAGCCGCGCTCGCGGCGGGACGGGGACTGGCTGATCGGTATGGGCATGGCCACCGGGGTCTACGAGACCCAGCGCAACCAGGCTGAAGCCCGTGTCCGGCTGGACGCCGACGGCACCGCGATCGTCGAGGCTGCCGCTAGCGACATGGGACCGGGTACCTACACCTCCCAGACCCAGGTTGCCGCCGACGCACTCGGCCTGACCATGCGCACCGTTACGTTCCGTCTGGGCGACTCCAGCTACCCGGCCACCCCGCCGCACGGCGGCTCCCAGACGATGGCCAGCGTCGGCTCTGCCGTCCTCGACGGTTGCAACCAGGTCCGCCACCAAGCCATCAAACTGGCCGTCGAGGACGAGGCTTCCCCGCTGTATGGGGTGCCGGCAGCCGATGTCGTGGCGCGGGGCGGCCGGCTCCATCTGCAGGGCAACCCGGCCCGCGGCGAGACCTACCAGCGGCTGTTGGCCCGCTTGGGCCGCTCCCACCTCGAAGCCCTCGGCTCGTACGCCGGAGCGCCGAACCCTGCGCGGCACTCCTTCTACGCCTACAACGCCACCTTCGCCGAAGTCGCCGTCGACGCCACACTCGGCCTCGTACGGGTGCGGCGCATGCTCGGCGTGTACGACGCGGGCCGCATCATCAGCCCCAAACTCGCCGAGAGCCAGGCCATCGGCGGCATCGTGGGCGGCATCGGCACCGCCCTGCTGGAACACACGGTCACCGACCACCGCGACGGCCGCATCGTCAACGCGAACCTTGCCGACTACCTCGTCCCTGTCAACGCCGACGTCCCCGACATCAAGACGATCTACCTGGACGGCGAAGACCGCGAGGCCGACCCGCTCGGCGTCAAGGGCCTCGGCGAGGTCGTCCACGTCGGCGTAGCACCGGCCATCGCCAACGCGGTCTTCAACGCCACCGGCCGCCGCGTAGGCCAACTCCCCGTCACTGCTGAGGCATTGATCTGACCCAGACTGCCGCAGGTGTCACCGTGCCCGGTAGCCGCCCCTCCGGCTACCGGGCACGCCCCACCCGCACGGAGAATCCCGCCCGCCCCGGAGAAGCCTCATGCTGAACATCGCGGACACACTGCACACCTGGTGCCGCACAGGCCGCCCCTTCGCCCTCGCCACCGTCGTCGACGTCACCGGCAGCGCACCCCTGCCCGCCGGAACATCGGTCGCGGTCGACAAAGACGGCACCGCGGTCGGCAGCATCTCCGGCGGCTACGTCGAAGGAGCCGTCTACGAACTCTGCCAACAGGTACTCCACGACCGAGGCGCCCCGCACCGCGCCCGGTTCGGCTACTCCGACGACGACGCCCTCGCGGTCGGCCTGCAAGAGGTCCTTCACTCTCACCAGTCGCCGCACGGGTGAGAAGACGACGTTCAACCGCTCCGGCACGACCGGGGACGCGCGGGTGTCGAAGGTGGAGGACAAGAACGGCAACGCCACCACCACCACCTATTCCGGCGACTTCCCGGCCAAGATCACGGCCGCTTCGGGTCGGACGCTGACCGTCACCAACGACGGCAGCCACATCACCAAGGTCACCGACAGCTCCGGCCGCTTGGTCGGCTATACCTACTGCTCTGACCGCATACCTTCGCCGGGTTGAGCGGGTGTGGGGCCATTGATGCCATCTACCTGGCCGAGGCATCCGCCTATGCTCGGCTCGTGCAGCCGCTTTCCGACAGCAGCAATCCGTTGATCAGGGCGTTCCCAGCCGAGCTTGCAAGCGATGCCGAGGCAGTCCTGGCGGTGATGCCTGCTTCTCGGCTCCAGCCGCATGCCTCGTTCTCGGTCGCTGTAGAGGGCCAGCAGGTCTTGATCCCCGGGCGCCTCTACAACGACGAGCCGCCGACCGACGCGGTGGCGTCGCTTTCGTCGCGCCAACGGCAGCTTCTGCACTGCCTGTACTCACGGCACTGCGACGGGGTGGTCAGACAGCGTCACCTGGAGAAGGTCGTCGGTTCCACGGACCCATGGGTCGTCCCCTTCGTCGTGCAGCTGGTTGGCGAGTACGTCTTGGAGATCCTGGTCGTCATCTGCGATGAGCTCCGTGATCTCGCCACGCCCGGCACCTGCGGCCACCTCGCTTACGGGCAGTTCATCGTGGACAACCCAGCCTTCTTCGCGCGCACTCAACGGCGGGTCGTGAGCTACTGGAGCTGCTACTACCGGGGCACCTACGCGAGTTTTCGGGGCTACCCGGGGTGCACGCTTCTTGACCTCCTAGGGTCCGCTGCCTCCGACAGAGCAGGGCATCCCTGGCCCAACTTCGCTCCCGCCGGCGCCAGGGCGGACGGCTACTGCTAGGACCTGGCCGGGCAAGGTCGCCGGGCCGGTCAAGCCGCATCGGCGAGGGGACGTGCGCCCCAACGGATGCCCTTCTCGCTGCGGATGCGAGCGCGCTCGCGGCGCTGGGCTGCCAGCACGTCGGGGTGACGGGCATTCGCGTTGCGCCAGCGCAGATAGGCGTGCAGGGCCCGGGTCTGCACGGTGTGGTTGCGGTGGTTGGAGTTGGCGATGGTGAACTGCCGCAGCGGCCCGAAGTGCGCCTCGATCGGGTTGGCCCAGGACGCGTATGTCGGCGTGAAGCACAGCTCGACGCGGTTCTCCTTCGCCCAGCGGCGGATCGCCTCGCCCTTGTGGGCGGACAGGTTGTCCAGGGTGACGTAGATGGGGGCGCCGTCCGGCCGGGCGGCCCGGATCGACCTGAGCGCGGCCAATGTGTTCGCGGCGCCCTTCTTGCGGCGGTTGACTCCCCCGCCGACACACCAACCGAGCTCGATCGCACACAGCGTGGTTCTGGGAAGCGGAAACAGGTTGGGCAAGAGTCAAATCGCCCTGGGCCCGCTGACGATCAACAACACCCGCACGGCCCGAACATCTCTACTGGCGGCCGCAGTCGTACTGGCAGCGTTGTTGTCCCTCGTCGGCTACATGATGGCCGACACTTTCTCCTCCGGTGAGTCGGGCGACGTGAGCAACCAGGAAATCTGTGATCAGGCCACGCCGCTGAGGGCGCAAGTGGCGGATACGGACGCAGCAACATATGCCGCGCACATCAGTGAATGGCGCAGCGTTGTCGATCTGAGTAAGCAGGCAAGCGATGCACGTCTTGCCAAATACGGCAGATTCGCAGACCGGAACTATCGAAACGTGGGAAACTACTACATCCCGCTCAGTGATATCATCGATTACTCTTGCAGGGGTGAGGCCAGCGGAATAACTGACATTCCGACGGCGCCGTGACCGGGCCTCGATCAGCACGCCCTTTCGGAGCACAAAGAGGTAAATCCGAAGCGGTCTGGCCGGCGGCCAGCACTGCAGGGGCCCGGACCGGGCATGGCTGACCTGTTCGGCCGGCTGCCAGCAGTTCTTCCGCCCGACACTCGACAGCAGCCCGAGCAGGTAGACGCGGGCGGCCGTTGGGGGCTCATCCGCCCGAACCGGCCGCGATCCGGGTCATGACCTGATCGAACATCGCTCGCCAACGGACAGGGTCTACGCTATGGCCTGCGGCCACCGCACGATCTTCAGGAGTCCACACAACCCCCGATGATCACGCGATGGCCGTACCTGTTCCCCGCCGGGGTCCGCGGCAAGATCGCGACCCTGGACCGGCGTATCAGGAGTGATCGAACAGAGTGACTACGCTCTGCGGTGCCTCCCGGCCGAAGAAGACCTCCAGATTCTGCGCCGAGCGGCCTGCGGCGCCGCTGCTACGCAGGAACAGCCGCTCTTCGTAGGCGGTGAGCGCGGCCTCGATGTCGGGTTGCTCAACCAGCTCGCTCGCCAGGTCGGCGCCGTCGTACATGGCGAGGTTTGCGCCTTCGCCGGCAAAGGGCGACATCAGGTGCCCGGCGTCACCGACGAGCGTGACGCCGGGCACCCTGTCCCATTCAAGCCCGACGGGAAGGGCGTAGATGGGTCGAAGCCACGGTTCCGCGTCGCTCTCTGTCACGAAGGCGGTGAGCAGCGGCGACCAGCCGTCGAACTCGTCGGCGACTTGGCGGAGGCCGGCGGACGGGTCGCGGAAGTCGATCGACCTCATCCACGTCTCGGGCTTGTTCAGCGCCACGTATCCGCGCACGTGCCCTTCGGCGTAGCGGTGGGCGATGATGCCTTTGCCCGGCGCGACCGCCATCAGCGTGCCGCTGCCGATCGCGGCCACGCTCGCCCGATGGTTCTGGCCGTCTGTGGTGAGGGCGATCTCGATGAAGCAGGTTCCGCTGTAGAGAGGCTCGGCGGGGGTGAGCAGCGGACGCACCTTCGACCAGGTGCCGTCCGCGCCGATGATGATGTCGGCGCGCGTGGCGGAACCATCCGTGAAGGTGAGGACGTAGCCGCCCTCCGGACGGTGCCGGACCGAGGCGAGCTTGTGGCCCCACCTGATCGTCCCGGACGCGAGCGAGTCGATGAGCAGGCGCCTGAGTTCGCCACGATCCACCTCGGGACGGGCCGAACCGGGGTCCGCGGGCATGTCGAAAAGGATCGTGCCGTGGCGGTCGACCACGCGCTTGGCGTCCTCGCCCGGTCGGACCAGAGTGAGGAACTCGTTGTAGAGACCAGCTGCGCGAAGCGCGACCTGTCCGGTCTCTTCGTGGATGTCGAGCAGGCCGCCCTGTGCACGGCTCGTCGCCGAAGCCTCACCCCTCGTAGATCGTCGCGGCGATGCCGTGAGCCTGAAGTACCCGGGCGAGCGTCAGCCCGCCCAGTCCCGCTCCGACGATGGCGATGGTCTTCTGCATGTGCGCTCCTCTGTAGCGCCGACACGCGTCGGCGATGGTCAGCGCCGTGAGCGGACGGGATGTCCGGTCTCGGCAGGAGACGCTCACCGAGCAGAACCATCTGCATCGATGTATGCGCGATGCCCGGCGGGTGGACCCGCGAGACATCGTTTTTCGCGACCCGGTGACTATAGCCCGGCATCCACCTCGCAGCGGCCGGGACCGCTCACGCTGCGACGCCCCCCGCCACGTTCGTCGCCGACAGCCGCCTCGACCGGCTCGGCGGTGTCGGGGGCGTGGTTGTCCGAGTGCTGCCTTGTCCACGGTCAGAATGCTGCACTGGTCCATCTGGCGCCGACACCATCAGGTGATAGCCCGGCACAGCAGCCACTACTGAGGACGAGCCCCCCGCAGAGCGATGACATTCGCGTCCGGTCCGGGGCCGCTTCCCGCCCGACGGGCGCCTGAGAGGAAAGTCCGGCTGCTGCTCCCGCCTGGCGGGATGTGCTGCTGATCGGCCTTTTCTTGCAGGTCAGGGCCGTGTGGCGTGGTCTGCATGCTGGAGTGGATCGAGGACGAGGTGGCGGTGATCCGGTACGGCAAGCGCCGACCGCCGCGGCGTTCTCGTCGACGCGGGCTCAAGGCGCAGGGCTCCTGATGCGGGCGCCGGGCAAGTAGCCGATGTGCCCCTGTCCACTGGGGCAAGGACGGCTGGCGAGAGGCCGCCTTCGCCCTCGGCCTGGGCGGCATCGCCGCCGCGATCACGCTCAATCTGCAGAACCGCAGCGCCCAACTCCCTCGTGCCTCAAGGAGCCGGGTGGAGGCCTGCCGTCGCGCAATACAGCGCGTGCTGCGGTGGCGGACTCCTGGCGGAGTCCCAGGGCCGGGCCTCGTTTCACCTCGGGTCGGTGCCGCCTGCCAGTGCGCTGGCCGGAGCCGCCTTCTTCGCACCTGGGTGTCGCGACGCCGACGACGTCGGCCTGATGCTGCGCGCCGGCCGGGGCGCGGCCGCCAGAACAGCGGCGGCGGGAGCAGGGGCAGGGGAGACACCCACCGCGGCGAGCGGGGGCGACCCGGTGTCCGGTACCCCGCCCGGGTATCTCGGTCGGACGGGCATAGACCGGGAAGGGGAAAAGGGGCATGAGCGGCGGAGCGGCTGGCAGGCGGGGCATAGCCCGGGTGACCGCCGTGTGCGCGCTGCTGTTCGGCCTGTTCCTGATGCACGGTGCTCCGGCCACCGCCGCCGAGGGCTGCCTGGCTGCCATGGTGCGATGCCCTCCACAACCGCTCCCATGCCAGACGGCCGCACCGCTTCGGCAATGGCACCAGCGCAGACGCGGACCGCTGTGCACAGTGCCCCGGCCTTTCAGAACGCGGACAGCACGGCAATGCACGGCGAGCTGTGCCTGTCCACCCCGGCCCAGGAGCGCAACCCGCTGCCGGCCCCGGCCCTTCTCGCCGTCGCCGCCGCCGCGCTGGTGGCCGGATGGTCGCTGGGGGCCCGGCGGGCGGCCACCAGCCGGGTACGGCGGCGCGGGCCGCCGGCCGGCGGACGAGATCTCCTGACCCGGGTGTGTATCGCGCGGACGTGACAGGCACCGCCGGACCCTGGCCACCGGCGGGGACCGGCACCGTGTCCTGCCCTTCCCGCGCGCCACCGGTGTGGTGCGCCCGCCCGGAAAGACGTCGCGATCCCATGTTCTCCTTTTCCCGTTTCACCATGCGCCTCCGCACCCTGGCCGCGGCCGGCACTGCTGCCGCCCTGGCGCTGTCGCTGGCCGCCTGCGGCTCCTCCAGTGACTCCTCGTCCATGCCCGGCATGGACCACGGCAGCAGGTCCTCCGTGGCCTCCTCGCCGCGCGCAACAGCCTCGATGGGCGACATGCCCGGCATGGATCACATGGCCACCGGCAACGGCCTGTCCGACACCCAGGACGGCTACCGCCTCACCTCTTCCGACCAGTCGCTCACGGCCGGCAAGCAGACCGTCTAGTGCTGTGGCCGGGAAGGTTTGCCGGGAAGCTCGCGGCGTCCGGTGCGGTGCATCGCAAGGCGGAGCATGACCCGCGTACTGGACGTACTCGGGTGATGCGACAACGCGGCGAGGTGCCGTGCCGGGCGTCGCGAGCCGGTGAACCTTCCCGGTCACAGCACTAGGGCCTGTGTGAGGTCGTGATCATTCTCGGGTTCTGGTCCCGTGCGGGGGCGGGACCTGGTAGGACGCTGGGTGTGACACGTACGCAACTCACCGACGAACAGTGGGAGTTCATTGAGCCGTACCTGCCGATAGGCGAGTACGGTCCGTACCCCGAGCGACTGCGGGAGCAGTTCGAGGGGGTGATCTGGCGGTTCCGGTCGAGTGCCCAGTGGCGCGAGATGCCCTCCGAGTTCGGACCGTGGTCGACGGTCTACGGGCGCTTTCGCGTCTGGCGGGACGCCGGAGTCTTCTCCGCTCTTCTGGAAGGCATGATCGCCGAGGCCGCTCGGCGGGGACAGACGGACTTATCCCTGGTCAGCGTGGACTCCACTACTGCCCGCGCCCACCATGACGCAGCCGGGATGCACCTCGGCAAGGACGTCATGGACGCCCTTGAGGAAGCCGCCGCCGAACAGGAGCGGGCCCGGCAAAAGGGGCGGCCTGCCGGGACAGAACGGGCAGAACGGCGGGGACGACCTCGAGCAGGAAGAGCGACGGCGTATCAGGCGACGGCGTAAGTTCCGGCTGAACCAAGCCCTGCTCGGCAGATCCCGTGGCGGACTGACGAGCAAGATTCATCTCGCCGCGGACCGCAGGTGCCGTCCGCTGTCCCTCGTGCTGACCGCAGGACAGGCCGGCGACAGCCCGCAGTTCGTCCCTGTGCTGCAGAAGATTCGGGTCCGTCTGCCTGTCGGCCGGCCTCGAACCCGGCCCGGCGCTGTCGCCGCAGACAAGGCCTACTCATCCCGCGCCAACCGCTCTTACCTGCGGAAACGCAACATCAAGGCAGTCATTCCGGAGAAGAAGGACCAGGCTGCCAACCGGAAGAAGAAGGGCCGCCGAGGCGGTCGCCCCACGTGCCACGACAGTGATCTTTACAAGGAGCGGAACACAGTCGAGCGGCTCATCAACAAGCTGAAGGCCTGGCGGGGCATCGCCACTCGATACGACAAGTCACCCGAGAGCTACCTCGCCGGCCTCCACCTCCGTGCCTCAATGATCTGGATCAACGACCTGCTGAAGGCAACCGGCTGATCACAACGTCACACAGGCCCTAGCGGTTCACGGTGACCGGCCCGGACGGCAAGCCGGTCACCGGCTTCGCCGTCGACCAGACCCAGCGGATGCACTTCTACGCCATCCGCTCGGACCTGACCGGCTTCCAGCACATCCACCCCGCCATGGCGGCCGACGGCACATGGAGCGCCGGCCTCGCCTCCCTGTCACCCGGGTCCTGGCGCATGTTCGCCTCCTTCACCCCCGACAGCGGGGCCGGCAAGGGCCGGGACTTCGTGCTGAGCCGCACCGTCACCGTCCCGGGCCAGGCCGCCAAGATGACGCTGCCCGCCGCGGCCGGCAGCACACAGGCCGACGGGTACACCGTGACCGTCAAGGGCAAGCTGATGGCCGGCATCGCGCACCCGCTGACCGTCTCGGTGTTCAAGGACGGCAAACCGGTCACCGATCTGCAGCCCTACCTGGACACCTACGCCCACCTGACCGCCTTCCACGAGGGCGACGCCGCGTTCGCCCATCTGCACCCCACCACGAAGGTCGACGGGAACCACGGCGGCCCGTACCTGTCCTTCCACGCCGAGCTGCCCACTGCGGGCAACTGGCGGCTGTTCCTGCAGTTCCGGACCGGCGGCATGCTGCATACCGCGGCCCTGACGCTGCGCGTCGGCTGAACCTCGGGCGGGGCGCCACCCCGAGCGGGTGGCGCTCCGCACCCCCAGTTCGCGGGCCTTGTGTCCCCGGGGCCGCGTCCGCCAGCAGGAGCCTCACTGGAGGAGGAAGGCTGCACCGATGCAAGCCGTCCTGCACGCCCCTGTCCATCACGGGGTCCATGACCTGGGAAATCACCTGAGCCCTCATTCTGGTGCTTCGCCCTGTCCGCCGTCGTCCAGGCCGTGGTCCGCCCGGTCCAGCGTGGTCTCCCTCCTCGGAGACGACCGTCCCCGCACCCTCACCGTCGCCGCCGGCCTGGGCGTGGCGTCCTCCTCCTGCTCCTACGCCGCGGTGGCACTGGCCCGCTCCCTGTTCCGCAAGGGCGTGCACCTCACCGCCGCGATGGCCTTCGAGATCGCCTCCACCCACCTCGTCGTCGAACTCGGCATGATCCTCACCCTCCTCATGGGCCGGCAGTTCACCGCCGCCGTTCGTCGGTGGCCCCGCGTTCCATCGCGCGGACACAAATCGCCTTCGAAACTTTCGCAAGTCAACAGCGCTCAGGTGATCCGCACACCAGATTCCTCATCGTGTGGTGCGTCCATGGTCGCCTTACTGCCCTGACTGAGCTGCTAGAACCGCCACTTCGAACGAATCGTCGGGTAGCGAAGCTTTCGAAATAATTACCGAAACCGTTGACACCCGACAGGGGTGGCCCAACACTCGGTCGTCGTCACCTCCTGGCCGCACGGCGCTGCTCTCACGGGCCCGCCGCGCTGCCCGCCCCACCTGCCCGCACGAGGAGGAAGCACGGACATGAACGCACTCACACGGCTCAATCGCCCCCGGGGCGGCCGGTTCAGACTGCTCGTCAGAAGCGCCTGGGCCGTCGCGCTGCTCGCCCTGGCCGCCCTGGCGATGCCGGGCACCGCGAGCGCCGACACGGTCATCACCTCGAACCAGACCGGCACCGACAACGGTTACTACTACTCGTTCTGGACCGACGGCGGCGGCTCGACGTCCATGAACCTCGGCTCCGGCGGCAACTACAGCACCTCCTGGACCAACAGCGGAAACTTCGTGGCCGGCAAGGGCTGGAGTACGGGCGGGCGCAAGGCGGTCACCTACTCCGGCAGCTTCAACCCGTCCGGCAACGCCTACCTGTCGCTGTACGGCTGGACGACCAACCCACTGGTCGAGTACTACGTCGTCGACAACTGGGGCACCTACCGTCCCACCGGCACCTACAAGGGCACCGTCACCAGCGACGGCGGCACCTACGACATCTACGAGACGACCCGGGTCAACGCCCCCTCCATCGAGGGCACCAGGACCTTCAACCAGTACTGGAGCGTACGGCAGTCCAAGCGGACCGGCGGCACCATCACCACCGGCAACCATTTCGACGCCTGGGCCTCCCACGGCATGAACCTCGGCACCTTCAACTACATGATCCTCGCCACGGAGGGCTACCAGAGCAGCGGCAACTCCAACATCACCGTGGGCGACGGAGGTTCAGGCGGTGGCGGTGGCGGTACGGGTGGTGGTTGTACGGCGACGTTGTCGGCTGGGCAGCAGTGGAGTGACCGGTACAACCTGAACGTGTCGGTGAGCGGGTCGAGCAACTGGACGGTGACGATGAACGTGCCGTCGCCGCAGAAGGTGCTCGCGACGTGGAACGTGAGCGCGAGCTATCCGAGTGCGCAGGTGTTGTCGGCGAAGCCGAACGGTAGCGGAAACAACTGGGGTGTGACCCTCCAGTCCAACGGATCGTGGACCTGGCCCACGGTCACCTGCACGGCGAACTGACCACACCCGACCCGCGAAGGAGGACCCTTCCATGCGCGCTACCGCACCTCCGTCGTCGCGTGCCCTGGCCGTGAGAGCAGCCGTCGCGGCGCTCGCCATGACCGGCGCCGCCGCCGTCAGCGCCACGCCGAGCCAGGCCGCCCCCGCGCCCCGGACAACCGACCTGCCCCGGGCGGCCGCCGGCTGCACCGGATACGTCGGGCTGACCTTCGACGACGGCCCGTCCAACGACCACACCCCGGCCCTGCTCAGTGCGCTCAGGCAGAACGGCCTGCGGGCCACCATGTTCAACGAGGGCCAGTACGCCGCCGCCTACCCGGCGCAGGTCAAGGCGCAGGTGGACGCCGGTATGTGGGTCGGCAACCACAGCTACACCCACCCGCATCTCACCCAGCAGAGCCAGGCGCAGATCGACTCGGAGATCTCCCGCACCCAGCAGGCCGTCGCGAACGCGGGCGGTGGCACACCGAAGCTGTTCCGGCCGCCGTACGGGGAGACCAGCGCCACGCTCAAGGCGGTCGAGGCGAAGTACGGTCTGACCGAGATCATCTGGGACGTCGACTCGCAGGACTGGAACGGCGCGAGCACCGATGCGATCGTGCAGGCCGTCGGCCGACTCGCCGACGGCCAGATCATCCTGATGCACGAGTGGCCCGCCAACACCCTCGCGGCGATCCCGCGCATCGCGCAGACGCTGGCGAGCAAGGGCCTGTGCGCCGGCATGATCTCCCCGCAGACCGGCCGAGCGGTCGCCCCCACCAGCGGTGGCGGTGGCGGTGGCGGTGGTGGTACGGGTGGTGGTTGTACGGCGACGTTGTCGGCTGGGCAGCAGTGGAGTGACCGGTACAACCTGAACGTGTCGGTGAGCGGGTCGAGCAACTGGACGGTGACGATGAACGTGCCGTCGCCGCAGAAGGTGCTCGCGACGTGGAACGTGAGCGCGAGCTATCCGAGTGCGCAGGTGTTGTCGGCGAAGCCGAACGGTAGCGGAAACAACTGGGGTGTGACCCTCCAGTCCAACGGATCGTGGAACTGGCCCACGGTCACCTGCACCGCGAACTGACCACACCGGCACATCTGTACCAGGCACAGAACACGCCCACGTGTGACGCTGTGGTCCCGGCCGCCGCGTCACACGTGTCTTCCGCCCGCCATGTCGTCCGGACGCGACCGGACCGACCGACCCGTCGCCCCCGCCTCCGTGACCAGCCTCGTAGCCCCCCGCCGGTTCCGTGCGGCGGGGGATGGGAACCGTCCGGCTCATCCAAGGTCTTCGTAGGCGTTGATCGGCCGTGACTGTGTGTCAGTCGAGCAGGATGACGTGACGCCGGAGGAGGTGGCCGGCACGGCCGTACATCAGGCGCTCGAGGAGCTTGATCTTGGTGTTGGCACCCTCCGTGCGGCCGTTGTGGTGGGGCAGGGTGGGGGAGGCGCCGACGCGTCGACGGGGAATGTGCACAGCAACGCAGGGCACACGGCGGTCAGGAGGTCGCTACTGACGTCGGCTCGTCGTGTCGGCAAGTGCGTTTCCCTCCTCGCTGACCGGCCATTTCACGATGCTGCTGCGTAACAGTGGATGGCCACCACTTGAGACGGACTCCATCGTTGCTCGACCGTGGCCATCAGTTCCCAGCCCAGCCGCTCGTACAGCGCTGCCGCGGCGGTATCGGACGCCACGACGTCGAGGACCGGGTGCAGGCCACGCGCTCGTGCTTCCTTCACCGCCCGGTTGATCAGCAGGGCACCGATTCCGTGCCCCCTGGCCTGCGGAGCGACGAACAGCCGGCTGACCACCGCGGTCAGGGCCCTGCTCGCCCCGTTACGGTCGCTCCACAAGCCGGGGGCCAGATCCCCGTCCCTGCTGCGGGACAGGCTGACATGACCGACGACACGGTCGCCGAGTTCAGCGACCCAGGCCCCCCATACGCAAGCGTGCGACAGCCACTCATCGGGCTGGTCGGGCCAGTTCACCGGGTATCCGTCACGTTGATGGACTTCCGCGAGAATCCGCACGCACTTCTCGACGTCGCCCTCAGTCCTCCGCCTGACCCGGCGGTTCGGCTTCTGCGCAGCAATCCCTGAATCCTCGATGCTCATTCCGGCAGAGAAGCACATACCTCGGAGTTGCGGCCACCTACTTCCGCCACACGCGGTCGTGTCAGTTGTGTCCCCTTGGGCCCACGTGGTGTTGAGCCGGTCCTCGGAGAAGAGTGAGAACCGCGCGACGCCCGGAGGAGCCGGGTCGGCCGGCACTGCGCGAGATGCGGCAGCTACTCGGCGTCCTGCGGGCCGAGGAGGAGGACGAGGTCACGGCGGCCGACCGGCACGGCACCCCGGAAACGCCACAACCCGGCCGGGCCGACCTCGACAAGCTGATCAGGGAGTCCCGGCAGGCCGGGCAACCCGTCGAGCTGACCGTGAACGGCGATGCCGGCCGACTGCCGGTGGTAGTCGGCCTCACCCACCACCGGATCGTGCAGGAGGCACTGACCAATGCCCGCAAGCATGCCTGGCCCGAGGTCCCGGTGGGGGTTCACCTCACCTACCTGCCGGAGCGCGTTTGCGAGTGCGTCACCGACCAGGACGCTACAGCCGGACAGACCTTATGCGGAGAACGGGGGGTGTTCGCCGGACCACGGAGCGGCCCGCTCGAGCTGGGAGGCCAGTCGGATCAGCACGTCCTCCCGTCCGTACGCGGCGACGAGCTGTACACCGATGGGGAGTCCGTCGGAGGTGCGGTACAGGGGCAAGGAGACGGCGGGCTGGCCGGTGACGTTGAACGGCAGGGTGAAGGCGATCGTCTCTGCGACGTCGGCCACCAGGTCCGTCGGGGCTTTCGCGTCCGGGGCGAGCTCACCGAGGCGCGGCGGGGGCGTCGGCAGCGTCGGCGTGAGCAGCACGTCGACCTCGGTCTCCCACAAGCCGGCCACCCTGCGCGCCCACTTCTGCCACGCCTGTATGCCGGAGAGCCACTGCGCGGCCGTGACCGAGCGGCCCGCCTCCGCGAGAGCCCCGTTCATCGGCTCCAGGTCGGCGGGTTCGAGTCGCTCGCCGAGACGCTGCGACCACTGCTCCAACTCCCAGGCGAGTATGGCCGAGAAAAGGGTGGGCAGAGCCTGGAACAGCTCCGGTGCGTCCAGGGCCGCCGCCGGAGTCGGCTCGACATGGTGGCCGAGGCGGTCGAGCAGCCGGGCAGCGTGCTCGACGGCTGCCACACATTCCTCGTGGGCGGGGGCAGCCGCACCCGGCGGGGTCGTACGGAACCCGATCCGCAGCGGGCCCGGATCGACACCGACCTCCTCGCGGTAGGGCCGCGTCGGAGGTGCCGCCGCGTACGGGTCACCGACTGCCGCGCCGGCTGTCATGTCAAGCACGGCGGCGGTGTCACGCACCGACCGGGTCAGCACGTGCTCGTGCGTCACCCCGCCCCAGTACTCGCCGTACTGCGGCCCCAGAGAGGACCGTGCCCGAGTGGGCTTCAGACCGACGACGCCGCAGGCGCTGGCGGGCATCCGTATCGAGCCGGCCATGTCGTTGCCGTGCGCCACCGGGACCATGCCCGCGGCGACCGCCGCCGCCGAACCGCCGCTCGAGCCACCAGGCGAACGATCGAGGGCCCACGGGTTGCGCGTCGCCCCATGGGCCAACGGCTCCGTGGTCACACTGGTGGCCAGCTCGGGAAGGTTCGTCCGGCCACAGAAGACGAAACCGGCCGACCGGAACCGTGCCGCCAGGGTGGAGTCCTCACGGGCCCGCCAGTCGCGGTCTCGCAGTGCGCGCATCCCCCCGTAGTACGGATCACCCGCGGTCTGGCACAGGGCGTCCTTCAGCAGCATCGGCACGCCGCGGAACGGGCCGTGGGGCAGCCCGGACGCCTCCGCATCGGCGAGCGCCTTCTCAAACAGGGGGGTGATGACGGCGTTGAGCGTGCCGTTGAGCCGCTCTATCCGTCCGATGGCGGCCTCGACGAGTTCACGCGGCGTCAGCAGCCCGCGCCGCACCAGGTCGGCCTGCGCCGTCGCGTCCAACCATGCGAGTTCCTCGCTCGACACGGGGCTCTCCGTCATGTTCCCACCCTTTCCTCGGTTCTGCCTCCGCCGCGAAACGTCACAAAGCACCGTCGCGGCAACCGTGTTCGGAGCCCATTGTTCCTGAACCGGCGGACAGCAGGCCGTCTTGCCGCCGATCATGTCGGTCCCGCCGTGGACCGATCCGGTCGCAGGGCGAAAGACGCGCGGCCATGGTGCCTCTGCGGTTCTCACGGCAGACGACTGGCCGTTGTGGCGAGCCCTCCGCATTGCGGTGCTGACCGATGCCCGACGCAATCTTGCGGCGGCGCCGCGTATCTGGTGACCGCTGTCCTCCTCGTATGCGGCGTCGTACTCGTGCCGCACGCACCCTCCGTCCGACCGCACCACCGGCTCGCCCGAGTGGTAGTCGGGCGACGCTTACGGCGTCTGACGTGTCACGCTCGTCACCGGTCGGCACCAGCTCGGCCTTCGCCCGTCCGGTCCTCGCCACCCGGGCATCATGCCCAACCAGCGAGACGCAGCGCATTCCCGACTCAGGACACCAGCCGGGCCGCGCCGACGCATTGACGAAGTGCGGCGTGGTGGGTTGATATTGAAAGGAACATGATCTGAGGTACCGGTGCCGGTCGAGAGGCGGTCGGGGATGGCTCGGACAACGTGTCCCACCGGCAACCGCCGTACTCGTCCGCACACTTCGAGACGCGCCCCCGCCCTTTCCTGCACCCCGGTGTGCGCGCCCCGGCTGCCGCTTCACCGATTCCTGACATCGTTGTCAGCACAGGCGAAGTACCCCCTCGAGGAGATACCGAAGGAGTACCGGGTTCCATGACTCACAGAGGGCGACAACGTCGCAAACTCACGGCGGCCGCTGCCGCGGCCGCCGTTCTGGTGGCCCTGGGGGCCGCCGGGTCCCCCGCACAGGCAGCGCAAGGCGCGCGAGCGGCTCGCGCTCACAGCGCCGCGCGTTCTGAGGTCGTCTCGGGCGACGCCCGGTTCGAGGTCCTCTCCTCGACGCTCATACGCACCGAGTACGCGGGGGACGCGAAGTTCGTCGACGCGGCGACCTTCAACGCCATCGGCCGCGACACGTTCGGCAGGACCCCGTTCACGTCGTCGACGCGCCACGGCGTGCTGACGATCCGCACGAGCGCCATGACACTGACGTACAAGGTCGGCTCAGGGAAGTTCACAGCGGACAACCTGAAGGTGACGGAGAAGGCCGGCAAGCAGTCGGTCACCGCCGCTCCCTGGCCCAACGCGCCGGTCTGCGCCGTCGGGACGCGGTGCGAGGCAGAGGACCAGACCCTCAGCGGCGTCGGCGTCGCCAGGGACCACTCCGGTTACACCGGGTCCGGCTTCGCGGCGGGCTTCCAGTCGACGGGCAACTCTCTGTCGTTCTCCGTGACCGTCCCCGAGGCGGGCATCTACCAGGTCGCCACCCGCTACGCGAACGCCGTCGGCGGCGACGGCGGCGACGAGGACCGCACCCTGAGCGTGTCGGCGGACGGCGGCGCCGCGAAGACGCTGACGCTCCCGAAGACCGCGAACTGGGAGACCTGGTCCACGACGTCGGTCCCGCTCGACCTGTCGGCCGGCACCCACACCGTCACCTTCGCACGCACCGCGGCCGACTCCGGCAACGTCAACCTTGACAACGTTGCCGTCCTGACGCCGGGAGCTCCCTACCCGGACCCCGTGACGCCACCGGTCGAGGACTGCTCCTTCGGCACCGTCTGCCAGGCCGAGACCGCGGGCCTCGGCGGTTCCGCCGCGCTCAAGTCCGACCACAACGGCTACTCGGGCCGCGGGTTCGTGGCCGGTCTCGAGTCCTCGGGCGCGCGGGACACGCTGCACGTCGTCGACGTGCCCAAGGCCGGCGACTACGCCCTCCAGCTCCGGTACTCCAACGGCGACGCGAGCGGCGCCGCCCGTGACATCTCCGTCAGGGTCGGCGCGGGCGTCCCCGTGAAGGCCTCGCTGCCCGCCACGAGCGACTGGGACGCCTGGCGCACCGCCACCGTGCCGGTGCACCTGGCCGCGGGGACCAACGACGTGACCGTCGGCTGCCCGCAGGACGACGGCTGCCGCGTCAACCTCGACACCGCAGCGGTGACCTCGCGCACCTCGCCGCTGCTCTCCCCGCACGCACCGCTCGGCGGGTACCGCCGCAGCCTCGACGGCGTCAACGGCGAGGCGCCCACGGCGCCGGGCCTGCTCCACCAGGACGGCTGGACGCTGCTCGACGACACTGCCTCGGCGATCTTCGACAACGCCACCCGGAAGGTCACGCAGCGGGGCGACCACGCGGGGAAGGGCTACCAGGACGGGTACGTGTTCGGCTACGGACACGACTACCAGCAGGGCCTGGCCGACCTCGCCACCCTGACCGGGCCCTCCGCGCTGCTGCCGCGCTGGGCGTACGGCGTCTGGTACTCCGAGTACTACGACCGCAGCGCCGCGGACTACGAGAACACCATCCTGCCCAAGTTCCGCAAGGACGGCGTCCCGCTCGACGCCCTGGTGACCGACACGGACTTCAAGTCGCCCAGCACCTGGGACGGCTGGGAGATGGACCCGAAGAAGTTCCCCGACCCCAAGGCGTTCTTCGACTGGTCGGCCGCGCAGGGGCTGCACAACTCGCTCAACATCCACCCGAGCATCTCCGGTGACGACCCCAGGTTCGCCCAGGCGCAGGCCACGGCCAAGGGCAAGCTGAAGGACAGCGGCAACAACACCTACACCTTCGACTGGGGCGACCCCGACCAGCTCAAAGCGTACTTCGATCTGCACGAGCCCATGGACAAGGCCGGCGTGGACGTCTGGTGGCTCGACTGGTGCTGCGACGCGTCCGTCTCGTCCCTCGGCGGGGTGACGCCTGACGCCTGGATCAACCAGCAGTACGCCGACGACTCGGCGAAGAACGGCCGGCGCTCCTTCGCGCTCTCCCGGGCCTTCGGGGCGCTGCCGCAGGGCAACTACAACCCGCACGGCCTGCCGACAGGGCCGTGGGCCGACAAGCGCACCACCGCACACTTCACGGGTGACTCCACGTCCAGTTGGGCCACCCTCAAGTTCGAGGTCGGCTACACCCCGGGCGAGTCGGCGTCCACCGGCCTGTCCAACGTGTCGCACGACATCGGCGGGTTCAACAACGACGGCACCCAGGCCAAGGGCGCGGAACCCGGGACCACGAAGCTGCCCGACGACCTGTACGCGCGCTGGGTGCAGCTGGGCACCTTCCAGCCGGTGGACCGCCTGCACGGCAACCACGCCGACCGGCTGCCCTGGCAGTACGGCCCGGCCGCTGACGCGTCCGCCGAGAAGTTCCTGAACCTGCGGGAGGACCTCGTCCCGTACACGTACAGCCTCTCCGAGCAGGCCAACCGCACCGGGACCCCCGTGGTGCGGCCGACCTACGTGCAGTACCCGGAGAGCCAGGACGCGTACGCGACGGCGGGCAGCGAGTACTTCTACGGCCCCGACGTGCTGGTCGCCCCGGTGACCACGCCCGGCGCATCGGCCACGACGTCCGTCTGGTTCCCGGCCGGCTCCTCGTGGACCGACTACTTCACCGGCAAGACGTACGCGGGCGGCACCACGCAGAAGATCACCACGGGTCTGGACTCGATGCCCGTCTTCGTGAAGTCGGGCGGCATCATGACGACGCGCACCGGCAACGTCGCCAATGATGTCCAGAACCCCCTCACGAAGGCGACGGTCACCGTCGCGCAGGGCGCGCCGGGGGCCACGAGCCTGTACGAGGACAACGGCACCACGGCCGACAGCAGGCAGAGCGCCACGACGGCGATCCGCTACGCCGAGCACGGCGCGAACCACACGGTCTCGATCGCCCCGGCGTCGCGATCGTTCAAGGGCCAGGTCTCCCGCCGCGCGTGGACGGTCTCCTTCATGAACGCGCACGCGCCGAAGCAGGTCTTCGTCAACGGGCAGCGGGTCTCCGCCGCCCACTGGTCCTTCGACGCGGGCTCGCGGACCCTGACCGTCACCGCACCGGCCCAGTCGGTGCACCGTCCGCTGGAGGTCAGGTACCACTGAGGCAGACGGTCGAGCCCCGGCGGTAGCGCCGGGGCCGGCGGCGCGGCCGGTCAGCCGGCGACCGGCACGACCGCCATCGTCCCGGCTCGAACCACCTTGCGTTCCACGTTGAGGAGCCGCTGCTGTCGAGAAGCCGGCCGTCGAGGCCGTCCGGGATGACTGGCGCCTGATGTTCCCCGGACTGCACCCGCACGCCGGCGGCGGGACAGCGCTACGCCGCCTGCCTGGAGAACGACGACGGCTTCGAGGCCGGACTCGTCGCAGTCAACCCACCCGAACGAACGTGAGATCAACCGACCCCCAGGTGTTGGCAATCATGTGGCGCGGTGCCCCTCCGCAGCAGTCAGCCTCATCAGGAGTGGCGCGCACGCACGGGGGTGCCGGCCGGGATGCTTACCCCGTGTGAGGTCTCGGTCACGTCGACCGCCTCGGAGCCTTCGCGACGCATCCGCTCAGCCCCCCAGGCGCCGAGCGGCCCGAGCGCTTGATTGAGCGTGCGCCCGTGCTCGGTCAGGGAGTACTCCACCCGCGGCGGCACCTCGGCATGAACCTCTCGGTGCACGAGACCGTCTTCCTCCATCTCACGCAGGTGCTGCGTCAGCATCTTCTCGCTCACTCCCGGCAGACCGCGACGGAGCTCAGCGAAGCGGCGTACGCGATGGGCGTCCAGTTCCCAGAGGATCAGTCCCTTCCACTTGCCGCTCACCACGTCGAGCGCAGCGTCGATGCCGCAGATGTAGGGCCCGCATCTCGGTGCCTTGGCCATCACTGGTCCCCCTTACGGAAAGGTAAGTACCGCAGGAAATAGTAGGTACTTCCGAGAGTAGTGACACTCTCCGAGCATGGAGAGGTGAACGAACAACAGAACCACACCACCAGGCAGGACAGCACTGTCACCGTGATCGGGCTTGGCCCGATGGGCCAGGCGATGACCCGCTCCCTCCTCACCGCAGGCCACCCGGTCACCGTCTGGAACCGCACCGCCAGTCGGGCCGACGGCGTCGTCACCGACGGAGCGACGCTCGCGGCGACACCCAGCGAAGCGGTCGAAGCGAGTGACCTCGTGATCCTCAGTCTCACCGACTATCAGGCGATGTACGACATCCTTGACAGCGCCACCGCATCGCTCGCCGGCCGGACACTGGTCAACCTGAGCTCTGACACTCCCGACCGTTCACGCGAGGCGGCAACCTGGGCAGCGGGCCACGACGCCACCTTCCTCACCGGAGGTGTCATGGTCCCCGCGCCGATGGTCGGCACGGAGGCAGCCTATGTCTACTACAGCGGCCGCGACCAAGTGATGGAGCGCCACCTGGCGGCGTTGACACTGCTGGGAACACCGAAGTATCTGGGCGAAGACCCGGGCCTCGCCCAGATGATGTATCAGGCCCAACTCGCGGTGTTCCTCACCACCTTGTCCGGACTCATGCACGCCACCGCGATGCTGGGCACCGCAGGAATGAAGGCCAAGGAAGCGCTGCCGGAGTTGCTCTCCTCCGCCGACTCGATGGGCGACATCCTGAGGGCTGGTGAAGAGAACCCCGGTACCGCGCTCGATGCCGGAGAACATCCCGGCGACCTCAGCACGGTCACGATGATGGGCGCGACGTCCGACCACATCGTCGAGACCAGTACGTCACTCGGCCTCGACCTCGCGCTCCCCCTGGCCGTGCAGGCCCACTACCGGCGGGCGATCGAGAACGGACACGGCAGTGACAACTGGACCCGCATCATCGACAGCATCCGAGGACCGCGCTGACCCATGCGCGGCCACCCGAGGTCCCGGCCCCGGCCGGTGTGGCCGGGGCCGGGTCGGTGCTCGCAGTCGCACAGGGCGGCGGTTCTTCCGCCGGTCCGAGTTGCTCCTACTCTTCGTCCGGTGACACCTGACCTGCTGTTGTGTCTGGCATCGTGACAACAGCGCTGTTGCAAATCTTGGAGGCGTCAACAGAAGTTGTTGATCAAATGACTGCTGGCTTGTCTGCTCGTGGGTCGGGACGTGGGGAAGCATGAGCCGCGGCCGGGGATCGTGTCGGACGAACTGTGGTGACTCATCGAGCCGTTGCTGCCGGAGCCGAGCCCGAAGCTGCCTCTGAAACCGACGGTCAGGAAGTGGTGCGGCCGATCGGGGACTTGCCGGGTGTCAGGGTGCCGAGGGCCGAGTACGCCCGGCAGCTGCCCGACTCGTCGTAGTCCGTGGTGATCTCCAGGACCCGGTGTCCGTCCGGTGAAGGCAGCAGCGCAGGGCTGTAGTTGGGGCAGGGGTCGTTGCGTACGTCGGAGACGCTGACCGGAGCCTGGTGCGCCTGCCAGGTGCCCCTGCCTCCGCCAGTGCTGGTGAAGATGGTGCCGCCGGTGCCCGGGGCCGCCGTGCCGCTCTGTTCCACCAGCATCTGGCCGGTCAGGAAGAGAGTGCCCTCCCTGCCCCCGCCCGCGGACCAGGCCAGGGTCGGGGTGTGGGCGAAGTGCTCGCCCGCGGCGTCGGTCGGCACGGAGCCGGGCGCGGCCGGGTCGCCCCACTGCCAGGCGTCGCGCGAGGTCCGCAGGTGCACCACGCAGTCGTCGGCACGCCCGGTCCCGCAGATCTCGTACGTCATGACGTAGGTGCCGGTGGGCAGGCGCCGGACCGTTGCCATGCCCGGCCGCAGCGCCGGGTCGTCGCTGCGCACGACGGCCCGCGACGCGGACCAGTGGACGCCGTCACGGGTGGACTTCTCGGCGAGGAACTGGCTGTGGGCGGGCTGGTCGGTCTCGTCGGAGTAGTACATGACCAGCCGGCCGTCCGCGGCCACGGTGAACTCCGGCTCCCACAGCCCGTGCGCGTTCGGCGAGGCGGCGGCGGTGCTCAGATACTGCCAGTTCCGTCCGGCGTCGGTGCTGCGCCATATCCGCAGGGACATCCGCGGATCACTCGCGCCCTGGCCCACCGAGCCCGCCCACAGCAGTGTGCCGCGGGGGAGCGCGCCGATGCGGCGCGGCAGTTCGTAGAGCGTCGTGCAGCACAGGCCGGTGCGGGCCGCGACAGTGTCGCTCACCCGTCCCACGCGGGTGAAGGACCGGCCGCCGTCGTCACTGCCGTAGATGTCGCCGGCCGGTCCGCCGCTCGGGAAACCGGTCACGGTGGTCAGGATGCGGCCGTTGGCCGCCCCGTTGTGGGCGAGCCGGACGACCCGCGGGTACATCGCCGCGTCGGGCCCGAGCGGCCGGCCGGTGGCCGCGGCCCCGGCAGGCACGGCCGCCGCGAGGATCATCACCAGCGCGGCGAGGAGGGCGGGCAGGGCCGCACCGCGGAGCACGGCGCGTGGCGCTGACCCGGCGGCGGCCCGCCCGAGCGGGCCGGTACGTGCAGGGCGTGGGGCAGGGGTCATCGGTTGCTCCCCAGGTATGTAGGCGGTCGGGAGTGTGCGTGCGGGCGCGGCGACGCCGGGTGGCGACACGTCAGCAACGTTCGGTCACCGCGGCGTTGCCGCTCACTTTCAGCCAGAGCTCCTTGCAGACACGTCGGTCGCGTCGACACGGCGATCACTGTGACACGCTCTTTGCAACGTTGCAAGAGTCGAGGCGACGTGGGTCGTTGCCCGGTCACCCAGCGGCAGACACTCCGCCTACGGCCGCCGGCCGACGACCGGTTGCCGGCCCGGACGGGAGCGTGCCCGGAGACGGCCATCGAGCGGATCGGGGCACCGTGCGGCCGGACGGAGGCCTTGGAACTGCGGACAGAAGTGGGCCCCGGCGGGGGCGGCGTCCGCAACCCACTTCTGCCCGCGGCTCTCAGCCCTGACCGTCGGCGAACCAGTCGGCCAGGGCGGGATCGACGCGCCGTACCGTGACGGGGCGGCCGTCGGCGCGCAGCGACTCGGTCGCCGCGACACCGGCGGCTACGGCCTCGCGGGCCGCGACCGGGCTGGTGTCCGTCGCCCCGCCGTGGCGGACGAAGCGGAGGAACTCGGCCACCAGCAGCGGGTCGGAGCCGCCGTGGCCGCCCTCGCCCGGGGTCGGCATCGTAACGACGAGGTCGGCGTCGGCCCGGTAGCCGCTGCGGTGTTTCCACACCCGGACCTCCGCCGTTTCCCCGTGGTCGCCGAAGTTCTCCAGGCGGCCCTCGGTCCCGATGACCGTGTAGTTGCGCCAGTAGTCGGGCGTGTAGTGACACTGCTGGTAGCTGGCGTGTACGCCGCCCTCGAGCCGCATGACCATCATCGACAGGTCCTCGACGTCGACGACCGGGTTGAGGCCGGTATGGGACAGCGGGGGCCAGTTGTTCTCGGGGTCGTACCAGTCGGGCATGACGGCGCCGGGAGCCTGTCCCGAGCGGTCGGTGATGTCGCCGTAGACGGTGAGCCCGCCGAGGGCGGTGACGCGCTCGGTGTACGCGCCGGCCAGCCAGTGGATGACGTCGAGGTCGTGAGCGCCCTTCTGCAGGAGCAGGCCCGTGGTGTTGCGGCGGTCGGCGTGCCAGTCCTTGAAGTAGAAGTCGCCGCCGTGCCCGACGAAGTGCCGGCACCACACCGCCTTGACCTCGCCGATCTCGCCGCGCTGGATGAGGTCACGCATGACGCGCACCACCGGCATGTGCCGCATGTTGTGGCCCACGTACAGCCGGGTGCCACTGCCCCGCGCGGCTTCCAGGACGCGGTCGCAGCCCTCGGTGGTGATCGCGAGAGGCTTCTCGACGAAGACGGCGACCCCTGCTTCCAGCAGGTCGACGGCGAGGGCCTCGTGGGTGTGGTCGGGGGTGATGACGAAGACCGCGTCCAGCTCTTCGGCGGCCAGCATCTCCCGGTGGCCCGGGTAGACGTGGACGTCGTCGCCGAACCACTCGCGGGCCCGGCCGAACATGCCGGGTGCGGTGTCGGCGGCGGCCACCACCACTGAGCCCTCGCCAGGGTGGTGGGCCTCCCGTGCGAGGGTGGCGCGCAGTCCCAGGCCGATGACGCCGAGGCGCAGGTCGCGTGTGGGGGCGTGGCCGTCCACCGGGGCGGCGGAGTGGAGGGAGGCGTCGGTCATGTGTACTCAGCCCTTCATGCCGGAGAAGGCGATGCCCTGGATGAACTGGCGCTGCATCGCGACGAACACCACGATCACCGGGAGCGTGGCGAGGAGGGACCCGGCCATCAGCACCGGGTATTCGGTCAGGTGGGCGCCCTGGAGCGAGGCCAGGCCGGCCGACAGCGGCATCTTGGCGGGGTCGGTGTTGACGATCAACGGCCACATCAGGTCGTTCCAGGACCACAGGAACGTCAGGACGCCCAGCGCCAGCAGTCCCGGGCGGGCCAGCGGCAGCGCCACCCGCCAGAAGACGGTGAACGGGTTGGCGCCGTCCAGCCGTGCCGCCTCCTCCAGCTCCTCGGGCAGCCCCATGAAGAACTGCCGCAGCAGGAAGGTGCCGAAGGCGGAGAACATCCCGGGGACCACCAGCGCCTGCATGGAGTCCAGCCAGCCGAGGTCCTGCATGATCTGGTACTGCGGCAGCAGGAAGAGCTGGCCGGGCACCATCAGCACGGCGAGGAACCCGAGGAAGATCATCCCGCGCCCGGGGAAGCGGATGCGCGCGAAGGCGTACGCCGCCATCGAGCACAGCAGGAGCTGGGCCCCGGTCCGCAGTACCGCCATGACGACGGTGTTCACGAACTGCCGCCCGAACGGGACCGCGTCGAAGACCGCCCCGTAGTTCGACCAGTCCCAGTGCGCGGGCAGGATCGTCGGCGGCACCTGTACGGACTCGCCGAAGCTCTTGAATGAGGTCAGCACCTCCCACACCAGCGGGAAGACGGTGACCACCGCGCCCAGCGCGAGCAGGACGTGGGCGGGCCACAGTCTGCCCTGACGGCTTCCGTTCCCCGAGCGCCAGGAGCCCCGGGCGCCCTGCGTCGCCTCACGCATAGTGGACCCACCTCTTCTGCAGCCGGAACTGGACGGCGGTCAGCGCCATGATCAGGACGAACAGCACACAGACGATCGCCGCGCCGTAGCCGCGCTGGTTGTCGAAGAACGCCTTCTGGAAGAAGAGCATCACGACGGTCTGGCCCTCGCCGTAGGCCGGGTTCTGCAGCGCGTTCTGCGTGTTGCCGCCGATGATCAGGTACACCAGGTCGAAGACCTGCAGGGACTGGATCACCGACAGCACGGTGGTGAAGAACAGGGTCGGGCTCAGCAGCGGCAGGGTGACCGAGAAGAACTGCCGGATGTGCCCCGCGCCGTCGAGCGCCGCCGCCTCGTAGTAGTCGCCGGGAATGCTCTGCAGCCCGGCCAGCAGCAGGATCATGTTGTAACCGACGGTCATCCACACGCCGACGACGGCCACCGCGAAGCGGATGGTGTGCGGGTCCGACACCCAGTACGTGCCGTGGACGCCGATCGCGGACAGCGCGTGGTTGAGGATGCCGGAGTCGCCGTTGTAGAGCCAGCGCCAGACCACCGCGACCGCGGCGGGCATCGTGACCACCGGCAGGAAGTAGAGCGTGCGGTAGACGCCGGTGCCGGTCAGGCCCTTCAGGTTCAGCAGCACCGCCAGCACCATCGACAGCGGGATGCCCAGCAGGACCAGGCCGGTGTAGATGCCGGTGTTGCCGAGGGACTGCCAGAACTCGGGATCGTCCACCAGGGTGCGGTAGTTGGACAGGCCGGTCCAGGTGGTTCCGCCGAAGGCCCCCCACTCGGTGAAGCTGTAGTACACCGTCTGCACCACGGGCCACAGGTAGAAGACCGCGAGGCCCAGCCCGGCCGGGGCGATCAGCAGGTAACCCCACCACTTGTCCCGGTGCTGGAACCGGCGCTCACGGCGGCGCAGTTCCCGCTGGTCGAGTGTGTCCGGCCGCGGGCACCGTGCCGGTGCGGCGGTTTGCGTACGCACATCGAGGCTCATCAGGTCCGGCCCTTCCTCTCCTGTGCGAGCAACTGGTTCATCGCCTCGGCCAGGGAGCCGGTGGCCCGCTCCAGGCTCTCGTCACCGCTCCACGCCCTGGCGAGCCACCTCTGTTCCCTGTGCTGCCAGGCGGCGCTGTTGGCGGAGCTGGGGAAGGGCACCGCGTACTCGAGCGCGTCGAGGTGCACCTGGAGGTCGAACTCCGGCATTCCGGCGGCCCACGGCTTGGCGGTGCCGTTGCGCGCCGGGATGGCGGTGCCGTACTTGCCCTGGAGCAGCGACGCCTGCTCCCCGCCGAGGAAGCGGACGAACTCCCGGGCCAGTTCGGGGTGCGGGGTGCGGGCGTAGACGACGTTGGCCAGGCCGTGCAGGACGGTGGCTCGCCGCCGGCCCTTGGGCATCGGGGCGACGCCGGCCTTGGCGCGCAGTTCGGGGTCGGCGTAGAACGTCGCCGCGTTGTAGGACGCCTCGTAGGTCATCGCCAGCGTCCCGGACTGGAACATCTGGGTGGGGTCGGTGTCGGCCATCTGCTGGAGGGACGGGGAGGCCCGGTAGCGGTGGATCAGGTCGATCCACAGCTTCAGCCCCTCCCGGGTGTGCTCGTCGGAGTAGCCGGAGCGCGTCTTGTCCGGGGAGATGACCCAGCCGCCGGCCTGCGGTATCGAGTTGTAGTAGTTCTCCTGCGCACGGACCGGCGCCCCGACGCCGTAGATGCCGCGTCTGCGGTCGGTGAGGCGCTGGGCGGTGGAGATCAGGTCCTGCCAGGTCCAGGAGGCGTCCGGGTAGTCGGCCTTGGCCCGGTCGAAGATCTCCTTGTTGAACCACAGCGCGACCGTGTCGAAGTCCTTCGGGGCGCCGTACTGGGTGCCCTTCCAGCGGTAGAGGGAGATCAGGTCGGACGGGAAGTCGGCGGGCCGCACCACGGCGTCGGGCCCCTCGGTCTCCAGCGGGAGGAGCTGCCCGGCGTCGGCGTAGAGGCCGAAGTTGGGCCCGTTCATCCAGAAGACGTCCGGAGCGGTGCCGCCTGTGCACGCGGTGCGCAGTTTGGTCCAGTACGTCCCGTTGGGGGTGAGCTGGACGTCGACGCTCACCCCGGGCCGGGTGCGCTCGAACTCCCGCGCCGCCCGCTGCATGGCGGGCACCTGGTAGATGTCCCAGACGCCGTAGGTGAGGTGCCCGCGGCGGGAGCCGCCGGTGGAGGCCGATGGTGGCGAGGAGGGGTCGCAGCCGGTCGCGAGCGGGGCCGCCGCGAGCGTCGTGGCGGCGACCGCCGTGAGGAGGGAACGTCTGCGCACGCCAACCCTTCCAGGTGAGAGGTCGCAGCCCCGCCGCGCGGGAGAGGCTGCAAGACCGACGGAGGTCGTTCGGCTGTCCGGCAATCGGAATGCCAGCACGCTATTTGCTCAAAGTTGTTTGGTCAACGGCTCTTTCAATCATCTTTATGCAAGGTACGGTTCTCCGGGGACGGGCCGGTCGGCGCCGATCTCGTTCCGGGGGAGGGCCGCTCGGGCGACGTCCGGGCGGTGCTCCCGGGTGCGGAGGGCGCGCCGACGTAGTTCAGCCGGGCGCCGCGCGACCATCCGGCGTCATCCCTGATGACGTCGTCGCCGTGGGCCGGCCAGTACCTGGCGATGGCCTCCTCCTGGACGGCCGGCGGCGCGAAGGCGAGCAGCACCAGGCCCACCCCGGTCTGCGCCAGCGGCAGGCGCCCGCCCACGCGGTGTCACACCGGGCTCGCGTCACGCGCTGACAGCCGGTCCACGAGCACCGCCTCGCACTGGTCCCGTACGGCGAGCAGAACATGCTCGCGGGTGACGTGGAAGAGGTCCTCCATGTACGGCATCGCCACCGCCCGCAGCCCGTGACCGCGTGGCGCCGGTGAGGCGGTCTCCAGCAGCCGCAGGCCGACGACGTAGCGGCCGTCGGCCAGGCGTTCCACCGCGCTCACCCCCGTCAGCGACCGGGCCGGTCGCAGCGCACTGCTGCGGGGAATGCCGCTGCGCCGGGCGAGTCCGGCGAGGGCCTGTGCGCGGTGGTCGCCGTCGAAGGAGGCGAGCAGGGCGAACGCCCGGTCGCTCACCGGCTGCCCCTCGGGCGGCCTGCCCCGCCCCTGCGCCGCGGACCGCCCTCCGACATCGCCGCTGCCTCGCTGTCTCCTTCACGGCGCTCACGGCGTGCGCGGCGCTCGTGGCATTGCTGGCATTGGTGGCGTTCGTGGCGTTCCATTCATCGGAATCGCCGGTGCCCATGTAGGGGCCCGCTGCCTACGGTGGAGCACACGGGGGCACTCGAGACCAACCTCGTCAGCGTGCCAGAGCGGCCCCCACAGGCACCCAGAGCAACGGAGACCCGTATGACCCCGATGGCCCCGACCGGACTTGTCGACGTGCACGCCCACTTCGTCACCGACGGCTACGTGACCGCGGCCCGGTCCGCCGGCATCGAACACCCCGACGGCATGCCCGGCTGGCCCACCTGGAGCGTCGAGGCACACCTCGACCTGATGGAGCGCTCGGGGATCGAGAAGTCCTACCTGTCGGTCTCGTCCCCCGGAGTGCACTTCGGGGACGACGGCGCGGCTCGCGCACTGGCCCGCGAGGTCAACGAGTTCGGCGCCCGCGTCCGCACCGGGCAGCCTCGGCGGTTCGGCCACTTCGCCTCCCTGCCCCTGCCCGACGTCGAGGGCGCACGCGCCGAGGCCGCCCACGCACTCGACGTCCTGGGCGCGGACGGCGTCACGGTGGAGAGCAACCACCACGGCGTCTACCTCGGCGACCCGCGCCTCGAACCGCTCTGGGAGGACCTGGACCGGCGGGGCGCCGTCGTCTTCGTGCACCCCACCTCGCCGCCGCACGCCGACGACCTCGCCCTGGGCCGTCCCCGGCCGATGCTGGAGTTCCTCTTCGACACCGCCCGAACCGCGAGCGACCTGCTCTTCCGCGGCGTCCTCGCCCGCCGTCCGAACATCCGGTGGATCCTCACCCACGGCGGAGGAGCGCTGCCGCTGCTCGCCGACCGGATGGAACTCTTCCGCACCCACTTCGGCAGCGGTCCGGCGGACGCGCCGAGCGCCGTCGAACAGCTCGGCCGCCTCTGGTACGACATGGCCGGGACGCCCTTTCCCCGCCAGATCCCGGCCTTCGACGCCGCCTTCGGCACCGAACGCCTCCTCTACGGCAGCGACTACTGCTGGACGCCCTCCGAGGCCGCTCTCGCGCAGGTCGCCACCGTCGACGCCGCGCCCGCACCGTCAGACGCCGCCACCTGGCGCGACCTCACCACCCGCAACGCGCACCGCCTCTTCGCCGGGGATGCGCGGTGACCGCCCGCACCGGAGTGCCCCGCAGCCCCGACGGCACCCCCTGGCCGGCCTGCACCGCCACCGGTCCTCACTTCACGGTCACCGCCGACCAGACCGAGGGCGCCCCCCTGGAGCTTTCCCCCGTCTGCGAGGTGATCAACTCCCGACGGCTCCCTGCTCCGTCCTGATCACGCTGCCGTCCGGTCACCTGTCCTCCGGCGCGTTCCACAGCTCGCGGAGTTCGGCCCAGTCGGGCGCCGGGCCCGACAGGGCGGGGCGTGGGGCGGCGGGCGCGGTGCGCAGCCCGGCCAGGACGAGATCGAGGTGACGCAGCTGCAGCGTGACGGTGCGCTCGCCGGTGACGGGAAGCCGTAGGGCCAGGAGTTCGAGCAGCAGCGGCACGTCGGCGGAGGCGAAGTCGGTGCGCAGGACGCCGGCGGCGTGTGCGCGTCCCACCAGCTCGTCGAGCGCGGCGCGGAGCCGGGCGGCGGCGGCCACGACCTCGTCGGTGGCCGGCAGCCGGCCGCCGATCAGGGACAGCAGCGGACCGCCGGAACCCTGCGCGGTCAGCGCGTCCCGAAGGAAGCGGGCGAACGCCTCCCACGGTTCCGGCTCCTCCGCGAGAGCGGTGCGCGCCTGGGCCACGAGCTGGTCCATCCCCATGACCCGCATCCGCTGAGCGAGCAGGTCCTTGCTGGGATAGCGGCGGTACAGGCTGCCCATGCCGATGCCCGCCCGGCGGGCGATCTCCGAGACCGGGGCGTCCCAGCCCTGCTCGGCGAAGACCTCACGCGCGGCCCGCATGAGGCGCACGTCATTGCGGTCGGCCTCCCGCTGCCGGCCGCGCGGGGTGCCGGTGCGCGTCTCACTCATGAAGCGGTTCCTCCTGTTCCCGGGCTGCGCGGCGAAACATGCCCTAGTACTGCAACGGTGCTTGTTCTGAGTGCTGGGCAGCTCAGGGGCTGTGGCCGCGTCGTTTGTAGTGGCTGGTGCGGGCCTGGTGTTGTC
>NZ_JBEYJA010000065.1:0-32851 GCF_040703815.1 Streptomyces sp. NPDC006743 | reverse complement strand
CTCCAGTACCGGCCAGGCACCCTCGACGGTTTCATAGTGGGCACCGGCCTGGCTCTCGACGAACCGGCGTCACCCTGACAAGCCGAAGTCAGTAGTTGCAGGTGCCCCTTGAGCGGTGACAGTCAACTCAGGGGGGAACACGTGAAGTTGATTCGAGTATTAGCCGCCGGTGCCTTCGCTGTGAGTGCGGTGGTAGTCGGCGTCGGCACTCCCGCGGTCGCGCAGCCGCAGGACGGTGATGGCGGCATCCTGCGCGTGACGGTCGGTCGTTCGGCGCCTCAGACCAGCGCTTCCCGGCTGAGCGCTGCGAACGCGAACGCGTCGTGCACCATCAACAAGATCACCATCAACCGGTACAGCGAGTGCGAGTGGGTCGCCATCCACGTCGACGTCATCCGGGTCGTCAACGGCAAACCCCAGCTCGAGGGCACCGTGGACTTCGACGTCAAGCACCAGATGACCCTGAACGCGAAGTCTGCGAACTGGTCGGAGAAGTTCTCCCTGGCCAAGGCCAGGACCACGCGCGCCGGCAAGGGCGTTCACGTCAACATCGCCGCTGCTTCCGGCGGCGGGACGAAGGCCAAGGTCAGCTTCAGCCAGGGCCGCACCCTCGACAGCGCCTCCAGCGGCACCGTCACCTACACGACCGGGCCCATCGCGAAGAAGAAGATCAACCCGAAGGCCAAGACCCACTACACCTACACGTTCACCAAGCCCGGCTACAGCCCTGGCACCGTCTCCTACGACTCCGCGGTCTACCGCTGCGACAACTACTACGGCACCAGCGGATGCGCCATCCCTGACGCCCCGACCGGCGTAAGCATGATCAACCAGGCCCGCATCGCCGACGGCATCCGCAAGCTCCGTTCTCACGGCGGCCACTACGGCGACCCGAACGGCGGCAAGCCGCTGCACTGGATGATCAACGACAAGCAGAAGAACAAAAACCGCGCAGCTGTCTGCCCGAAGTCGGCGCCGGCCGACATGAAGCGCGTGGGCCGTACCTCGTGCGACGAGTACCCCTTCGCCTCCACCTACGAAGGCGGCACTCATCTGCCGGCCAAGCAGCGCACCATCACCTGGGTGAAGAAGGCCGAGAACGACAGCCAGGGCGCGACCATCACCAACTGGCGGCGTGCCTTCCACGTCATGGACCACGACCCCTTCTACGTGGTCGTCTGAACCACCGCACCACCCGTGCCACACTCAAGGTGCTCCTCCCGCCCCGCGCGGGAGGAGCACCTTCGCAGTTCCGACAGGAGCCTCCACATGCTGGTGCAAGAGACCCGGTTCACCTTCGAGCTCGGCGAGAGTGGATACCTCATCGGCTTCACCGAGCACGACGACTTTCCAGGCGAGATGCCCTACGGCTGGCGCTGCGGACCTGCCGGCCCCTCCAGCGCTGTCGTCCTGACGACGACCGACACCGGGCCACTGCATCTCACGATCCAGATCCACGACAGCCGGCCCGCGCCCGAAGCAGACGGTGCGTGGGAGCCGGCGGAAGAGATCAGCCTCCAGGCCGAGACCGGCCGGATCCATCTCGCCGTCCTCGATCCCGGCGACGTCACGGACGCCTGGCCGCAGCAGGAGCCTGCCCTCCAGCTTCCGTCCCCGCCGGAGCAGGAACGCTGGATGCGGATGCGCCTGTACTGCCATGCCGACGATCCCGAACCCGGCATCGGCGACCACGGCGAACGCCACCTGATCCAGCTATGGCCTGAACCGGCCAGCACCCCGGTCCACCCCGAACTCAACGACGAGGACCGCCAGGCGCGCGCAGAGTATGCCTCCGACGTAGCCAGTCCCGTAGAGGACTACACCAGCCAGTACCCACTGCAAGACTGACCTCCGCCCCGCCCGGCCATACCCCGGTCAAGGCGAGGCCGTACATCAGCGAGCCGAAGACCGAGCGCCGCCTGGAGTCCGGCTACCACCCCTACACCCCCCGATGGGCCCTGCCCGACCTCCCCGTCCGGCGCTGTCCCTCGCTCTCGCACCCGACCCGGACCGGCACCCTCCGGCCGATCCGAGAGCTGGCGCCCCGGCCCCGGGCCGGGATGCGGGAGAGCAGTAGATCTCCCGCATCCCCGCTGAGTACGGGCGAGCTGTGTTTCTCCTTGACCTGCCATCAGGTCAAGGAGAAACACGGGCTCTACGCGCGAGTGGCAGAGGCGGTCTCGTACGCGGCGCGGGCCTGCTCGACGGCGGCGTGCTGGAGCTCAGCCAAGACCTCGCCGGTGTCCTGGCCCTCCTCGGTGAGGATCTCGGCGGTGAACCGGATGACGGTCAGGGCGATGGCAGTGTGCGTCTTCGTGCACGTGACGTCGCCCGCATTCAGGACCTCCAAGAGAATCCGGCCGACCGCCTCCAGGACGAAGGAGTCCGCGGTCAGCTCCTCGGCCTGGTCGTCCAGGGCGGTGACCGGGCCGATGACACGCTCGGCGGCGTCCATGAGCAGCCGGCGCAGGTCCCTGCCGTACATCTGCATGAGCACACCGGCCAGGTCGAAGTCGTTGTCGTGCACGGCCCGGATGAAGTTGAACGCGTCGTGGACGCAGTCCGGGTCGAGCGGGACGAAGGACTCGACGTTGGTGGTGACGGTTTCGGGCACGGTGACTCCTGTGGTCCGGGTCTCCGCGCTGATCGCGGTGACCTTGGGACCGATCCTCCAATCGCAGCCCTGTGGACAGAGGACGAAGATTTTTCCCACCTCCCATAAAGGAAAGAACCGGTACGACAAGGGTTAAAGTGGGCCACCCTGGTCGGCTCGATGGAAGGGCCGAACGCCACCCCTTGTCCACCTCTGCTACCGCCCCGACCATCGCCGCATTTCCCCTTGACCGCGCCCGCTACCGGCCCCGGTCAGACCGCGGACAAGGGGGTCCCCTGCACGCTGCTCCCTCGAATCCCCCGCCCACCAGGGCGGCCCGGAACGAAGGAGCCACCGCGATGACCACCCGCCGACTCCCGGCAGGCGCCCGGCGCGCCCGCCCCGACCACGGGCCCGACCAGCAGCGGGCAAGCCGTCCCGGCGTCCTGTGGTGCGCACTTGGGAGGCCACTGAGGAACCCACTTTGGTGCCCGACCCCGAGCCGGACAGAGAAAGCCCAGGTCACCACGCAGATCCGGACGCGCGCCGCGTTGTCACAACCCTCTTCTCTCCTCCTGAACTTCTCTGTGATGTCCGTGGAGGAGGAGATCATCGGGTCCGGGGGCCGGGTGCCCTCTGCGGCCGGGCGCGGCCAGCGCCCGGCAGGTGGCCGCGCGAGCCAGACGACGGAGAAGGAGCGCAGCTGATGGCGGTCAAGCGTGAGGAGAACCCGGCGGGGTCGTCAAACAACCTGCGCGGCGACGTGCTGCGCGTGCTCGGAGCGCTGAAGGTCGCAACCGTCGAACAGATCCAGCAGATCTCAGCCCCGCACCTGAGCTACCGCCACACCGACAAGCCGACCCCGTCGAAGCGGAAGCAGGCCCGAACCGCCTCGCACACCGGGGCGCTGTCCGATCTGCGCAAACACGGCCTCGCGGAGAACGGTGGGCAGCTCCCGGGCGGCGACAGGCTGCGCAACCTGACGCCCATGGGCCTGAAGGCCGCCGCCCGCGAGCTGGGGCGGCCGGCGGGGGAGATGGGCGACCCGGCCCGCGGCGCCGGCCGCACGGGCGCCTCCCACCCGATGACGGTCAACGAGGCCGTGCTCGCCCTGCTGCGCCCGAAGCCGGACCTCGCCCAGCTCGCCAACGAGCCGGCCGGCGTCCGCGCCGCCGCGCAGGCCGCCTTCGACGCGCCCGCCGGGCTGGGAACCATCACCTCCTACGCAACCGAGGTGGCGCTGCCCGCGACCGGCACCTGGTCCAACCCCGGCATGGGCGGCGCCCAGGCGGACATCGTCATCACCGCGCCCGAGGACGGGGTGCCGCTTTTGTTCTGGAGATCGACAACTGCTTCGAGTCCGCGCAGGTCCTCGCTGCGAGGATCGACAAGTACATGCGGTTTGGCCAGCGCAAGGTGAAGGACGTCGACGGCAAGGAGCGGCCAATGTGGCGCACCCGCTGGTGGGTGCCCGACGGCCGCCACGGCGACCAGCCGCACCCGCCGCTGCTGCTCGTCTTCAACCGGATCGGGCCCGCGCAACCCCCACACCGTCATCGCGCAGCTGGCTACCGAGCGGCACTGGAAGGGCACCGCGTACGAGGACGGCTTCCACATGTACGACGGTAAGCTGCCCATCGTCGTCACCGGCATGAAGCAGCTCCAGGAGCACGGCCCGGCCGGAGCGGTCTTCCGGCGCTTCGGCCGCCCGCACAACCAGACCCTCCTCGAGGCGATCGGCAACCCACGCCGCGAAGCCCACGACGCCCGCCGACAGGCCGAACACGCAGCCCGCCAGCGCGAGCACCAGGAGGAACTGCGCCGCATCGCCGCCCAGCACAAGGCCGAGCGAGAGGCCAGCCGTCCCGTGTGCGCCGACTGCGGCACCCGATTCACCGACGCACGGTGGAAGGCCATCGAACCCGCCGGGTGGGACGCCCACGCGACACCCACCCGCACCTGTGCGACGACTGCAAGCAGCAAGCCATCACCGCCGACCGTCAAGCCGAGCAGGACGGCCCCGAGCATCAGGTGCACGACAACGCGCCCGAGCAGAAGGCCGGCGGCACCTGGCTCTCCCGCTTCCGCAGGTGACCCGGCCGGACCGGGCTGTCAGTGGCAACTGCCAGGCTGAACGGAAAGCACTACTTCCTGGTCGTAGCCATCTGACAGGGTGTGGCGTGTGACAAGCGAAGGCGATACGAGCAGGGACGGCGAAGCGTGGGCGATGGATATCCTCGTCCAGCTGCGCCAAGACAGACAGAAGGCACATGCGCGTCGCGACGCGCTTGCGGCAGCGGTCGACGAAATAGCCGACGGTTTCACGCAACTGGGCCTCAAGCCTTGGAAATCGGAGCGTAAGAGCCCGGCGCGAGAGGACATGAAGGTCCCGGACGTCATGCTCGGTGACCGCGCCGAACTAGCTGCAACGGTTCTCCAGTATGAATCAGCGGTCAACATCCTCAGCGCCGCCGATCAGCTTCGGGGTTTCGCCGTCCTGCTTCGTGCAGAGAAATCGCTGATGGGCGCGGTTTCGGTCGCGCGTGGTGTCTTCGAGGCGTGCCTGTGGGCCACAGCGGTAATCGACCCGACCATCAGCACTGACGAACGCCTGCAACGTGCCCTCACGCGTCGCCTCGCACGACTCTCGGCAGGTATCCGTCTCAGGAAAATGCTCGGCGGCGATACCGATGCCGACCAGCTCGTTGAGAACGACGGCGACCTGGATGACGCGCACGGGACTAACCGCGATCCTGCGAAGGACATCAGCGACATCTTGGCTTACGCCAAGGACCGGGGCTGGCCTGTGAAGAGGGGCCGTCGCACCCCCGAGATCACACCCCTTTCGATTGACTGGCTCAGCGAGAACCTTGAGCGCCGTATAGGCATCGAGGGGTACGCCTGGACGAGCGGCTCGTCGATGGCTCACGGCGAGCATGCTGCCGACACGGCGGCGTGGGTTGAACTGTCTCAGGACATCGGCACAGCTCCGGCATGGTTGATCCAGTTGTGGTCGAACGGTGCTTGGGCGGGACCGCGTCTCTTCCTTGCAACGCACGCCGCCTACACAGGGAAGGGCAGCCTGCGCCGCGAGTATCAGCGGTTCGAAGAGTTGTTCTTGAGCGGGACCGGCAAGAGCTGAGGCCCTGGAAATCCATACAGCATGCCCTCATGCGCTACGCCCGCCGCCCTTGCTGCACCGAGTGCAGGGCAGCGTTCACGTACGAGTGGTGGCAGGCGGTGGAGTGCACTGGCTGGGACGCCTCCCTCCGAAGGCCCGTCCGACCCTGTGCAGGGACTGTGACCAGCGACATGGGACCGACTGGGAGGAAGCCTGGCCGAACGCGACGCGCCAGGAGCAGGAGTCGGCCGTGCCGGAGCAGAAGGCCACCGGCTGGCTCTCGCGCCTGCACCGCTGAGCTGGGCACGCCCCCCGACCAGCCGCGCTTCTCCTTGTGGCAAGGACCAGCCCGGCGAATTGGATGGCTACGACGGAGAAGGCACGTCATGCTGGAAGCGATCGATGCGAGGGGGAAGCGTGAGCCGCGGGCAGACGGAAACTCTTGACGAGAAGCACCAGCGCTTGCTGGAAGCTTTCGTGTTGAGGGCCCGCAGGGTGGAGGAGCATTCGCTGGCCGCCGACTGGGACGCCCTTGTCGAGCTGACCCGCATGAGCATCCACGTCCGTGTCGACCGCGGTGAGGTCCGGATCTCGTACGAGCTCCCGCCCGAGGAAGTGGTCGAATCTGCGGCAGCGCGTATCAGGCCAATACTGCTGGAGCAGGAGGACTGTTTCCACATGAAGGCGCTCTCGGCTCTGGGCTACACCTGCCGAGCAGCGCCGCAAGATGCGGCGTGGATACGGGCCGCACGCGCTGAGTGGCGGACACGGGTGAGCCCCTCCACGCGCGACGAATCCGGCTATTGGGTCATGGTCGCTGACACGTCCACGGGCGAAGAGCGTGACCTCGATGCGCATGGGCTGGCCATGGCCTGGATCTACGGAGACGTGGTGCATCATGACCCAGAGCGACGCAAGGAAGGCGATACCTTCGGACTGCGCGACCGGTTTCGCGCCGCCGTGCCCCTGGTGGCCTGGGCGATGGTCGGCACGATCGAACTCCTGAATTTCGTTCGGGCGCTGAACGAGGCCGGGATGCTGAAACTTCGACAGGAAGTGTTCGACGAGCAGGTCGCCTTGAAGTCGACGGTGTGGGAAGAACGTGCCGAGATGTACTACGCACCCGTCGGTGCTCAACCTCCCTCGCTTGCGAGCTCTCCCATGCCCGAGGGGTGGCTCCCTCTGAGCAAGGCCTCTGACCTGTCGGTCTTCCGTCACCGCATTGCGGGACAACTCTTGAACACGGAGCGCGCACCATCCATGACGTACCTCCCCTCACCCGAAGAGGTCGAAGCCGCCCGCACGCCCGCTGGCGGCTGGAAGCGGGACCAGCTCGCCGCCTGGGGCGTGCCGTGGCCCCCGCCGAAGGGCTGGAAGGACGAGCTGGCTGAACGCTGGCAGGCCGCCCGCCCGGACGGACCGCCGGCGCCCCCGCCCACCCCCACCCCGGCCGACTTCGCCCAGGACACGCTCGACTTCGGCTGACCCGACGACAGCGGGGCCGGACAGGATCACCCTGTCCGGCCCCGCTGTTGGTTTCCGGCTGCTCACCGGCTGAGGCGGATGCGCGGCCCCCACGCGAACTCGAGGTCGTCCAGGAAGACGTCCTCCATCTCCTTCTCCCACTGGGCGCGTAGACCGAACGGGTTGCTCTCCATCCGCTCCAGGATGACCAGGGTCTCGGGCTGTCCGATCAGCGCCTACCGGCCGTGTGAGGCGGGCCTGCTGCCCCGGCCCGTGCGTGCGCAGCAGCTCTTCCAGGCGGGCGCGGTGCTGCTCCACGAACGCCTCCAGGCGCTCGATGTACCCCTCGCGTTCGTCGGTGCGTACCGCGCTCAGAGCGACGTACAGGAAGTCACCGCCGTCCGGCCAGTGCCGCACGCCTGGCGCGGCCACGGCCCACGGGAACCGTTCCGCGGCCGCCAGGACGTCCTTCGCCTCCAGCGGTGGCACTGGGGCCGTGGCGGGGTCCGGCTCCTCCACCGGAGTCTCATGTGGGGCCGGGGAGTCGGGCCGCGGAAGGTGGGTGGCCAACATGGCGCTGGCCGCGGCGAGCCCCCGTCCCGTGGTGGCGGTGGTGTCGGCGATGTGCAACAGGTAGCTGGCGACGTCGCGGACTCCGGCGTGCCAGCCGTCCTCGAATCGCTCCTCCGACCCGTGCGGGGCGCTGCTCTCGGAGATGCAGGTGTGGGCGCTGGCCACCGCCCCGGCCTCCAGCTTGGACACGACGTCGTGGGCCTGCTCGTGTCCGATCACAGCGGTGGCCAGGGCCTGGAAGACCGTGAACCGCGCGTCGATGGCCTCGCGCTGGTGGTGGCTGATGCGGGCCAGCTCCTGGCCGTACGCGTCGGCGTCGTGCTGCTCGGTGCTCACGTGGTGCCTCCCTTGCAGGCCGGGCCCGAGCACCAGGAGCACGACCAAGCCGTGCCCGAGTAGAAGGCCGACGGCACCTGGCTCTCCCGCTACCGCAGGTGACGCATGACGCCCCGGGCCGACTCGCCTATCGAGTCGGCCCGGGGCACGCTGGAAAGTGTGGTCAGCGGGGCGTGGTTGCCGCCCGCAGCACGGTGGGCTCTGCGCTACTGATCAGCACGTTGCTGTGCGGTGAGCGGTGAGACTGGCGAACTTCTCCTGCTGCCTGGCCTTCACCAGGGCGGCGAGCGGGGACCGCCGGCCTTTCCCGATGTTGCGCAGCTGCTCCCAGTCAACCTCGGGGTGCGCGCCGGGCAGTGCGTCGACGGACGCCGTGGTGAACAGCGGGACCATCACCGCCCCGGCCCGCGACGTGCCGAAACGCACCTCACGCCGTTCCGCCGGTCGTACCCACAACAGGTCGCGCATGTAGTCGAAATCGACCCTTCTCACGCCCAGTCGGGCGGCGGCTTGGTCCGGCCCGAGCGGCGCTTCGTCGGCGAGCCGCTGCGCCAGGCCCTCGATGCCGCAGACCGAAGCCACCTGGTCGGGGTTGATGAGCACGGCCTCCGGGTTCGCTGTCAGGTCGGTCAGCAGCCCGCAAGCGATGAGCCGGCGCACCGCGAAGGCACTCACGACCGGCGGTTCGTCAGGCACGTTCGGCGTGCCCAGGGCCTGGGCGATCCGGTCTGCGGCCGCTGCGGCGGAGATCGGCTCCTGGGGGAGAGAGACCCGGATCGCGGCCGCGTCCATCGCCTCCACAGTGGCCCGCAACCACTGGTAGGAGGAAGCGTCCGGAGCCGGGACGAGGCCGGTGTGCCGCGCCCACCGGAAGGAGGCGATCGGCACCCGGAGACGTCCGGCGGCCTGACTTTCGTCGTACTCGGTGCGTCGTGCCATGGAGGATCTTCCTCTCTCGTGGTCCGCCCGGAGTGGGCGAACAAAACCGTGACAAAAGACCTGAATGCCTGTCAAGTACCCATTAATCTAGGCAAGTTAGATCAATTCGCTTAGACCCGCGCCCGCGTAAGCGAGGGAAAAATTCACCCTGCGGCGTCAACTCGACAGCGGGTAGCGTCCCGGCCATGCACAGTGATCTCGACGCCGATGAGGCGTGGGAGCGGCTGCGGGCCAGCCGCTCCAATCCACCGGCCAGAGCCAACACAGGCTCCCGCCGCAAGACGTACTCGGCAGCCCTGGAGCAGGCTCAGCAGCTGTTCCGCGCCGCCGCCGCCGTGGGCCCGGCCACGAGCCCGGTCCTGGCCTTCTACGGCCTCAGCCAGGCTGGCCGCGCGATCACGGCAGCCGCCTGGTCTCTCAAGGGTGAGGACTGGCGCCTCGACACCCATGGGATCAAGACCACGGGGTTCCACCTGCCCTTCCCCGACATCGAGATCCGCACCGACCCGTCCGGCACGCAGGGCAGCTTCGTGAAGGTCAGCGAGGTCCTCGACTCGCCGGTGTGGGAGATGGACCCGCTGCGCCTGGAGGACGTCTGGGACCTGCTGCCGCCGAACCTCCGTTACCCGCTCACCGCCAGAGACCGGCTTACTCCGCTGCACACGGTCGGCGATGACGTCGGCGTCGGCACGCACGAGCACTCCCTGTTGAGCGTTCCCGTGTGCGACATCCCCGACCGGGTCATCGACGCCGGCACCCGTGAGGCGCTGGCCGACTTCCTGGCCTCGTACCCGGCTGTCGCCCAGCACGAGAGTTACGTGACCGCCCGCGCGCTCACCCTCGGTCCGGAGGCGCCTCCGGAGTACACCCGCTACGACCACGGCGGCGGCGAACTGGTGATGAACTGGCTCATGCCCGAGGGCGTGGGCACCGGATTCGACGGAATGGCGACCGGAGCCGAACGACTGACCCACTTGCGGACCATGACCCGTGCCTACGCCGGGAGCCGGTACTTCCTGCCCGTTCTGGGTTCAATGAAGCGGGAACTGCACCCCCTGATGGCCTGGTGGGCCGTGCTGTATGCCCTGTCCATGCTCGCCCGCTACCAACCTGCGGTCTGGGGCACGCTCATCAGCGTCGACACCAGCCAGTACGCGGTTCCGATCGAGCGGCTCCTGGAACGTGCCATCAACCACCTGCCCGTCCTGTTTGCAGACGCCATCACCCAAGTGAGCTCCTGACCAGGAGCCATGGCGGTGGGGCCGGTGGACAGACCAGCCCGGCCCCCACGCCGGTCAGCCGATCAGCTTGTGCAGCACGGGAACGCTGCCTCCAGCGGTCACCAGGCCCGTCGCGACGGCCGCGGGCACAGACTTCTCGTGGAGGAACATGAGCCCGCCCATGATGAGGCCGATGATGGCGGCCGCCAGGAACACCACGGCGGCGTGCACCGACAGCAGCGGGGCCTCCGACGGCATCGCTGCGCTGGGCGGGGCGGGCGGTTCGGGCGGGTATGGGGGAGCGCGGGTGCAGGTCCCGAGACATCGGGATTCTCCTACGAGGCGGAGGAACAGAGACGGCGGACACCTGTGGTGGTGTCGTCCGCGTGGGGGTGGTGCGCGCCTCGCGGTCGGCGGTCCTGCTGCGACTCTCTGCCTGAGAGCGTCCCTGCGGGGCTTCTGCCCGGGCCCAGGGTGGCATTTCAGCGTAGCGGCGATCGGCGCGGGTGTTGCCCTGGGTGCCTGGTGGGTGGTCATCGGTGCTGCCTCCGGCGTGAGTTCGAATGGCGGGTGGGACAGTGACAGGGCGCAGGTGCTTGCATCTCGTCCCGCCGGGCACCGCTCCTTCACCCCGTAGGGCCGGACACCAAGACCGGGACAGCAGCGGCCGTGAAGAAAGAATCCGGGGCACGACGAAGGCCCGGACGCGTTGTCCGGGCCTTGCGCTGTCGAAGGTCCACTAGCGGGGCGACTGCCAGTAAGGGAGTCGGCAACCTTCCGTCTACCCGTGCTCTCCCCGGGAGCGGTTGGCGCCCCAGCCCGGATCGCGTGCGGGCGCCGGCACCCGTGTCTCGGTGACCGGGACCGAGGCTGGCATGATGCGCTCTGCCCGATGTACCAGGCCCGGACTGTCGAAGAGGTGACTACCTTGAGCAAGAAGGCTATGGACTGGGTCTGGACCCGGTCGGCTTCAAAAGGCACCGCCCGGGTGGTACTGCTTGCACTGGCACGTGAGGCCACAGGGCCTCACCTGGTCGTTTGCGCGGGCAGCACCTGGTTGATGGAGCAGGCGAACGCGTCACGCAACTCGGTGCTGACCGCACTGCGTACGTTGGAGGCGAGCGGTGAGATCGCCGAAGTCGAGGGAGTCCTGGGGCACCTGTCCCACCCGGTGTGGATTCTGCCCAAGGCGATCACTCATACCCTCAGCATCCCTGGTGCCCGGGACGACGGACGCAACTCGGTACGACTGACCATCGCAGAGCTCTCGGCATGTGATGACCCCGAGTCCGATCTCTACTGGATGGCCGAAGACAAGGTACAGTCCCTCGTGACGCAGCGGATCGCCGAATGCGTGGCCAAGAACACCCAGCCCGGCGTGCCCTCGCCCTGAGCGGGGGAGCCGGGTGTCCCCCGGCCCCCAACCCGTCAGCCGCGGGCCTGGAGCCAGAAGGCTCCGTAAGTGATTACGGTGCCGCCCAACGCGGTTGCGGCTCCTCGGAGCAGGTACAGGCCGGCCTCATTCCTCAGCCTCCGAAGTCGGTTACGCCGACGCGACGGTACGTCTTCCGGATCCTGGACGCTGCCCTTAGCCTCGGTCGTGGACATGTGCTCCTCTTTCTCGAGTGATGCTGTCCTCTGCAGACGGCTCCCTGCCCACCAGGGAGCCGTCGCCGTTTCCGGCGACGGCATTGCCGTTTGTCCGCCTAGTGAGACGCTGCTGTGTCCCGTGAGGTGGATGACAGCAAGCAAAGCACCCCGAATACCGCCCTGACCAGCGAAAACAGTGCTTTGGTCAAGAAAGGCCTTCTGTGTTTTCGTAGGTCGAACCAGGCAGGAGACGTGTCTTCCAGGGCTCTCTCGGGTCCTTGTGGGACAAGGCTTGCTCTTCGCTGTTTTCCATGGGTGTCATGCCGGGGCTAAGCTAGGCCCTTCGAGTACAAATAGGCTTTACTGAGCTGGAGTTGGACGTGCCCCAGATGTTGCGAATGCCGAGCTTGGATGAGCTGCCGCATGGGGCGAAAAGGTTCTTCGTGGGCGAGCTGCACACCTACTTCCGCGCAGCAGGCCGCCCCTCGCCGGTCAGCATTGCGGCAGCTGTCGCTCAATTGCATGGTTCCGCCTCCGTGACTGTGAGCCGTGAGACGGTCCGGAGGCTGCTCAAAGGCGAGACCACCAGCACCTGGCCCAAGGTCAAAGCGGTACACGAGGTTCTGTGCCGCATGGCAGACCAGGACCCGGCGTGGAGAAGGTTCTCCGACTCCGACGACTACGACGAGGAAAACGACACCCGCACGCTTCGCGAATACATACGCGATCTGTGGAACGACGCCGTTGACGGTGTTGGACCTGATGACGAGGCGGACCACCCCCAGCTAGCGCCGGTCCCGCAGTCGTCACCGCCGCCCGCCTCGACCGGGGGATGGGGGCCCACCCCCCAGCCGTCACCGCCGCCCGCCACAAGCGGAGGGTGGGGCTCAGGGGGAACCAATGGCGGGTACAGCGATGAGCCTCCCTTCTGAGCCTGGGCGGCACCATGCACGCCCGACATCGCTCCCACTGAGCTATCGCTGTTATGCCCACCGCATTCCGATGGCGGACAGCAGCTCCACCCGCTCCGGGGACAGCGTCGCGGCCCGACTGCGCTGGTTCCCGATCCACGCCCCGAGCCGGAGCTCCCGCTCCTCCTGGTCCTCGCCGATGACGGTCCGTTCGACGTGCTTCCGAGGTACCCGCAGGTGCCCCTCGCGTTCGAAGAACTGCTTGGCGGCCTCGTAGTTCATCGCCCACTTGTCGGCCTGTGTACGGCGCGGCTGTGGCTTCTCGTCCTCGGCCGCGGGCTCGATCCCGAGCACCTGCTCGCACATCCACTGCTGCACGGCGGTGAGGTTGTCCCAGCCGAGCCGGACCGAGCGCACCCACCGCCCGAGGTCCTCGCCCTGGTGCACGACGTCGCCGGGCTCGGTCGGCAGCGGTCGGCCGGCCTCCAGGTGGAGCCGGACGAGATGGAAGCAGCGCTGCCACTCCACCGGCCAGCTCGGGCACCACGACGGGTCGATGTCCTCCAGCTGCTCGCGCCGCTCCTCCGACAGCGCCCCAGCCGACGACTCCACCGGCAGCCCCTCGGCACGCCGCTGCTCGATCTCCTGCGCCTTGCGAGCGGCGGCCCGCGCGTTCTTCAGCCAGATGCCCACCTTGTAGCCCTGGAAGGTGGCGTCCAGCGGGGCCAGCAGGTGGCCCGCCTCGGCTGCCCACCCGCGCGCCGCCGCGAGACCTTCCTCCCACGCGACGTCGAAGTGGCTCCAGACCATGCCCAGCTTCTCCAGCTGTTCGACGCGGTCTTCGTCCATGTCGCCGCGGGCGTAGAAGCGCCGGTTGTCGGCGATCCACTGGCCGAGCGGGAAGTTGGCGAGCGAGGCCGGCCACCCCTCGGCTTCCACCGCTTGGTCCTCGCTGCCGGGCACCCGGTACGTGAATGGGACCTTGAGGTCGCCGCGCTCGCGGGAGTAGATGACGGCGGCCTCGATGCCGCGCCGCCAGTGCTCGTGCTCGGGGTTGAGGACCCGCAGGTTGATGAACGCGGCCAGCTGTGCCGGGTCGCGCGGCACGGAGAACTTCAGCAGCTTCCGCGCCGGGGCCGACGGGCCGTCGGACCCGTTCCCCCCGCCCCGGCTCTCCTGGCCCTGTGCGCCCTTCTGGACGGGCTTGTAGGCACTGGGGGCCTGCTGCTGCGCCAACTGCTCCACCACCCGGGCATCGTGCGCCCTGAGCGCCTCCAGCAGCTTCGCCAACCCGCCGAAAGCCCGGCTGGTGAGCATGTTGTCGGCCGTCTCGCCTGGCCCGAGCAGCACCGGCACCACGAGCGAGGCGACCTTGCCCTCGCCCGGCTGCATCCGCAGCGCGCGGCCGACCGCCTGGACGAGGTCGGGCATGGAACCGCGTACATCCGCCCAGTACACGGAGTCGCAATTCCGGGTGTCCACGCCCTCGCCCAGCACCTTCACCGAGCACAGGAAGCACTTCTCCACGACCGTGCCGTCCGTGGCGACGCCCCGGTCGAACTCGCCCAGCAGGCGCCGACGGTGGTTCGGCCTGTGCTCGCCGCACAGCCAGTTCGCCCAGATCGTGCGCGGGTACAGCTCGGGGTCGGCGGCGTGCAGCTGCGCGGCGACATCGGGGAGGCCGGCCGCGAACGCTTCAGCCTCCTTGACGACGTGGTGGAAGACGAGCGTGCGCCGGAAGTTCTCCTCCGACGACGCCTTGAGCAGCGCGGTCTGGAGGGCAGCGAGCCGGGCCCCGCGGACCTCGTCCGAGCGCCCCTCAGCGCCCAGGAGCTGCGCGGCCTGGAGCTGCGTGTCGGTGATGTCCACGCACACCACCTGGTAGGGGGCACAGATCCCCCGATCGATCGCCTCCGAGAGGGTCAGCGTGAAGCAGCGCGCACCGAACGGGCCGTCCGGGTCGTCCTCCATGCTCGCCACCAGCTCGCCCGGCGCGCCCTCGGCATCCTCGTCCAGCTGCCACAGGCGGGGCGTGGCGGTCATGTACAGGCGGCGCAGGGACGGGATGCGGGTGTTGTCGTGGACGACCGCCCAGGGCTTGCCCAGCCGACCCGACGTCCGGTGGGCCTCATCGACCACGATCAGGTCCCAGCCCGGAAGGCCGGCCTTGTGCGCGCGCTCCAGCGTGCCGAGCCCGAGGGAGGCGTACGTGGCGAACACGGTGACCTTGTCGAACGGTCGCACCCGGTCGACCAGTTCCTTAACCTCCGTGGTGTTGGGGAAGGGCACGTCCTCGCCCCGCAGGGACGACACCCCGATCATCGGGCCCCTGCGGCCTCCCTCGCGCCAAGCGGTCACGGTCTGGGTAAGCAGGTCCAAGGAGGGCACCAGCACCAGTACACGGTCCGCCTGGAGCTCGTTGGCGCTGCGGGCCGCCACGAGGGTCTTGCCAGTTCCGGTCGCCATGATGACCTGGGTGCGCAGACCCCGCTCGGGCACGGTCGACCCGGAGGGCACATCAAGGGACCGCAGCACGGCGTCGACGGCTTCTCGCTGGTGCGGTCGCAGACCCACGCTGGCTGTCTGCCGCTCTGGGCGGCTCATGTGGCGTTGTAAGCCAGCTCGGCGAGCTCGAGGGCATCAGCCAGACTCTGCTCGTTGCTGAGGTCGACGCTGACCCGGTACTCCCGATGCCCGGTGGTCAGAGTGCGAGCCGTGGTGATGCCGAGCTCCTCGAGCTGCTGGTCGGTGTAGTTGAGCCGCAGATTGATGCTGCTGCGCTCCGGATAGATGTAGGCGAACCCACCCTTCTGTGATCCCTGCCTGCGCAGCCGAAGGTAACGGCTGTAATCGAGGGGGACATCAGGCTGGGCGCCCTTGCGCTTGATTCCGTGGACGAAGACGTTCTCCCACCCAGCCGTCACGGCCAGGAAGCGGAGGAACAGCTCCGGAGCAGGACTGTGCTGCAGCAGCCCCCGGACGGTGTCCTGACCTTCCTCGGGCACCCCAGGGATGTGCCCACCTTCCTCGCTACCAGCGAAGGACGGCCGAGGTGAGGTGTCCATCGCAGCGGCGCTGCCGTTTCGGGACTGGGTGAGTTCGCGCAGCGTCTGCGAGGCATCCAGTTCTTCGGGGGTGCCTTCGAACTGAAAAACGGTCAGCTTCACTTGGATCCTCTCAGCTATGAGGAGTCGCGGAACAACTATGTATAGCATCCCACGCTATGGGAAGTAGCATCAACTCTTGATGAGTTCGAAGTGCTGTTGAGAGAGACCGGCACACTGCTCCACTGGTACATCACCGTGGACTGGGACGACCCCCGTCACCAGCCGCTGGCGCGGCTGCTCTCCGACTCCCGCCAGATCCTGCGGCATGCCGGCTTCCCCCTGACTCCGGTCGAGCCGCGATGGGTGCACATCACCGTCGACCAGATCAGCCGCCCCGCCCATGACATCTCCACCGCCCACCGTGGCCGCCTGGTCCGGGAGGCAGCCCGCCGCCTGGCCAAGGTGCCTCCCTTCACGGTGATGGTGGGCAGTCTGCTGTCCTACCCCTCCGGTGTGATCGCTGACCTCCACCCCGACGAGGACCTGAGCACCCTCCACCAGCTCGCCCGCAGTGCCACCCGCGCCGTGCTCGGAGACGGCGCCTGCCGCTACCCGGTCGGTGTCCCCCACCTCACCACCGCCTACGCCCACGGTGAAGCCGACTCCGACCAGGCACAGCGGCTCCTGCGCCGCGTCAGGCCCGGCCACGCCCCGCTGTGGGTCACCGCGGTGGATCTGGTCGACGTGACCGCCACCGCGTCCGCCGGCGGGAAGGCGATCACCTGGGAGCCGGTGGAGAGGATCCCGCTGGGTGGCGGGGACGCCGGGAGCGCGCAGCATGGAGCCGGTCTGCCATCCTGGGAGCGTGTCTGACGAGCGTTTCCACCTCACCCTGACCACCGGCGGCCGCCCGGCCGCGCACGGCTGGTGGGCGAGGGAGGAGACCGCGCGGCGGAAGTTCACCACCTGGGTGGGGGAGTACGGCAGTCTGCCCCAGGCCCGCGTCTCCCTCGTCGACGAGACCACGGGCGCCGTGGTGACGGCCTGGCACAAGGAGCCGTGACCGTCGCCCCGGATCCGAGCCCGGGGGGCCGCCCTACGCGCCGGAAGGGTCCGTCTCGTCTCCGGTGTGGTCGAAGCCGCGCAGCACCGGCGTGATCTCCTGCGCGGCCCCGCACAGGGTGCACAGGGTCGTCGCCGGGTTCTCCGCGACGTCCAGGGCGCGCTCCAGGTCCAGGACCGGCGCATCCTGCGGCGCCTCGGTGCAGTCCGGAGCGTGCAGGACGCGCCGACCGGGGCCGCGCCTGACACGGACCTTCTGCACGACCCAGCCGGTTGGCCGGCGCTCTCCGAGAATCTCGCGGACGGCCGACGGCGGGGCCGGCGCTTCCAGCCGGTCGGTGGGGACCTGGTCGTAGTCGACGCCGTCGACCGGCCGCACGTGCTCCGGGGCGCGGACCCACACCCGGTACTCCGCGGCCTGCACGGTGCCGTCCTCGCTGCCCTGGTAGGACGGCAGGCCCACCTGGAACACCCAGCCGGTCTGGGTCTGCCGCCGCCTCCACAGCCGCGCCAGGATCTCCTGCTCGGGGTGCCCCAGGACCGGGTCGGCGGGCAGCACGACCCGCACCGGCACGGGGCCGGGCGCAGCAGGGTCAGGGGGCGTCGTCACGTTCACCACCGTACGCAGCCGTTCTCGGGCCGCGTGCGCCGCCCATGTCGGCAGCCGCCCTTTGCGCGGGAGAGGTGTCTGGGTGCCGTGGGGCGGGTGTGCTCGTAGCCTGGAGGTACTCGGGGCTGATGAGAGAGGGCTGTCTGTATGCCTCGGACGATCTGGTCCGGTGCCATCTCGTTCGGCCTGGTCACTTCTCTGAACTAGGGTGTTCTCTCGACTCACTTGATCGCATGGCAGGCCGGGGGAGGCCTCGATCTCGCCGGGGCACCTAGTGAGGTAACGGGTGCAGGTAAGGGCGATCGCGACCTCATCCGAACAAGGTGATCCGAGCTGGGCGGCGTCGCAGCACGGTGTGCAGCATGTCCTCGGTGATGACCGGGGCCAGCCGCCGGCCTTGCGCTGAAAGGGCAAGCACGGCGGGAGGCTCGTGTCGATCCCCTCGAGCTCGGACAACGCTGCACGTCAGGTGTGGCCGACCAAAGACGGTCCTGTCTCCGCTCCCGCAAGGAAGCCAGGAATCGAAGCACCTATTTTCAAGGACTGCGTCTCGACTCAGCCTCGCTTCTTCGACGCGTTGCCCTCGATAGCCTCGACGACCTTCTTCGCTGTGGCCTTGGCCGAGCCCGGGTTCTGGCCGGTGACGAGGTTGCCGTCGGTTACGACGTAGGAGACGAACGGCAGTGCCGCTTTCTCGTAGAGCGCGCCGCGCTGCTTGGCCTGCTCCTCGGCGTTGTAGGGGACCAGCTTGTCGACGCGGGCGAGGACCTCCTCGGTCCAGGCGAATCCCGTCATCTTGCGGCCGGCGATGAGGTGAGAGCCGTCGGAGAGCCGGGTATTGAGCAGGCCGCAGTAGCCATGGCAGACCGAGGAGACGACGCCGCCGCGCTCGTAGATCTCGCGGGTGATGCGCTGCAGGCCCTCGCTGTCGGGGAAGTCGTACATCACCGCGTGACCGCCGGTGAAGTAGATCGCGTCGTACTCTGACGGGTCGATCTGGTCCGGGCTCGCCGTGTTCTCGAGCAGCGCCATTTTCCCGGGGTCGGCGCGCCAGGTCTTGGCGGTCTTGTCGTAGTTCGGGAACTTCAGCGCGCGCGGCTCGAGAGGCACCGCGCCGCCGGCCGGGCTGACGAGCGTCTGCTCGTAGCCGTGTTCCTCGAAGACGTGCCAGGCGTGCGTGAGCTCGGAGAGCCACAGGCCGGTGGTGTGGGAAGGGTCGTCGTAGTGGCCGACGTTGGTGACGACGTTGAGGACGCGCTTGGTCATGGCTGATCTTCCTTCATGCGGACCGGGATGGCGAGGCGGCGGGCCGCGTCGTGGCGGGTGGTCGGTCAGCGGACGCCCAGGGCACGCAGCGTCTTGAACGTCCGGGTCAGGATCCGCGCCCAGTGCTCGTGCTCGATTCCGCGGGGCGGGGTGAAGCCCTGGAGGCGCTGGTGGGCGACGGTCTGGGCTTCGGTGTACTTGAGCAGCCCGTCGGCGCCGTGACGGCGACCGAGGCCCGAGTCGCCCATGCCGCCCATGGGGGCGTCGATGCTGCCCCAGGCGGCGGCGAACGCCTCGTTGACGTTGACGGTGCCCGCGTGCAGGCGTCCCGCGACCTTGCGGGCCTCGGCGCCGTTGCGGCCCCAGACGCTCGCGTTGAGGCCGTACGGCGTGGCGTTGGCCATCGCCACCGCTTCGTCGACCGACCGGTAGCGGTAGATCGACACCACCGGGCCGAACGTCTCGTGGTCGAACAGCGTCATCTCCGGGGTCACATCGGCCAGGATCGTCGGCTCGTAGAACAGTGGCCCGAGGTCGGGCCGGGCCTTGCCTCCGGCCAGTACGGTGGCGCCTTTCGACACCGCGTCGTCGACGTGGGAGCTGACGGTGTCGAGCTGCGAGGGAGTGGTGAGCGAGCCCATGTCCATCGAGAAGTCGTAGGCGGCGCCCAGGCGCATGGCCCGGGTGCGTTCGGCGAACGCGGTGACGAACGCGTCGTGGATCTCGTCGGCGACGTAGAGCCGCTCGATGGACACGCACAGCTGGCCGGCCGAGGGGAAGCAAGCGGCGACGGCGCCGGCGGCGGCCTTGTCGAGTTCGGCGTCGGCGAGGACGACCATGGCGTTCTTGCCGCCGAGCTCCAGGGACGCGCCGATCAGCCGTTCACCCGCATCGCGCGCGATCTGGCGCCCGCTGGCGGTGGAGCCGGTGAACATCATGTAGTCCCCGCCGGCCATGAGCGCGTCTCCGATGGAGCTGCCACGGCCGACCACCATCTGCCAGACGTCGGTCGGCAGTCCGGCCTCGCGCATCAGGTCCAGCGCCCACAGTGCGGTCAGGGCGGTCTGGGTGTCAGGCTTCTGTACGACGGCGTTGCCGGCCATAAGGGCCGGGAGGGCGTCGCCGGCGGCCATGCTGAGCGGGTAGTTCCAGGGCGAGATGACGGTGACGACGCCCTTGGGGTGGTGCAGCTCGGTGGTGTGGGTCAGCACCGGGATCGCGCCCTTGCGGCGCTTCGGTGAGAGCAGCCGCCGTGCGCTGCGCGCGTAGTAGCGAGCGGTGATCGCGATGTCGCTCACCTCGAGGAACGCGTCGCGACGGGTCTTGCCGCTCTCAGCCTGCATCAGGTCGAGGGCTTCCTCCTGCCGCTGGAGGACGAGGTCGTGGAAGCGCAGCATGATGCGCTTGCGGTCGGCCACCGTGGTGGCCGCCCAGCCGGCCTGGGCGGCGCGCGCCCGGGCGAAGGCCTCCTCGACGTCGCCGGGGGCGGAGACCGGCAGGTCCGCGAGCGGTGCGCCGGTGTACGGGGAGGTCGTGGCGACCCGCTGGGCGCGGGCACTGGCGGCTACCAGGGCAGCCAGGCGGGCGACCCGGGCCGGTGTCAGCCAGGCCGGGAGGGCGGCCTCGGCGGGGGCGGTGTGCGTGGTGGTCATCGCGGTCTCAGCTCCGGTCCTGGATGGAGGTGGGCACAGGCATGTGGAGCGCCAGCTGGCCCTCGGTGGTGACGTCGAGCTGGATCGTCCGGATCGGCTTCAGCGAGCGCAGGTCGTCGCTCATCCGGCCCTCACCGAGCTGCAGGTCAAGGCGGCGGGGGAACCGCGTGGTGCCCGAGGAGAGCATGTTGATCTGGCTGGTCGTGGAGTGCCAGCCGCCGTCGATCGTGGTGTAGGAGGTCAGGGTCGAGACGTGTGCGCCGGTGGGTCGGGCGGTCTGTTTCGGGGTGGGCGCCGACAGGGCGAGGTCAAGGCCGCCCTGGTCGTTGGCGACCCTGGCGGAGGTGCGCTCGGTGTCGATGTCGACGTCGAGTTCGGTGACCCACTTGGGGAAACCGTAGCCGTCGTGGCCGCGCACCTGTGCGATCTCGGTGTTGACCGGCAGCGAGAGCACGTAGGAGTGCAGGGAGTCGTTCTTGAGTCCGGTGACCAGGTCGAGCAGGCCCAGCCCACCGTGCCGGGCCGGCTTCACGGCGACGCCGACCGCGGCCTCGGTATAGAAGTCGATGTCGCACACGTCGTACCGGAAGGCCATCACGGAGACGATGCCGAGCCCCGGGGCGATCTCGAGCGGGTCCAGCTCGCGGGGCAGGCGGGTCCGGATCGCCTTGGTCGGCGCGAGCATCGTGAGCCGGGTCGTGGAGATGCGGTAGTAGAAGTTCGGCGTCAGCGTGGGTCCGATGCGGGAGTCCACGCGGCTCTTCGGCATCCGGCGGAAGAAGTCGACGCTGCTGACCCGCGGGTCCCGCTCGACCTCGTCGAGGTCGGTGTCCATGCGGAACCGGTCATAGAGGCCGCCTTCAGGGACGATGACGGGACGCCCCCCGAGATCGACCTCTACGGTCCGGTCGGTCGGCTTGGTGGTCGATGCCATGGACGCTCTCCTCCAATGTAAGCGGCGTTAACACCGAGCATGACACCGGGATGTGAGCACCGTCAACAATGGAGTATGCGAGGCGCGCGACGGGCGGACGGTGCGCGTCAGGAGCCGACCGACGTGATCGCAAGGAAGGCGCTGCGCACCCGGTCGGCGACCTCCTCGCCCGACGCGGCCTGCAGCTTGCCGTCGAGGTACAGACAGGCCAGCCCGTGGGCCAGGGCCCAGCCGGCCGAGGCCAGGGCCGAGGCGTCCGCGTCGGGGAAGACGTGATCGAGCGCGTCGGCCAGCAGATCGTGCAGGGCGTCGGCGGCCTTGACCCGCTCGTCGTCGGCGTCGTCGCACGGCTTGCCGAACATCACACGGAACAGAGCCGGGCGCCGCAGCGCAAAGGCGACATAGGCGACGGCGAACTCGGCCAGGTCCGGGAGCGAGACGGGCAGACCGCGCCCGCCGCCCAGGTCGGCCAGCAGCTCCCGGAAGCCCTCGACGGCCAGCGCGGACTCCAGGGCGTCGCGGTCCTTGAAGTGGCGATACGGCGCGGTCGGCGACACGCCGGCCCGGCGTGCGACGGCACGCAGCGAGAAGGGCTCGCCACCCTCCAGCATCTCCATCGCGGTCGACAGCAGCGCCGCCCGCAGATCGCCGTGATGGTAGCCACTCTTCTCCGAAGTTGACACTGCTTACTTCGCCCTCCTACGCTGTGTGAGCACTGTAAACATATCGTACGTCCGGAGGAACCAAGGCCCGATGTCCCCACGCACGCATGAGCGCCCCTTCCACGTCGTGCTCCTCGGCTCCACCGGCTCCACCGGCTTCACCGGCGCTCTGGCCGCCAAGTACCTCGCTGCCCATTTCCCTCCCGGCGCCAGGCTCGCCCTGGCCGGACGCAACCAGGCCAAGCTGGATGCCGTTCGCGACCGTCTCCTCCGGATCAACCAGCAGCTGGACGACATCGCGCTGCTCCACGCCGACTCCTCGGATGAGCAGTCCCTGGCCCGCGTCGCCGAGTCCACGCGGGTCGTGATCACCACGGTCGGCCCCTACCTGGAGTACGGCGAACCACTGGTCGCGGCCTGCGCTGCGGCCGGCACGGACTACGTCGACCTCACCGGCGAGCCCGAGTTCGTCGACCGGATGTACGTCGAGCACCACGCGACCGCCGAGCGGACCGGTGCTCGCATCGTCCACGCCTGCGGCTTCGACTCGATCCCGCACGACCTCGGTGTGCTCTTCACCGTCCAGCAGCTCCCGGCCGGGGTACCGGTGACCCTTCGAGGAGTGGTCCGCACCAACGCCACCATCTCCGGCGGCACGCTGCACTCCGGTCTCGGCCAGCTGTCGCGACCGCGCGCAATGCTGCAGGCCGCGGCCGGACGTCGCCGTCTCGAGCCGCGACCGCGCGGACGACAGGTCCGCACCCGCATCGGCCGCCCCCACCGCGACCGAACGCTCGGGACCTGGCTGATCCCGCTGCCCACGATCGACCCCGACGTCGTACGACGCTCCGCGCTCGCTCGCCCGGACTACGGGCCCGACTTCACCTACTCCCCCTACGCCGGGGTCCGCCGTGTCGCGACCGTCGCCGGCGCACTGGCCGGCTCCGCCGTAGCCCTGGCAGCCGTGCAGGTCCCGTTCCTGCGCCGCGCCATCGGCCGACGCATCCCCCAAGGCGAGGGTCCCTCGGCGGAGCGGCGCGATCGCACCTGGTTCACCGTCGACATCATCGGCGAGGGCGGCGGCCGGACCGTACACACCCAGGTCAGAGGTGCAGACCCCGGCTACACCGAGACAGCCAAGATGCTGGCCGAGTCGGCGTTGTCCCTCGCCTTCGACGACAACCCACCCACCGCCGGCCAGGTCACCACCGCCACCGCGATGGGAGAGAACCTCCTGCGCCGCCTCGGCGACGCCGACATCTCCTTCACCGTGATCACCTCGCAGACGGCGACCCATGCCGAACGGTGAAAAGGGCGGCACCAGCACGCCGATCGTTCTCATCTCGCCGGCGATGGCCATCGGCTCCGGCTACTACCGACCACTGGTCGCCGAATTCGAGCGACACGGGTGGCAAGCCCGAGCGCTGCGCCGACGAGGGTTCGAGCGCGGCGAACCACGCGCGAGCCGACGCGAGGACTGGGCCTACCGCGACGAGATCGACGACATCGCACAATCCGTCGCCGCAGCGCGGGCAGAGTCACCCGCGCGGCCAGTACTCCTCCTCGGTCACAGCCTCGGGGGACAGCTCGTAGCCGGACACGAGCTCACCCGTCCGCCGACCGACGGGGTGATCACGGTCGCCGGCGCGATCCCGCACTACCGGAACTTCCCCTTTGGGGGCCTCCACGTCGCCGCCATGGCGGCACTGGTGGTCCCGGCGATGACGACGGTGTTCGGCTACCTCCCCAAGCCGGCGTTCGGCGGCCCCGGGGCGCGCACTTTGATGCGGGAATGGGCCCGCATGGTGCTCACCGGCCGACCGCCGTACGCGGTCGACCAGCCGATCACCACACCGGCCCTCGTCATCAGCCTGGACAACGATGCGTTGTCGCCGCTCAAGGCTGTCGACGGCCTGGTTCATCGCCTCTTCTCGCCGGCCTCGATGACACGCTGGCACTACGCGAGCGACCAGGTACCCGAAGGCTCGACCAACGACCACATCGGCTGGGTCCGCACCCCGGCCACTGTGGTCGACCGCATCGTCACGTGGTGGCATGGCACTCCTCGCAGTTGAGCTGCCGTCGGCACCCACACCATCCATCTCAAGGGAGACCCCATGCAGACCGTTCTCGGCGCCGGCGGACCGATCGCCGACGAGCTCGTGAACGAGCTCCACCGCAGTCACACCAAGGACATCCGCCTCGTCAGCCGCAAGCCGTCGAGGGTGAACGACACCGATGAGCTCGTGGCCGCAGACCTCACCGACTCCGACGCCACCAGCCGTGCCGTCGCGGGCAGCGATATCGCCTACCTCACCGTTGGCCTGCCCCTGGACTCGGAGCTGTGGGAGCGACAGTTCCCCGTCATGATGCGCAACGTCGTCGACGCCTGCGCCGAACACGGCACAAAGCTCGTCTTCTTCGACAACACCTACATGTATCCCGGAACGCCGACGCCCCAGACCGAGTCGACCGCATTCGCACCGGGCGGACGCAAGGGACGGGTCCGCGGACAGATCGCCACCATGCTGCTCGAGGCCATGCGGGCCGGCCGGGTGGAAGCCCTGATCGGCCGGGCGCCCGAGTTCTACGGTCCGGGCCGGACGAAGAGCTACACGAACTCGCTGGTGTTCGACCGGATCGAGGCGGGCAAGCAGCCGTTCGTCCCCGTCGACGCCCAAGCCAAGCGTTCCCTGATCTGGACCCCGGACGCGAGCCGAGCTCTCGCCCTTCTCGGCAACACGCCGGACGCCTACGGCCAGACGTGGCACCTGCCCGTCGACCCGGACCGCAAGTCCTACGCACAGCTCATCGAGATCGCCGGCGAGGTCGCCGGCCGAAAGATCGGCTACACGGTACTGCCGATGCTCGCCTTCCGTCTCGGGCGCCGCTTCGTCAAGCCGCTCGACGAGATGTTCGAGCTGCTTGTCCGCTACCGCGACGACAACATCTTCGACAGCTCGAAGTTCGCGGCCCGCTTTCCTGAATTCCAGGTCACCAGCTACCGGGAAGGCGTGGAGCGGATCCTCGCCGGCTGACTCGCCGACAGCGCCTCGGGTCGGCTGACTCGTGCCGCGATGCCGAACCGGCGCCGGTACTCCGACGGCGTGACGCCCGTGGCGCGCTGGAAGAGCCGACGGAAGTTCGACACGTCCAGGTAGCCGACGCCGCGGGAGATCTGGGCGACCGGCTCGTTGGTCAGCTCCAGCAGCTCACGTGCCTTCGCGATGCGCGCCGCCTGGATGTATTCCGTCGCAGTCAGGCCCGTAGCCTCCTTGAACCGTCGCTGGAAGGTGCGCGGGTGCATAGCCGCGGACTGCGCGAGGTGCTCGACGGAGTGGGGCTCGTTCAGGCAGGCGTGCAGCCGGGCCTGCACCTCACGGATGTCGCTGTCGCCGTGCTGGAGCCGGGGCGTGAACTCCTGGTAGAGGGACTGCCGTCGGCGCGGCGGGTCGGCGAGGGCAAAACGTGCCGTGTGCAGCATGACGCTGGGGCCGAGCATCCGGTCGACGAGGGTGAGGCCCAGGTCGACCCACGCCAGGATCCCCGCGGCCGTCATGATGTCGACGTCGTCGATCACCATGCGTGAGGCGTCCACGCGAACCTTCGGGTATCGGCGCGCCAGCTCCTCGGCGAACGCCCAGTGGGTCGTGGCGTCCCGGGAGTCGAGCAGGTGGGTCTCGGCGAGGACGAAGACGCCGGCGCACACGGCACACAGGGTGGTGCCCTCGCACCGGAGTCCGACGAGCCAATCGGTGAGCTCGCCGACCGACGCCATCAGCTCCGGTACGACGAGGCTCGGCGGGATGATGACATGGCTGAGCCGGTGCACGCGCTCAGGATGAGTGTCCGAGGTGCACACCATGACCGGCCCTTCGTCGGTCGCGGACACCGACCAGGTGCTGACCCGGATCACGCTCGGAGGATCGGCCGACCCCACGGCGTACTCGCTGGCGACACGGAAGATGTCCCTGAGGCCATGGATCGCCGACACCTGACAGTCGTTGTACTCCAGCAGGCCGACCTCACCGACGACCTGCGCTCCGGTCGAGTCGACGTGTGGACCTGTCGCGGTCGGGCTCATCGTGTCTCCTCCAAGTCCGTGGTCGGCGCAGCGATCGGGCGGCAGACCTTTCGAGTCTGCCGCCCATGTTCCTGTTCCTGGCTGTGGTCACTCCTGGTGGAGAGCCTCTCGCAGCGCGTCGACGGACAGCTTCCGTGCGACGTTGGTGGCCGGGGTGTCCCGCAGGCTGTCCAAGAGCATGAAGTCGTGGACGGTCCCGCTGACGCGGACGGCCGTCACCTCGACGCCGGCCTCACGGAGCTTGTTGGCGTAGAGCTCGCCCCCGTCCCGAAGGACGTCGGCCTCCGCCGTGATGACGAGGGCGGGCGGCAGCCCCTTGAGGTCTTCGAGGGTGGCCCGCAGAGGCGAGGCGTACTTCTCCTCGCGCTTGGCCTCGTCGGTCGTGTACGCGTCCCAAAACCACTTCATCCCGTCGCGGGTGAGGTAGTAGTGCTCCGCGAACTGGTGGTAGGACTGCGTGTCGAAGTCCGGCCCGGTCACGGGGTAGAGCAGGATCTGCGCCTTGAGCGCGAGCCCGCCGCGGTCCTTGTTCATCTGTGCGAAGACCGCGGACATGCATCCGCCGACCGACTCGCCGGCGACGGCGACGCGGGAGGTGTCGAGGCCGTGGTCGGCGCCGTTCTTCTGCAGCCACTGGCCGACGGCGTAGTTCTGCTCGACCTGCGTGGGGTAGCCCTTCTCGGGCGCCCAGTCGTAGACCGGGAAGACGCCGGCGGCACCGGCCCCGATGGTGAGCTCGCGGAAGAGGCGGTCGTGGGTCTTGTCGTCGCCGAAGACCCAACCGGCGCCGTGGATGTAGAAGACCACGGGCAGCGGGCCCGTGGCGCCCTTGGGCTTGATGATGCGGGTGCGGACGGTGCCCCACTCGCCGGCGTCGACGTCGACCCACTCCTCGTCGACGTCCGGGCGCTCGACGCCCTCGCCGTTCTGTAGGTCGCTGAGGATCTTACGCCCTTCTTCGGGCGGAAGCTCGTAGATCCGCGGGTGTGGGTCGGTGGCGTCGGCAAGCTCCCTGGCCTCGGGCTCCAGGTACGGCGTGGTGGGGGCTGGAAGGTCAGTCATCGTTGGTCCTTTCCTCGCATGCTGGTCGCTTGCCTCATCGACGCTATGGGCGGTCCGCATCCAGGCCGAGTGCCGCGAACGACTCCCTTCGCGGTGATCGCGACACTCGTTCCGAGGTGCGGCTGACGAGCGGAAAATCGGGCGAGCAGAGAACGGGAGACCCCGGAGTGCGGCCCGACCGGGGGGCTCTCACCTCAGCAAGCTCCAGTCGCAGCGCAAAGCGGCTCCGCCCATGAGTGCTGCTGGTGAATGGACATGGCGCATTTCCGGAGGAGGCCTCCTCTTCCCTACAGGGTCCGACTCGCCGGCGTTGATCGCATTCGGTGATACGGGTGGGAGCGGTGTGCCCGCATGCGCACGGAGCAGGTCCCGCAGAGTCGCCGCTGGGTCGTCTGGGAACCGCGGCCGTACACGAAACCGCCTAAGACACCGTTTCTGATGGCGTGATCGCTCGTTGAGCCGTGCATGACGGATCTGGTGGAGCGGTTGGTGCCGGACGAGTTGTGGACGCTGTTTCGGCGGGTAGTCCCGCCGACGAAGGTCATACGCCCGCAGGGCGGCGGCAAACGGAGGGCCGGTGACCGCGAATGCCTGGCAGCGGTCATCTTCGTCGCCACCTCGGGTTGCACCTGGCGGCCGCTGCCGCCGGTGTTCGGGCCGGCCTGGCCCACCGTCTACCGGCGCTTCGCCCAGTGGAGCCGGGACCGGGTCTGGGCCAGGCTGCACCGGGTCATCCTCGACGAACTCGGCGCCCGGGGCGAGCTGGACTGGTCGCGGTGCGCGATCGACTCCGTCAGCATCCGGGCGGCAAAAGGGGGCCCTTGACCGGACCGAATCCGACCGACCGCGGCAAGTTGGGATCGAAAATCCACCTCATCACCGACCGGAACGGCGTGCCGCTGTCGCTGGGCATCTCCGGCGCGAACATGCACGACAGCCTCGGCCTGCAGCCGCTCGTGCGCGGCATCCCGCCCATCCGCTCCCGCCGAGGCCCGCGCCGCCGGCGCCCGGCCAAGCTCCATGCCGACAAGGGCTACGACTACGACCACCTGCGGAAATGGCTTCGTGAGCGTCGCATTCGCCACCGTATCGCCCGCAAGGGCATCGAGTCCTCCACGCGGCTCGGCCGACACCGCTGGGTCGTCGAGAGAACGGTCTCCTGGCTGGCCGGATGCCGACGCCTGCACCGCCGCTACGAGCGCAAGGCTGAGCACTTCCTGGCCTTCGTCGGCATCGCCGCAACCCTCATCTGCTACCGCCGACTCACCAACTGAAACGATGTCTAATACTCCGGCCGCCTGGCCACGCTGAGGATCGAGCAGCACGAAGCCCCGGGAATCTGCCATGACCACCCGGGGCTTCTCTGTACACGTGTACATCAGGCTCAACGAGCCGGTCCCGGCCCGGTCACCGGCTCCGGGTAGTGCTCCCGTCGGCGCCGAGGCGCACCCACTTCTCACGGCGCTGTAGTGCGAATGAGTTCTCCTTCGGCATGGCCGCCGGGGCTGGCGCGCTCGTCGCCTCGGTCGTCGCCTACCGCCGGCAGCGCGTCGACGAGGGCGGCGTCCACCGGGAAGCCACCCGGCTCTACACCGAGCGCTTCCCCCAGGCCGTCGAACAGCTCGGCTCCGACTCCGCCGGAGGCCCGGTGGATCATGCGTATCCGGGCGGCGAGCTGAGCGTCGGCAGCCTGGCGGGCGGCCCGCAGCGGCGCCAGTGGTAGAAGCTCGAGCGGGCGACGCCCAGGATGCGGCACAACCGCTTCACGCCGTAACGGCGCTGGTGGTCCTCAACGGACTGGCAGCGGTTCACCGGCCCGTCTCCGAGGCGAAATAGCGGGCTGCCTTGCGCAGGATCTCCCGTTCCTTCTTCAGCTCGGCGTTCTCCCACCGCAAGGCAGCGACCTCGGCCCCAGAGCCGACGGCGCCGCCGGCAGTGCCATCCGCGCCACCGCCCGGCGGTCGCGCGGACGGCTGGCGCCCGCCTCCCGGATCCAGTTGCGCAGCGTCTCTGGGTTCACCTCCAGGTCGGCGGCGATCTGCTTGATCGTCGCCTCGGGGTGCGACTCGTACAACGCGACCGCGTCCGCCTTGAACTCCGGCGGATAGTTCATGACCACGACACGTCCGTTTCTCAGATCCTCAAGATCCGTTGTCTCGAGTGTCCAAGATCAGGGGTGAGGGCCTGCCTGCTTTTCGAGGCTGTGCAGTTTCAGGGACGCGTACAGCTTGCTCATGTCGACGTTGTTCGTCGCGATGTAACGGCCGTGCACCGGCCAGGAGGCCGTTCACCGCCGACGGCCCGACAGCGAACCGGGGCACCTCAGATCATCCTCAAGAAGGCGCACATGGCGTTGCCGTTTTTTACGTGCACATGATTGAGTCGTGACTGCTTGGTCACCGACCGGATCAAGTACTTGACCACATAGTGGGGGGATTCAACATGCCGCTTGGCATACGTAGATTCGCTATGGCAGGAGCCATGACGTTGGGGGCGGGGCTGCTGCTCGCACCGTCTGCGGCCGCGAGTGAGGCCAGCCCGCAGGGCTGCCCGCCGGATGTCTGGTACAAGGTGGTCTCATCGGGCGCTTCTTACGAAGCGATCGGCAGCACCGCCGGCAAGTACAACGCGAGTTCCACCTCGGCCATCCTGCGCTACGACCTGACCACCACCAAGTCGAAGCAGACCACTTGGAGCGCCGAACTCGGGGGCAGTGTGGACTTCGGAGTCGGGCAGGTGGAGGCCAAGACGAAGTACGACGTCACCAAGGCAACCACCAGCGGTAAGACGGTCTCGAACACCCTGAACGTTCCTGGCAAGAGCTACGGATACACGACACCGAAGATCGAACGCCGGAAGTTCACCATCGAGAAGTACCAGGACACCGCCAACTGCGACGCGCGCTTCCTCGGTAACATGGGAAGCCTGGGCGGAATCACTGCCTACCCGTTCTTCTCGGAGTGCACGGCCAAGGGCGCGTGCACGCCCAAGCCGTAACCCTGCGGCAGCCGGGGCGGGATGACCGCTCGCCCCGGCACACGACGGTACCTCTGACGATGCTGGGGGAAGCGCGATGGTCCGGAAGCTGACTCACACCCCTGTTCGCTTGCGTGGGCGTGGCGCTCTGGTCGGGGGTGTGGGTGTCCTCGCGGTGCTGGCTGCCGCGTGCGGACCTGGCGGGAGCGGCGACAGCCGGTCCTCTCCACCTCGCGATGTCGTAGTCGACCTGGGTGGTGAGGTGGCCGTCCTGAAGGACCTGAACGCTCGCCCCCGGATCGTCGGGGAGCGACCGGCCGGAGCCGAAGATGCAGATGCTTATCGCTTGGGCAGTCCACGACAGCTTGCCTCGGGAGTAGTTGTCGGCATACGCGATGGCGGAGTTGTCGCCATAGAGCCGCGTACCCCCGGTCAGGCGGTCCTTCTCGGTCAAGCAAGCGCTTGGTTCCCAAGCGCCGACGGCAAGCACCTGTGGGCTGTTACGGAAGAACCGGCGGATACCGCGTGCACCGGCCAAGAGCTGCCGCAGTCGGTCTCCGTCCGCTTCACCGTCAGCAGGTACGAGACCTCCGGGCACCCGTCCCGTACGAAGCTGACGCTGCCCTGCGGTATGCGCCCGGTCGCCGATACGCCTGAAGGCCTGCTCGCTGAGCGCACCACCGGTGACGCAGGCGGAACCGGATCGGGCGCGCGAGCGGTGACCGACGTCGTCGTCCTCAACGCGCGGGCGGATGCGGCTGTGACGACTGTCGCCACCAACGCCAGTGCGGTTGCCTCTGCGGACAACCGCGTGATCTGGCGTGATGACGCGTGCGATACGGGGAAATGCACACACTCCTACGATGTGGGAAAGCGTAAGAGCAAGCCCGTTCCCGCTTGCACGGGCGGCGATACCGAGGGCGTAGGCACGCTCGACCCGAGCGGACGCTGGTACGCAAGCGTCCTTGGATCCGACCGCCTGGCAGTCCTTGATCTGGACGAAGGCAAGTGCGGTGAAATCGACGCATTGTCCGCTACCGAGTCCAGCGATCTGGAACAGACGTTCGCTTTTGCCTGGGCGGGGGAGAACCTGATGCTGCTTGATCAGCGATCCGGGGCTCTCACCTCCGTGGATGCTTCGTCCAACAAGATCGACCAACGATCTGAACCGCTCTCGGTCGTCAACCAGGCCCAGATCTGGGGCGCGGGCACCGCCTGAGCTTGTTCTTTAACCTTTGGCGAAGCCTCAGCGAGACCGGTAGGTTCTCCGCAGTGACCTCGATGGAGACGCTGGGCCTCGCGTCGATGACCGACGAGGCCCAGTTGCGCTGGATAGCCCTGGGAGACACCACCAGGAAGCCGCCCGTCGTCATGCTCCATGGTGGCCCGGGTCTGCCGGACTACCTGGGCGATGTCGCCCCCATGGTCGCGGACCTCGCGCCCGTGTACCGGTATGACCAGCGTGGCACGGGCCGATCCCCGTGGCGGGGGCGCCATTCCTTCGCCCGACATGTCGACGATCTCGCCGAGCTCTTCGACGCATGGGACGTGCCCAAGGACGTTCGCATGCGTGGGTCATGCATGCCCGCAGACACGCGCGCGACTACGAACGGCTCGTCCAACACTCCGAATCGCTCATCACCTGGGCCGCAATCACCTTGATGACCAGGCGCATCACCCGCCGAAGCTCTCGCAGGAGCGGACAGCCGGCCTCCCGCGAGGCCCACCGCGACTGATCCGATCGGCACTGACGGTCAGCAGTGCCACTGAGAAGTCACCGGGACCTCAAGTCAGCCCAATTCTCGCACCACCACGACGACTTCATCAGCGCAACCGGCAACATCGAGACCGGTGTCCTGTTGCCCAGAAATCCCAGGTCGCGCTGCCGGACGACATAGCCGGAGTCTTCCTGCGTCCACCAAGCCGGCACGCTCTGCTCGACGGTCTGTAGTGTGCGGCAATGACAAGAAGCGAGGGGCTCGCGGAGCAGTTGGACTGGTACTGGCGCAAGAACCTGCGGCCACGGCTGGACGGTCTTACCGACGAGGAGTACTTCTGGGAGCCGGTGCGCGGCTGCTGGAGCATCCGCCCACGTGGCACGTCGGCCGCACCGATGTCGGCGGCTTCAGGGGAGTGGACGATGGACTTCGCGTCCCCTGCCCCGGAGCCGGCGCCGGTGACCACGATTGCCTGGCGGCTGGCGCACATCATCGTCTCGTGCCTGGCCTATCGGGTCGAATGGTACTTCGACGGCCAGGACTTCGACGCCGAGGCGTTCGCCTACGCGGGGACCGCTGACGAGGCGCTAAAACAGCTCGATGAGATGTATGGGAGATGGAACGCGGGAGTCCGCGAACTCTCGGACGCCGACCTAGACAATCCGCCCGCGATGGGTCCCGAGCGGTTTCCCATGGAGAACAGGGTCCTGCACGTCAACAGGGAGCTGATCCATCACGGCGCCGAAATTTCCCTGCTGCGCGACCTCTACCGCTGGCAAGACGGAGCCGCACCGCACCGAATATGAGCCGGGTGCGGTGCCAAGCAGCAGTCGACCAGCCGGCCCCGCCACCCAGACCCCGCCGTTCGAAATCTGAGCTGGGCAAACGCCCAGACGCCGCAGGTGGTCATGTCATGCCCAGCTCAGAAACAGGCACTGAGAGGTCGTTTTCACCTGGACTGCACTGGAATGAACCGATTACCGGAGCATGAGGTCGTGGGAATCGTGAGGTGTCAGGTGTGCTTCGGCGTC
>NZ_JBEYJA010000064.1:0-34807 GCF_040703815.1 Streptomyces sp. NPDC006743 | reverse complement strand
CGCCGCGTAGCGTCCGCCCAGTGCCAGCAGTTGATCGTGCGTACCGTGTTCGGCCACGCGGCCGGAGTCGAGGACCATGATCTGGTCGGCGTAGCCGCCGTCGCCCCGGGGCACCGCGCCGGGCCGCCCGCCCCGCCGCCCGTCACCGCGCCGGCGGCCCTGCCGTCAAGGCGCCGGCGCCAGCAGTCTCACCGGCTCCGTCTCCGCCGTGCTGTGGCGTTCGGCCCAGGTGTCCAGGGCCGTGCGGCAGGCGTGGTCGAGGTGGTGCAGGCCGGCCAGGTGCAGTTCGACCGGGCGGTCCCGGGGGAGGGACTCCAGGCTGTCGAGGATCCTCGGCAGCCGCAGGAACGTCGCGTTGCCCGTCAGGTACGCCTGGACCGGGCCCGCCCCCTTGTCGACGACCTCCAGCTTCACGTGGGAGGCCTCCCAGGCGGTCTTGGCGACCGAGAGGGCCAGACCGATCAGGACGCCCTCGAACATGTTCAGCACGACGATGGACACGGCCGTCGCCACCAGGACCAGCACCTCGCCGCGGTGCGTGCGCCACAGCGAGGCCACCTGGCGGAAGGGGATCAGCTTCCAGCCCGCGTGCACGAGGACGCCGGCGAGCGCGGGCAGCGGTATGAGCGCCAGCGCGGACGGCAGCAGCGCCGCGAACAGCAGCAGCCACACCCCGTGCAGCACCCGGGACGCCTTGGTGCGCGCACCGGCCCGCACGTTGGCCGAACTGCGGACGATCACGGCGGTCATCGGCAGCGCGCCGAGCAGCCCGCACACGCAGTTGCCCGCGCCCTGGGCCATCAGTTCCTTGTCGTACCGGGTGCGCGGTCCGTCGTGCAGCCGGTCCACGGCCGCCGCGCTGAACAGACTCTCGGCCGAGGCGATGAGCGTGAAGGCGAGGACGGTGCCGTAGACCGCGGGGCCGGCCAGCTCGCCGAAGGCCCCGGCGCCGGGCGGCTGGACCGCGTCGAGCAGGCCCTGCACCCGGACCGTGGCGACCGGCAGGCCGAACGCGAGGGAGACGAGCGTGGCCAGGACCACCGCGACCAGGGCGCCCGGGACGGCGCGCACGCCCGCCCACAGCCGCCGTGCCGCCCCGCCGGCCCGGGCGCCGTCCGGCAGGCGCGTCCACAGCACCAGCACGGCGACGGTGCCCGCGCCGAGCGCGAGGGAGGCCGCCGCCCCGGTACTGCCCAGGGCGCCGACGAGCGCGCCCGGCAGCCCGGTGATCTTGTCGAGGCCGGCGGCGGGGGCCTTCAGCCCGGCCGCCGTGTAGAGCTGGCCGGCGATGAGCACGAGCCCGATGCCGGCCAGCATCCCCTCGACCACGGAGACCGAGATGGCCCGGAACCAGCGCCCGAGCCGCAGCGCACCCATGGCGAGCTGGAGCAGCCCCGCGCACAGCACGATCACGCCCAGCACGGGCAGCCCGAACTCGCGGACGGCCTCGAACACGAGCACGGTCAGTCCGGCGGCCGGCCCGGACACCTGCAGGCTGCTGCCCGGCAGGAATCCGGTGACCAGGCCGCCCACGATGCCCGTGACGAGGCCGAGTTCGGCCGGTACGCCGGAGGCTACGGCCACGCCGACGCACAGCGGCAGCGCGACGAGGAAGACGACGAGGGAGGCGGTGAAGTCCTGCCGGAGGAAGGGGAACCTGGATATCGCGGTCTTCACGGCGGCGCTCACAGGGCCGTGAAGGTGTCGGTCCGCGGCCGGTGCGCGAGGACGGCACCGGTGTGCACCTCGTAGTACCAGCCGTGCAGGGACACGGTCCCGTCGGCCAGTCCGCGCGCGACGCACGGGTACGAGCGCAGCCGCAGCAGCTGCGTGAGGACATGGCTCTGGACGCCCTCGGCGACGCACGGGTCCTCGGCCGGTCCCGTCGGCGGGGGTGTGGCGCCCGCCAGCCAGTCGCGCACCGCGGGGACGGCGTCGAGGTCGTCCCCGCGGACCAGGGCGCCGACGGCGCCACAGTGCGAGTGGCCGCAGACCACGACGTGCCGCACGCCGAGCACCTGCACGGCGTACTCGACGGTGGCGGCCTCGCCGGTGGGACGGGCCGGGTCGTAGGGCGGCACGATGTTGCCCGCGGTGCGCAGCTCGAAGAGCTGGCCGGGGCGGGCGCCGGTGATCAGGGCCGGGACGACCCGTGAGTCGGAGCAGGTGATGAACAGGACCTGGGGGGACTGGCCCGCGGCGAGTTCGGCGAACTCCTCGGGGCGCTGTCCGAACGTACGGGCGTTGTCGATGAGGGGCTGCATGTGCGGTGACTCCTCCTGGCGCGCCGCGCGGGCGCGTCGGGCTGACACGACAGAGGTGGGGGGTGTGCGCGAGGGAGACGGTGCGCGGTTCAGCAGCGGAAGACCTGGAGCGCGGCCGGGGTGGTGCCGGTCAGGGGTCTTGGCGGGCGGGCGGACGGGACGCCGGGCACGGCCGCTTCGTGGGCGGCGGCGGGCTGCTGTCCGCGGGCCGGGGGCGGCGGGGGGCCGGCGGTCCGGTGACAGGGGCGGGCGCGCACCGGGCCGGCCGGGTCGTGGGCCGGGGCGCGCTCGCGCGCGGTGGCGCGCTCCTCCTGCTGGGACGCGCCGAGCGGGGTGCCGCCGGGCTGCGCCGCGGCCCCGGTGTGGCGCCCCGCCTGCGCGGACGCCAGGGAGGCGGCCGGTGCGGCGAGGACGAGGGTGAGCAGGGCGGCGGTGAGGAGCGCGAGTGCCGCGCGGGCCGCCGGGCCTTGGAACATGCGCCTCCCTCCGCACCGCACGTAGCTCTAGAACACACCAAGAGTTGGTCAATGGATGGTCAAGAAGCACGATAGCCCGGCATGGCCTTCCGCTGGGTTAACGGCGTGTTACGGCGTGTAAGGCGCCCGAAAAGTGCAGGGGTATTGGCGCGAACCGGACGCCGATGTGCCGCGGAGTCGCCCGGACGTTCGGGCAATTCGCCCGTGCGTTCGAGTAAAGGCCACCGCTCGTCCGGTGCCGATGACGGTACCGGCGCCGGACGGCAGGTCAGGCGGTCTCGACGAGGCCCTTGGCGTCGCGGGCGAGGGCGGTGAGCCGGGATATCGCGCGGAAGTACTTCTTGCGGTAGCCGCCGTTCAGCATCTCCTCGCTGAACAGCCGGTCGAACGGCAGTCCGGAGGCCAGCACCGGCACCTCACGGTCGTAGAGCCGGTCCGCGAGCACGACCAGCCGCAGCGCGGTCGACTGGTCGGGCACCGGCCGCACCCCGGTCAGGCACACGGCCCCCAGGCCGTCGGTCAGCGCACCGTAGCGGCTGGGGTGCACCCTGGCCAGGTGCTCCAGGAGCTGGGCGAAGTCGTCGAGCGAGGCGTTCTCGGTGGTCTGCGCCGCCTTCGTGACCTGCTCGTCGGAGAAGGGCGCGGGAGCCTCGGGCAGACCCCGGTGGCGGTAGTCCTCGCCGTCGATGCGCAGCGTGCGGAAGTGCGCCGACAGGCCCTGGATCTCGCGCAGGAAGTCGGCGGCGGCGAACCGGCCCTCGCCGAGCTTGCCCGGCAGCGTGTTGGAGGTGGCGGCGAGCGCGACCCCCGCCTCGACCAGGCGGCCGAGCAGGGTGGACACGAGCACGGTGTCGCCGGGGTCGTCCAGCTCGAACTCGTCGATGCACAGCAGCCGGTGCCCGGAGAGCGTCTGGACCGTCTTCTGGAAGCCGAGGGCGCCCACCAGGTTGGTCAGCTCCACGAACGTGCCGAACGCCTTGAGCGCGGGCTCGGCCGGGGTGGCGTGCCACAGGGAGGCGAGCAGGTGCGTCTTGCCGACGCCGTAACCGCCGTCCAGGTAGACGCCGCGCGGTGCGGCCGGGGACTTCGGCGTCTTCGTCCGGGCCCTGCCGAAGCCGAAGAGGCCGCGCCGGGCGGAACCGGCGGCGGGCGCGCCGCCGAGTCCGGCGGCGAAGTCCTCCAGGACGCGCACCGCCTCCGTCTGGCTCGGCTGCTTCGGGTCCGGGATGTACGTCGCGAAGCGCACCGAGTCGAACCGCGGCGGCGGCACCATCTCGGCGACCAGCCGGTCCGCCGGGACGTGCGGCTCGCGGGCGCACAGGGAGAGCGGGGTGGCACCGGTCACGGGGCTGAGCCGGGAGGCGGCTGTGGAGGACGACACGGTTCCCCATGGTAAGCCGCGTGGAACACTGCACGGCATGCGACGCCTGTTCCCTGTGACCGACGAAACAGCAGCCCGGACCCCGCGCGGGACCGCCGGGGCCGGCGGTGAGCGCGTGAGCGCCGCCCCCGCGGACCGGGAGTGGACCCTCGCCGAGCTGGCCGAGGCCTACGCCTACCCCGAGCCCGCGGCCGGCGGCCGGGAGCCCTGGCTGCGGGCCAACATGGTCTCCACGCTCGACGGGGCGGCGCAGCACGAGGGCCGTTCGCAGCCCATCTCCGGCGCCGCCGACATGCGGATCTTCGGCACGCTGCGGGCGCTGGCCGACGTGGTGGTGGTCGGTGCCGAGACGGTACGGCAGGAGGGGTACCGCCCGGCCCGCGCGCGGGGGGAGTTCGCGGCCCTGCGGGCGGCGGCCGGGCAGGGGCCGGCCCCGGCGATCGCGGTCGTCACCGCCGGTCTGGAGCTGGACTTCTCCCTGCCGCTGTTCACCTCCCCCCTGGTGCCCACGCTGATCCTCACGGGCGCCGCCGCGGCCCCCGACCGGATCGCGGCGGCCGAGCGGGCGGGGGCGCGCGTGGTGACCGCGGGCGACGGCGTGGGCATCGACCCGCCGCGCGCGGTGCGGGCGCTGGCCGCACTGGGCCACACCCGTCTGCTGACCGAGGGCGGTCCGCGTCTGCTCGGGCAGATGGTGGCCTCCGGGGTCCTGGACGAGCTGTGCCTGACCGTCTCGCCGACGCTGACCGCGGGCGACGCCCAGCGCATCGCGGGCGGGCCCCCGGTCGCCGTCCCGCACCGGTTCACCCTGGCCTCCCTGCTGGAGGAGGAGGGGTTCCTGTTCAGCCGCTACCAGCGGGCGTGAGAGCCGGGCGCCGGGCGCGACGAGGAGGCGCCGCCCCCTCACTCCCGCCCCGGCGCTCCCCGCCACGGCCGCCGGGAGCGGCCCCGCGTCGCCCGAAAGCGGAATTGGTAATTCCGTTCACGTGGTGGCAGCGGGAGGAATTCCGGCGATACCCGTGCGATCACAGGGCAGGATGGTTTCTGCGGGGGCTGTTTCCGGCCCACACGGAGGTAGCGAGAGGGCGCGGCCCTCACACGAGAAAGGGCGTCTGGTGTTCACAAGCGTACTGATGATCGAGAAGGCCCTGACGTCCGCCGACGTGGAGTTCGTCACGACCTTGCACGGGGAGGAGGCGGTCCGTTTCGAGGTGCTGCTCCAGCCGCGCGGGGACCAGGCGGACCGGCTGCTGCGGGCCATCGACGACATCGCCCTCGGCGAGATCGACGAGGCCGCGCGCGAGGGCGGGACACCCGAGGGCGAGGCCGCCAAGGGCGAGGGCGAGCAGGCCCTGGACGTCTCCCTCAAGGCGCTGCGCGCGGCCGGTGCCGACGCCGAGGGCCGGCTCGTCGAGAACCACCCCCTGGACGCCCTCAGATCCCTGGTCGCCCAGGCCGGGGCGGACGAGGTGATCGTGCTGACCGACCCGCACTACGTGGAGGAGTTCTTCCACCGCGACTGGGCCTCACGGGCCCGCCACAAGGTCGGCGTGCCGGTCCTGAAGCTGTTCTCCCACAGCAAGGCATAGGCTGGGGCGGCGCCCGCGCCCGCGGTGCGCCGCACGCCCGTACCGACGCCGCACCACCTGGGGAGAACAGCGCATGGCACCCGGCCTTCCTACCGCCATGGACCGACCGCACTTCATCGGCATCGGCGGCGCCGGGATGTCGGGCATCGCCAAGATCCTCGCCCAGCGCGGCGCCCGGGTGGCCGGCAGCGACGCCAAGGAGTCGGCGACCGCCGAGGCGCTGCGCGCGCTGGGCGCCACCGTGCACATCGGGCACGCGGCAAACCACCTCGCCGCCGACGCGACCTGCGTCGTCGTCTCCTCGGCGATCCGCGCGGACAACCCGGAGCTGGTCCGGGCGGCCGAACTGGGCATCCCGGCCGTCCACCGCTCCGACGCCCTGGCCGCCCTGATGGACGGCCTGCGTCCGATCGCGGTGGCCGGCACCCACGGCAAGACCACCACCACCTCGATGCTGGCGGTCTGTCTGACCGAGCTGGGCCTGAAGCCGTCGTACGCCATCGGCGGCGACCTGGACGCCCCCGGTTCCAACGCGCTGCACGGCGAGGGCGACATCTTCGTCGCCGAGGCGGACGAATCGGACCGCAGCTTCCACAAGTACGCGCCCGAGGTCGCCATCGTCCTCAACGTCGAACTCGACCACCACGCCAACTACGCCTCGATCGACGAGATCCACGAGTCCTTCGAGACCTTCGCCGGGAAGATCGTCCCCGGCGGCACGCTGGTGATCGCCGCCGACCACGAGGGCGCGCGCGAGCTGACCCGGCGCCTGGCCGGCTCGGTGCGGACGGTGACGTACGGCGAGTCCGCCGACGCCGACGTGCGCATCCTGTCCGTGGTGCCGCAGGGCCTCAAGAGCGAGGTCACCGTCGTGCTGGACGGCACCGAGCTGACCTTCACGGTCTCCGTGCCCGGCCGCCACTACGCCCACAACGCCGTCGCCGCGCTCGCCGCCGGCGCCGCCCTCGGCATCCCGGCCGCCGAACTGGCCCCCGCCCTGGCCGCCTACACCGGCGTCAAGCGGCGCCTCCAGCTCAAGGGCGAGGCCGCAGGTGTCCAGGTGATCGACTCCTACGCCCACCACCCCACCGAGATGACCGCCGACCTGGAGGCGACGCGCGCCGCCGCGGGCGACGCCCGGATCCTGGTCGTCTTCCAGCCGCACCTCTTCTCCCGCACCCAGGAACTGGGCAAGGAGATGGGCCAGTCGCTCGTCCTCGCCGACTCCTCCGTCGTCCTGGACATCTACCCGGCCCGCGAGGACCCGGTCCCGGGCGTCACCAGCGAACTGGTCATCGCCTCCGCGCGGGCCGCCGGCGCGGACGTCACCGCGGTCCACGACAAGGCCGAGGTCCCCGACGTGATCGCGGGAATGGCCAAGCCCGGTGATCTCGTTCTCACCATGGGCGCGGGCGACGTCACCGACCTCGGGCCGCGCATCCTGGACCGACTGCAGCAGAACTGAGCGAAGGGGCTGAGGGCTCATGGCGTACGACGTGGACAAGCCGGACGAGCAGTGGCGCGAGGAGCTGAACCCGGCCGAGTACGCCGTGCTGCGCCAGGCCGCGACGGAGCCGGCCTTCACCGGCGAGTACACCGACACCAAGACCAGGGGTGTCTATTCCTGCCGGGCCTGCGGCGCGGAGCTGTTCACCTCCGACACCAAGTTCGAGTCCCACTGCGGCTGGCCGTCCTTCTACGACCCGAAGGACACCGACGCGGTGGAACTCCTCCAGGACCGTTCGCACGGGATGGTGCGCACCGAGGTGCGCTGCGCCCGCTGCGGGTCGCACCTCGGGCACGTGTTCGAGGGTGAGGGGTACCCCACCCCGACCGACCAGCGGTACTGCATCAACAGCATCTCGCTGCGGCTGACGCCCGCCGAGGGCTGAGCCGGGCGCCGGGGCGGGGGCGCCGCCCTCGGCGGCGCTTTGCTGCGGCCTGCCGTGGTGGGACAATAGTCACGGCGGGACAATATGGGACATTGGTGGCGTCGTCGGCGCCACCGGTTGTTTCGCCGCATCTCCGCAGAGGCGGGTGGAAGACATGGGCACAGCGTCCAACGTCGTACTGGCCGTGGCTCCGCACGTGTGGGCCACGCTCGGTGCCTTCATCGGCGGGCTCGTCATCGTGGTGGCGCTCGTCTGGGCCGTCAGCATGGGCATCGGCGTGATGCGCCGCGAGCCGGACCGGCCCGAGACGTCCGAGCAGCCGCACCTGCCGGTCACCGGCGCCGTCGAGGAGATCAGCGAGAGGCGCGAGCCCGACGAGGTCCACTGCGGCGACGACGGCAAACGGCTCCTGCCGTACGAGCTGCACGCCGCGAGCACCCGGCGCAGCCAGGACCAGCACCGCAGCCGCTGGGCTCCGGGCAGCAGCGGATCCTTCGGCAGCGGGGGCCCCGGCCGCACCTGACCCGGCCTGTCGGCCGCGGTATCCACAGCGGGGAGCGCGCACCGAACCGTGGCGCGGGTCTCCGCGCACCGCATCCCGGGCCGGTTCACCCCGTGGCCGGGCGGGCGCCCCGTGCACCGGCACCACCCCGCACCGCACCCGGTGTGACGGCCGAAGCCGCCGCGCCCGGGTGCGGTGCCGTGTCCGGCGCGGCGGCCCCTCAACGGCCGCGCCCCGCACGGGTGCTGCAATCCCGCCGCAATCCCGGGCGTCTAGACTCTCTCCGCAACGGCCCGCGCGACCGTGGCCGAGAGCGGGCAGCTACTGCCAGACCCGAAGGGTATGCGGCGTTTTGATACGCATAGATTCAGTCACCAAGCGGTACCCGGACGGCACGGTGGCGGTCGACCGGCTCTCGCTGGAGATACCGGACCGCTCGATCACCGTCCTCGTCGGGCCGTCCGGCTGCGGCAAGACCACCACCCTGCGCATGATCAACCGCATGGTCGAGCCGAGCGAGGGCCGCATCCTCCTCGACGGTGCCGACGTCAAGGAACAGCCCGTCAACACCCTGCGCCGGTCGATGGGTTACGTCATCCAGAACGCCGGGCTCTTCCAGCACCGCACCATCGTCGACAACATCGCCACCGTGCCCCGGCTGCTGGGCTGGAGCAAGCAGAAGTCCCGTGCGCGCGCGGTGGAATTGATGGAGCGCGTCGGCCTGGACTCCGCGCTCGCCAAGCGCTACCCCTACCAGCTGTCGGGCGGCCAGCAGCAACGCGTCGGCGTGGCGCGGGCGCTCGCCGCGGACCCGCCGGTGCTGCTGATGGACGAGCCGTTCTCCGCCGTGGACCCGGTGGTGCGCAAGGGCCTCCAGGAGGAACTGCTCCGCATCCAGGACGAGCTGGGCAAGACCATCGTCTTCGTCACCCACGACATCGACGAGGCCATCAGACTGGGCACCATGGTCGCGGTGCTGCGCACCGGCGGGCGGCTCGCCCAGTACGCCCCGCCCGCCGAGCTGCTGACCGACCCCGCCGACGCCTTCGTCGAGGACTTCCTCGGCACCGACCGCGGCATCCGCCGGCTGTCCTTCTTCGGCACCGCGGAACTGGAGCTGCTCACCTCGCCGATCGTCGCCGTGGACTCCACCGCCGAGCAGATCGCCGCCCGCGCGGGGGGCGACGTGCCCTACCTCCTCGTCACCGGCCCCGACGGCCGCCCGCTCGGCTGGAGCGAGCCGGGCGACCTGACGGGCGGCCGGATCGACCCGGACCGGCTGCTGCCCCACGGGCGGCCCTTCGTGCGGGGCGGCGAGTCCCTGCGCGCCGCCCTGGACTGCGCCGTGCTCTCGCCGACCGGCTGGGCGGTCGGCGTGGACGACACCGGCCGCGCGGTCGGCGTGGTCTCGCAGCAGACCATCGGCGCGGCCATCCGCGCCGCGCACGCCGGGGGCCGTAGGGACGCGGAAGGGCGCACGGAAGCCGGCGAGCACGCCGGCGCGGACGCCGAGGCCGTCCGATGAACCGCTTCTTCGACCTCCCGAGCGACCTCCAGCACAGCTGGTTCGGCCTGATCGGACTGCACCTGCGCGAGGCGCTGCTGCCCGTCCTCGCGGGCCTCGTCGCCTCCCTGCCGATCGCCCAGCTGTGTGTGCGCTTCCGCTGGCTCTACCCGCCGGTGCTCGGCCTGACGACGGTGCTGTACGCCGTCCCGTCCCTGGCCTTCATCGTCTTCCTCATCGACTACACCGGCCAGACCGAGCTGACCGTCATGATCCCGCTGGCCGTCTACAGCCTGGTCGTGCTCGTCCCGGCCATCGTCGACGGCGTCCGCGCGGTGCCGCAGGAGACGCTGGCCGCCGCCACCGCCCTGGGACTGGGTCCCGTACGGCGTTACTTCCAGGTGCAGTTGCCGATCGCGGTGCCCGCCATCCTCGCCGGGCTGCGCGTGGCCACCGTGTCCAGCATCTCCCTGGTCAGCGTCGGCATGCTCATCGGCAACCAGGGCGCCCTCGGCAACCTGCTCAACGACGCGAACATCTACCACCGGCCCGAGCTGGCGGTGAACTCCGTGGTCACCACCGCCGTCCTGGCCATCCTCGTCGACGCCGTGCTGGTCGGCGTACGGTTCCTGCTGACCCCGTGGATGCCGCGCGGCACCGGCCGCCGCGGGCCCCGGACCGCCGAGGAGCGGCCGGAGCCGGCCGTGTCCGTACGGGAGGACGCCGCCCGGTGAACGTACTGCACTTCGTCAACGCCTTCTTCAGCGACAGCGCCCACTGGCACGGCTACGACGGCATCCCCACACGCCTGGCCGAGCACCTGCGCTACTGCCTGATCGCGCTCGGCATCGCGGCCGCCATCGGGCTGCCGGTCGGCCTGGTCACCGGGCACTACGGGCGCGGCGGCAACGTCCTCGCCTTCCTGGCCACCGCCGGGCGGGCGCTGCCCAGTTTCGGCCTGCTGGTGCTGATGACCACACTGGTCGGCTTCGGCCTGGTCCCCGTCATGGTCCCGCTGGTCGTCCTCGCCGTCCCGCCGATCCTGGTGACCACCTACGAGTCGATGCGCTCGGTCGACCCGTCGCCGGTGGACGCGGCACGGGGCATGGGCATGCAGGAGTCGCGGATCCTCTTCCGCGTCGAACTGCCGGTCGCGCTCCCGCTGATCCTCAGCGGCCTGCGCTCGGGAGCCATCCAGATCGTCTCCACGGCGACCATCGCCGCCTACGTCGGCATCGGCGGCCTCGGCCGCTACGTCATCGACGGTCTCTACCAGCGCAACTACGAGAAGGTGGTGGGCGGCGCCAGCCTGGTCGCGGCGCTGGCGCTCGTCACGCTCCTGCTGTTCTGGGCCGCGGCCCGGCTCACGGTGTCCCGGGGCGTGCGGCGCGGTACCTGACGGAGCCGGCCGGGCGAGCCGCGCCACGAACCGCCCGGTCACCTCGCGTCAGCGTGCCGGCCCGTCCGGCGGTCACCCTCGGTGTCAGCGGCAGGCGGCCGGCCGGTTCGCATCGGCGGCACAGGACAGTCGGCCGGCCGGTCGCCCCCATCTCAGGGGCCGGCCGCTCGACCCGGTGTCAGCGGGTCACGCCTCGGTCCGGGACAGCGCCAGCTCCAGTACGACCAGCAGCGCGTCGCGCACCGAGCCGCGTTCCCGTGCGTCGAAGACGACCACCGGGACGTGCTCGGAGACGTCGAGCGCCCAGCGGACCTCCTCCAGGGAGTGGTCCACCCGCCCGTCGAAGGCGTTGAGCGCCACCGCGAACGGGATCCGCCGGTGCTCGAAGTAGTCGACGGCCGCGTAGCAGTCGTCCAGGCGGCGGGTGTCGACGATGACGAGTCCGCCGACCGCGCCCTCCACGATGTCGTCCCACATGAAGCCGAACCGTTCCTGGCCGGGTGTGCCGAACAGGTACAGCTTCAGCGTCGGGTCGATGGTGATGCACCCGAAGTCCATGGCGACCGTGGTGGTCGTCTTGCGCGGGGTGTGGGTGAGGTCGTCGACGCCCGCGGCGACCTCGGTGATGGCCGCTTCGGTGGTCAGCGGCTCGATCTCGGAGATGGAGCCGACGGCGGTGGTCTTCCCCACGCCGAAGCCGCCCGCGATCACCATCTTGACCGGCAGCGGCGGCCGTACGGCGCTCTGGCCGGCCGCCGCGGCGGTGCCGCGGGCGAGTTGTTCAGTCGGTGTCACGGAGTACTCCCCGGGAGTCGGGGATGGCCCGCAGGCCATCGATAACCCTGCGCAGGACGGAGGCGTCGTGGATCACGCCGGAGTCGGGCACGTGCACCGTCAGCTGCCCCGCGGCGCGCAGGTCCTCGGTGAGGACCCGCACCACGTTGAGGTGCAGCCGCAGCCGGGCGGCGAGTTCCGCGACGGACAGCGGCAGGCGGCAGGCGGCGATGATGTCGTGCTGCTCGAAGGAGAGGCCGCCCAGCGCAGCGAGCCCGGCGGCGGTGGCCACCACCTGGGTCTCCACGGGCACCGGCCGGCCGGAGGCGGTGGGCGCCACCCGGCCGGCCGTGACCAGGAACGGCCGCACGGCGGGGGCGGGGCCCACCGGGTCTCCTCCCGGGGGCGGGGAGCCGTCCGCCATGGGTTCTTCTTCCTTCCTCGACCGGCGGTGACCGGTCAGCGCGCCGAGGCGGCGCCGACGCTGTTCTTCAGTTCGAGGACGAGCTGCGGGCTGAGCGCGGCACCGGCCCGGTTGGCGAACAGCGTCATCTCGTAGGCGATGTTGCCGAGCTTGGCCTCCTTGTCGGTGACCACGCCGAGCACCGCGCCGCTGCCGATCGCGGACACCAGGACGTGACCGCCCTCCAGGTCGATGATGACCTTGTTGAGCGCCCCGAGGCGGTAGTTGCCGGAGGCGCCGGCGGCCAGGCTGGTGATGCCGGAGACGATGGCGGCCAACCGCTCGGAGTCGGCGTGCTCGCGCAACTGCGAGACGGCGATCAGCAGTCCGTCGGAGGAGACGGCGATGGCGTCGACGACACCGGCGGTCTCGGTCGCGAAGCGGTTCAGCAGCCAGGTGAAGTCGGCTGCGGCGGCCTGCAGGTCGGTCGGCGTGGTGCCTCCCGTCGGAGTGTCACCTGTCGACGTGCTCACTGCTCGGCTCCTTCCGGGAGGTCGTTCTGGTGCTGCGAGTCGGGGGTGGTGGGGCGCGGGGCGGTCGGGTCCGCTGTCGGCGGGTGCGCGGCGGCGGCCGGGGTGGTCCGGGCGTCCGCGCGGGGCCCGGTACGGCTGTCCGGGGCGGGGTCGGCGGGGCCGTTCGGGCCGGTGGCGGGCGGGGGGTCCGCGGGGGGTCCGCCGGAAGTGACGGCGGGTCGGGTGCCGGTGTCGCGGTGGGCGCGCTCCACGGCGGCCTCGAACTCCTCCAGCGCGGACCGCACGGCGTCGGCGTCGGCGGGCCGTGCGCTCTCGCGGGCGCTCGGGGAGGGGCCGCCGGCGGCGCGCAGGGTCGCGCCGCGCACGCGGCGGCGCAGGGGACGGGAGGCCGGCGCCCGGCCGGGCCCGGCCTGACCCGGCACCGTCGGGCCGGACACCGCTTCCGCCGGGTTGGTCTCTTTACGGGCCCGGGGGGTGAACGGGGTCTGCGCCGCGGCCGGTCCGGCGGCGGGCTGCGAGCCTGGGCCCGATGCCGATGCCGATGCCGATGCCGGGCCAGCGGTCTGGTCCCGGCGTGCGGCCGGTTCCGGCTCTGCGGTCTGGTCCCGGCGTGCGGCCGGTTCCGGGCGTTCGTCCGGTTCCTGTTCTGCCGGCTGTTCCCCGACTGCGGCTGTTCCCGGGTCCGTGGAAGGGGCCGGGGCTCCGGCGGGTTCCCGCTTCACGGTCGTCTCCGCGTCGGACGCGGCGGGGGACGTCTGGCGCCGGGGGAGGCGGCGGGGGAGCGCGCCGGGTTCGTCACCGGCGTCCGCGGCGGGCTCGGGCACCACGGCGGTGGACGGCCTCGGCCCGGTGGCCTCGACGGCGCCCGCGGTCCCGGCGGCACCCGGGGATCCGGCCGCGGCCTCGCCGCCGGTTCCGTTCCGCTCCGCCGCCCCCTCCGGCGCGGCCCGGTCCACCGGAGCGTCGCCGCCGGAGACCACCGCACCCGGGGACAGCAGCAGGGCGGAGGGGATCGTGACCTCGGCCGTGACACCGCCGCCCGCCGTGCGGGTGAGGGCGACCCCGACCTCCCAGCGGCGGGCCAGCGTGCCCACCACGAACAGGCCGAGCACCTTCGTCGGCACCAGGTCGAGGCGTTCGCGGCGGATCAGGCGGGCGTTCTCCTCGGCGAGGCGTTCGGCGCTCATCCCGAGGCCGTGGTCGGTGACCGCGATCGAGGCGCCCTCCGCGCCCGAGCGCACCGTCACCTCGACGGGGCTGCCCGCGGGGGAGAACGCCACCGCGTTCTCCAGGAGTTCGGCCACCATCAGCGTGAGGTCGCCGATGACGTCCGGCGCGACCATGATCTCGGTCCCGGCGTACAGCCGGACCCGCTGGTAGCCCTCGATCTGGCCGAGCGCGGCGCGCACCACGTTGGTCAGCGCGGTGGGGCCGGAGTCCAGGACGGCCTCGCGGATGCCGGCCAGCAGCATCAGGCTGTCGGCGTTGCGGCGCAGGCGTACGGCGATGTGGTCGATGGAGTAGAGGCGTTCGAGCAGGGCAGGATCCGTCTCACCGCGCTCGACCGCGTCGATCAGCGCGAGCTGACGGGTGGTCAGGTTGCTGACCCGGCGGCCGACGTTGCCGAACATCTCGGCGACGTTGCGGCGGCTGAGCACCTGGCGCTCCAGCAGCGCCGCGGCCGTGGTCTGCACCTGGTTGAACGCCGCCGCCAGGTCGCCGATCTCGTCGCGCGCGGTGACGGGCACGTCCTGGAGGCGCGGCGGCCCGCTGTCGTCGGAGTCGTCGTCGGCGACCCGGGCGAGTTCCCGTCCGGTGGCGGCGGACACCTCCTGCGCGGCCCCGGTGAGCGCCTGCACGGGCCGGACCACCGAGCGGCGCACGGCCACCGAGAAGCCGAGCCAGAGGAGGAAGCCGAACAGTGCGGCGGTCAGCAGCCCGGCGGCCCGCCACCACGCGTCGGTCGAGGCGTCGTCGGCCGAGCCGGCGATCTCGTCGATGAGCGAGGAGGCGATCTTCAGCCGGGCGGCGGCCTGTTCGGGGTAGGAGGGGTAGTCGCCCAGCGCGTCCTGGAAGGCGCGCCGGATCTGGTCGGGGGCGTTCGCCTGGAGACTGCTCGGGTCGATCTGGAGTTCGGCGTACGCCTCGGCGATCCGGCGCTGCGCGGGGGTGTGCTCCATCTCCGCGAGCCGGTCGGCCTGCGCGGCGGTGGCGAACCGGGCGAAGCGGTCGGCCTGGTAGGTGTACAGCTCGTGGGAGCCGACCGCGCCGGTGAACTCGATGAGCGCGTTGGTGTCGCCGGTCGTCGCGGAGAACACGCTGGTCTCGAAGGAGCTGTGCGCGGCGTCGGCGCGCAGCAGGGAGTCCAGCAGGTTGCCGGTGAAGGTGGCCGCCAGGGCCGCGTTCCGGTCGAGGCCGAGACCGTCGATCAGGTTCTTCGCGGCGCCCGTGTAGGCCGGGTCGATGTTGTCGGCGGGCAGGTAACCCTGCTCCACGGTGTCGCGCAGGCTGCTCAGGCCCTCGATCTCCCTGAGCGCCTGTGCCTCGGTGCCGGGCAGCCGGTCGCCGAAGGCGTGCCGTACCACGGCCACCTGGGCGTCGACCGCCGCCTGCGCCGTGCGGTAGGCGGCGGCGGAGGGGCGGGCGCCGATGCCCTGGGCCTCGTAGCGCACCGAGAGCAGGACGGCCTGCTGGTGCTCGGCCTGCACCCGGTCGACGAGCACCGCGACCTGGGCGCTGTCCCGCACCAGCCGGGCCGCGGCGGCCGCGTCCCTGGCCTGGCCGACCTGGTCGGCGATGAGGTAGGCGAGCAGCAGACCGACCACGGTGAGCGGCGCGCCGACCAGGACGTTGAGTTTGCGCCGGAAGGGCCAGCGGTCGGCGAATCCCCCGATGCCACCGGCCCGGGGCGGTGCGGCCTGCCGGGTGGGCGCGTCCACCTCGTTCGTGGACACCGGGCCTCCTTCGAAGGGTGTCTCCACCCAGGACGTACGTGACAACGACGGTGCGCGACGACACCGGTGCGGCCCGTGTACACCGCTGTGACCGACGTCAACTGCCGTGAAATCTACCGCCTCTTCGAAGCCGCGCCCGGCTCGTCCCATGTCAAGAATGCGTTACAAAGCAATCGCTTGCGCTTCACAAGTACCAGGGAAACGAAGCCGATCGGTGACCTGGCTGCTCTTGACTGATCGAGAAGCGGCTGGATTGGATCAGTAAAGTGCGGTGTTCCGCATGCCGTACTCCTTTGTCCCCGTCCTGCCCCACGACTTCCCAACCCGGAACGAGAATCGTGACTTCTTACGCGAAGAGCACCAGGTCCAGCACGAGGCGCGCCGGCGCGGCCACCGTCGCCCTCGCCGCCACCGTCGCACTCCTCGCCGGGTGTTCGTCCTCCGGCGACAAGTCCGGCGGCGACCCGCTCGCGGGCGGCAAGGCGAGCGGGGACAGCGTGGTCGTCGGCTCCAACAACTTCGCCGAGAGCATCCTGCTGGCCGACATCTACGGCGAGGCCCTGAAGGCCAAGGGCGTCAAGGTCACCTACAAGCACAACATCGGCAGCCGCGAGACAACCTACGGCCTGCTCAAGAACGGTTCCGTGACCGTCCTGCCCGAGTACAACGGCGCGCTGCTGGCCTATCTGGACAAGAACGCCGCCCCGAAGACGGTCGCCGCCACGACGGCCGCGATCAACACCAAGCTCGACCCCAAGCTGACGCTGCTGGAGCCGTCGCCGGCGCAGAACAAGGACTCGGTCACCGTCAACGCCGCGACGGCGAAGAAGTACCAGCTGACCGACAAGTCCTCCATCGCGGACCTCAAGGACGCCGCGAAGGACATCGTCATCGGCGGCTCGCCCGAGTTCCAGACGCGCCGGCAGGGCCTGCTCGGCCTGAAGTCGCTGTACGGGCTGGAGTTCAAGTCCTTCAAGGCGCTGGACGCGGGCGGCCCGCTGACCCAGGCGGCGCTGAAGAAGGACACCGTGCAGGCCGCGGACGTCTTCACCACGGACCCGACCATCGCCAAGGAGAAGTTCGTCGTCCTGCAGGACCCGAAGAACCTCTTCGGGTTCGAGAACGTCCAGCCGCTCGTCTACAAGAGCGGACTCGACCAGAAGGGCGTCGAAGCGCTCAACGCGCTCTCCGCCAAGCTGGACACGGCCACCCTGCTGGACCTCGACACGCAGGTGCAGTCGCAGAACAAGGACCCGCTGGACGTGGCCAAGGACTGGCTGAAGTCGGCCGGTCTCGTCTGACCGGACCGGCAGTGGACAGCGCGACGCGGGCGCCCCGGGACGCGGAGGACACCCGTGTCGTGCTGGACGGCCGCCACCTCCCGCTGGCCGGTGTGGTCCGCCTCGCCGACGCCGCGGCCGAACCCGTCGTACCGCGCGAGGCGCTGGCACGGGCCCACCGCTCCTGGCGGGCCGCCGGGCGCCTGGCCGCGGCGGGCAGGCTCTACGGCCGCGGCACCGGTGTCGGCGCGCACCGCTCGGTGCCGGTGGACAGCCGGGACGAGGCCGAGCACGGCCTGCGGCTGCTGCGCAGCCACGCGGGCGGGGCGGGCGCGGTGCTCCCGGCCCGGCAGATCCGGGCGATGCTGGCCGTCCGCGCCAACCAGCTCCTCGCCGGCGGCTCCGGTATCCAGCCCGCTTTCGTCATCGCCCTCACCGAGGCACTCCGGCTCGGCGTGCACCCGGCGGTCAACGAGTACGGCGGCCTGGGCACCGGAGACCTGACGGCCCTCGCACAGACGGGCCTGACCCTCATCGGCGAACGCCCCTGGCTGAACGGCACCCCGGCCGGCGCGGGCCGCTCCCGGGCGACCGCACCGCCGTACGGCCTGCCGGGCGGCCGCGACCGGGGCGACGGACTCGGCGGGCCCCTGACGCCGGGCACCCTTCTGGAGGACACCCCGGCCGACGGCGTTCTGCCCGCGCGCGGGTACCGCGCGGCGCAGACCCCACCCGGTCCGGACCGCGGAACGGAGACGGGGCATCGCGCGAGCCCTGCCGCGCGGCCGGAGCACCGCCCGGGCCCCGCAGCCCAGGCGCCGCCTCGCCCGGGCCGCGCGGCGCGGGCCGAGCCGCATCCGGGCGACGCGGCGCGGGAGGTGCCCCTCGCGGGGACCGGCACCGCCGTTCCCGCGCTGCCCGCCCCCGTCGTGCCGCAGCCCGGCGACGCGCTCGCACTGCTCAGCAGCAACGCTCTCACCCTCGGCCAGGCCGCGCTCGCCTGCCACGGCCTCGACGTGCTGCTGCGGGCCACGCACGCCGTGGCCGCCCTGTCGCTCGCCGCCGTCTGTGGCTCCCTGGAGGCGTACGACGACAGGCTCCACGCGCTGCGCCCCTATCCGGGGGCCGCCCGCGCCGCCGCGGAGGTGCGGCGGCTGTCCGGGCCGCCCGGCCCGCCGCACGGCACCGGAGACCACCGGATCCAGGACCCGTTCGGTTTCCGGGCCTTCCCGCAGGCGCACGGCCCCGCCCTCCAAGCGGCGGACACGCTGCGGCACATCGTCGAGGTGGAGGTCAACTGCCCCTCGGAGAACCCGCTCATCAGCGCCGACGGCACGACCGCCTACCACCACGGCGGCTTCTACGCGGCCCCGCTCGGCCTCGCCCTGGACGCCCTCGACCTCGCCGTGCTGCAGACCGCCCAGCTGTCGGCCGCCCGTCTCGCCGCGCTGGGCCGCCCGGATCTCACCGGCCTGCCCGCCTTCCTGGCCGAGGGCCCGCCGGGCAGCTCCGGCACGATGATCCTGGAGTACACCGCGAACTCCGCCCTCGCCGAGCTGCGCGCCTGCGCCACGCCCGCATCGGCCGGTCACGCGGTGCTCTCCCACGGCCTGGAGGAGGCCGCCAGCTTCGCCTCCCAGGCGGCCCGCCAGGCCCTGCGCGCGGTGGACGCCTACGCGACCGTCCTGGCATGCGAACTGGTGGTCGCCGTCAGGGCGTTGCGCCGGCGTGCGCGGCCGCCGCGCACCGCGGCCTTCGCCGTGGCCGCCGCCGCGCTGCCCGCCGGCACCGAGGACCGCCCGCTGACGGCGGACGTCACCACCGCGACCGGGATCCTGCCCGTCCTGGCGGCATTGTGATGGCGCGGGCGGGCGGCGGCAGGCGGCGCGGCGGTGCCGGCGGCGCTTGTCAGAGGTCGAACTCGTGCGGCGGCAGGTCCAGCGCGTAGCAGGCCTCACGGACCACGGCCCGCTCGGTCTTGTCGAAGTCGCCGTCCGCGCCGCCGATCACGATGCCGATCTGGACGACGGCCCGCGCCTCGGCGGGCTTCTTCTTCGCCTTGGCGATCTCCTGGAGCACGCTCACCTTGCCGAAGTCGAAGTCGGCGGTCAGCTTGTCCAGGTTCTCCTCGAAGCGGCGGCGCAGGTCGTCCGCGGGGAAGTTCTGCAGGACCTCGTTGCCGGCGATCAGCTGGGCGACGCGCCGGCGTTCCGAGGGGTCCACGGTGCCGTCGGCGGCGGCCACGAGCGCGCACATCGCCATGCTCGCGTCGCGGAAGGCGCCGCTCTTCAGGTCGTTCTTCTTCGCCACCAGCTGGGTCTGCATCTGCGTCGCGGAATCCTTGATGCGGTCCCACAGGGCCATGGTGCTCTCCAAAGGTCGGATCGTTCAGTTCTACAGCACCGTAGAAACTAGCGGCGGCACGGATAAGTTCCGTGCCGCGCCGACGAGTACGGGTCGCCTTCCGCCGGGTGCCGGATCCCCACCCGTGAGACTCCGTGAGGTGACACATAAGAAACCGTCCTGCTGGTTTTGAACTCTTCTCTGTTTGTCCGTATTTGGTGACTGTTGGGCCGATGAGGGACCGTGAATGAACCAACTCTCCTGTCTGGTGACGGGGTTGGCTGGTGGGCTATCGTGGAGCGAGCAGGAAACAAACAGCACGCCCCGTTCGTTAGAGCAGGAGTCTTCTGGCCATGGCGAGGCAGTTACGCGCCGAGCAGACACGCTCGACGATCATCACGGCGGCTGCCGACCTGTTCGACCGGCACGGCTACGAGCGCACCAGCCTCAGCGACATCGTCGAGCACGCCCAGGTCACCAAGGGCGCCCTGTACTTCCACTTCGCGGCCAAGGAGGACCTGGCCCACGCCATCATGGAGCTGCAGTCCCGGGCCGTGCGCCAGGTGACGGGCGAGGTGGAGGAGCGGGGCTGCCCGTCCCTGGAAGCGCTGATGCGCATCACCTTCGCGTTCACCCGGCTGTCCGTCGAGGGTCCGGTCGTCCGCGCGGGCTTCCGGCTCGCCACCGGCGGCGTCGAGGTGCGGCCACCGCTGCGCCACCCCTTCACGGAGTGGCTGGAGATCGCCACCAACCGGCTCCTCGCCGCGGTGCGGGAGGCCGACGTCCACCCGGACGTCGACGTCCATGCCGCCGCGCGCTCCCTGGTCTCCTTCTTCGTCGGCACCCGGGTCGCGGGCCGGCCCCTGGAACCGGTGACCCGGCTGCCGCGCAGGACGACCGAGATGTGGCACCTGCTGGTCCGCGGCCTGGTGCCCGTCCCCCGGCGACCGCGCTACCTGGGCCTCGCCGCCCAGCTGGAGCGGGAGACCGCCCCCGCCGATCCGCTGACCCGCTGACCGGACCCCTGACGTTCGTCAGGGCAGACCCGCGTGCGACGGCGTCCGACGTCACCGGGTCCGCGCGCGGGGCGCGTTCGGCGGTGATTCACGCGATGGTGTGATCGGATGCGCGCCGGAGGATGACTGCCGAGCACCCCGGGTAGGGCCCGGCCATGACGCAGCAGCCCTTCGAACTACCGCACTTCTACATGCCGTACCCCGCGCGGCTGAACCCGCACCTCGACGAGGCGCGCGCCCACTCCACGCGGTGGGCGCGGGACATGGGCATGCTGGAGGGCTCCGGGATCTGGGACCAGTCCGATCTCGACGCGCACGACTACGGACTGCTGTGCGCCTACACCCATCCCGACTGCGACGGCCCCGCCCTCTCCCTGATCACCGACTGGTACGTGTGGGTCTTCTTCTTCGACGACCACTTCCTGGAGACGTTCAAGCGCAGCCAGGACCGGGCCGGCGGCAAGGCCTACCTGGACCGGCTGCCCCTGTTCATGCCCCTCGACGACGGCGCCGACGTCCCCGAGCCGCAGAACCCGGTGGAGGCGGGCCTGGCCGACCTGTGGGCGCGTACGGTCCCGTCGATGTCGGCCGGCTGGCGACGCCGGTTCGCGGTGGCCACCGAGCACCTGCTGAACGAGTCCCTGTGGGAGCTGTCCAACATCAACGAGGGGCGGATCGCCAACCCCGTCGAGTACATCGAGATGCGCCGCAAGGTCGGCGGCGCCCCCTGGTCGGCGGGGCTCGTGGAGTACGCCACCGCCGAAGTGCCCGCCTCCGTCGCTGAGTCGAGGCCGCTCAGGGTGCTGATGGAGACCTTCTCCGACGCCGTGCACCTGCGCAACGACCTGTTCTCCTACCAGCGGGAGGTGGAGGACGAGGGCGAGCTGAGCAACGGCGTGCTGGTCCTGGAGACCTTCTTCGGCTGCACCACGCAGGAGGCCGCGGACACCGTCAACGACGTCCTCACCTCGCGCCTGCACCAGTTCGAGCACACCGCGCTCACCGAGGTGCCCGCCGTGGCCGCGGAGCACGGCCTCACCCCCGGTGAGGTCGCGGCGGTGGCGGCGTACACCAAGGGCCTGCAGGACTGGCAGTCCGGCGGCCACGAATGGCACATGCGCTCCAGCCGGTACATGAACGCCCGGGCCCGCCCGGTCAACCCCTGGCGGCCCCCGTCCGGACCCGGCACCTCGGCCGTCGACGTGGGCGCGCTGCTCGCCGCGGCCGGCGCCATGGGGGGACCTCCCACGCCGTTCAGGCAGTGGGGGAGCCTGCGCGCCTACACCCACGTCCCGTACGAGAAGGTCGGCCCCTCCCGCATCCCCGACCTGTACATGCCCTTCCCGCTGGAGCTGAGCCCGCACCTGGAGCGCTCACGGTCCCGGCTCGCCGACTGGTGCCACCGGATGGGCATCCTCACGGAAGGCGTCTGGGACGAGGACAAGCTCGCCGCCTACGACCTGGCCCTGTGCTCGGCGGGGCTGGACCCGGACGCGGCACCCGGGGAACTCGACCTGAGCGCGCAGTGGCTCGCCTGGGGCACCTACGGCGACGACTACTACCCACTGGTCTACGGCCACCGCCGTGACCTCGCCGCCGCACGGCTGACCACGGCCCGCCTGTCGGCGTGCATGCCGGTCGACGGCGAGGAGGCCCCCGTCCCCCTCAACGCCATGGAGCGCGCTCTGGTCGACCTGTGGGCCCGGACCACCGCCGCGATGACCCCGGACCAGCGGCGCACCTTCAAACGCGCGGTCGACTCGATGACCGAGAGCTGGGTGTGGGAGCTGTCCAACCAGCTGCAGAACCGCGTGCCCGACCCCGTCGACTACCTGGAGATGCGGCGCGCCACCTTCGGCTCCGACCTCACCCTCAGCCTGTGCCGGATGGGGCACGGCCCGGCGATCCCGCCCGAGGTCTACCGCAGCGGCCCGGTCCGTTCCCTGGAGAACGCGGCCATGGACTACGCCTGCCTGCTCAACGACGTCTTCTCCTACCAGAAGGAGATCGAGTACGAGGGCGAGATCCACAACGCGATCCTCGTCGTGCAGCACTTCTTCGGCATCGGCTACCCCGCGGCCCTCTCCGTCGTGCACGACCTGATGACCCAGCGCATGCGCCAGTTCGAACACGTCGTCGCGCACGAACTGCCCGTGGTCTACGACGACTTCCAGCTGTCGCCAGAGGCCCGCGCGGCCATGGGGCGCTATGTCGCGGACCTGGAGAACTGGCTGGCCGGCATTTTGAACTGGCACCGGAACGTGAACCGCTACAAGGCCGAGTGGCTCGCCCGCCGCGCCCACGCCTTCCTCCCGGACCACCCGCCGGCCCCCGCGCTGCCCGTCGGCTGAAAGGGCTCGGGTTCAGCTCCGCCCGGTGCCGGTGCCGGTGCCGGTGCCCGTCTCCGTGCTGGAGGGGGAGGCGGTGGGGGTGCGGCGGTCGGCCCCGGTTCGGGCTAGCGCCGCGTGCAGGTGCCGGGCGCGCTGTGCCTGCGCCCGGTCACCGATGCGTTCGAAGGCCTCGGCGAACCGGAGCAGGGGCGAGATGTCCAGCTCCCGCGGGGCGTCGGGCCGGCGCAGCATGCTCTGGTTCATGACGATCTCGTCGAGCCCGCGGATCAGGGCCGCCCGCGCGTGCTCCGTCAGGCCCAGGTCCAGGGCCCGCCCGGCCCAGGTGAGCAGCGGTTCGCCGGGGCCGCGCGGCCCGTCGGGGCCGGTCGCGGGGCGGGGGAGCACGTCCGGGGCGTGGGCGAGCACCGTCTCGCGCAGTGTCGGCCGGGGGTGGGAGTCCAGCAGGCCGTAGGCACATCCTTCCTCGGCGTTGAGCAGCAGGAAGCCGGGCTCGGTGTGCAGCAGCGCCGCGTGCAGCAGCGCGACGAGTTCCACGGGCGAGCGCTCGGGCAGGCCGAGGGCGGCACGCAGTTCGGCCCGCTCCTCGTCGATGCCGTAGTCCTCGCGTATCTCCGCCTCGGACCCGGCGACCACGGCGAGGATCTCCTCGGCGCCGTCGGCCGGTGACAGGTCCAGGCAGTCCTGCCACCCGGGCAGACCGATGAGCATCTCGAGCGTCGTGTCCACGTCGGAGCCGATGATCCCGGCCGAGCCCTCGGAGTCGGCGTAGAGCACGGAGCCGTCGCCGCACACGAAGTACGTGCCGCCCGACGCGTCGCCCGCGATCGGCTCCAGGGGGCCGCCGGAGGCGAGCCGGACCGGCTCGACGTGGCCGGCGCTCCCCAGGTCGAACTCGAAGGGGAAGGCCGCCAGTTCGGCCAGGCGCGGGCTGCTCCGCAGCTTCCGCAGGAGGTGGTCGCTCATGCCGCCGAACGTAACAGCCGCCCCCGACAACGGTCCTCGCCGCGTGCGGCCGCCCCTGACCTCAGCCGCCCCCGCCAACAGCCATTACCGGCAGAGGCGCTTGCCGTCGACGGCCGCTCGGTCCCGCCGCTTTGCCTCCGGTCGCCTTCAGTCTCACTCGTTCGTGGCTCGTGAGGGGTCCGGGCGCCGGGTAGGCACCAGCCGGAGGCCGAAGGAGGCCGGAGGAGAACGATGGAACAGACTGCGTTGCGACCCAAGCCGATGCCCGGCGAGCCCGGTGCGGGTGCCGCGCGTGAGCGCGCCCGCCCGCAGCCCGTGAACCGGCGGGGCCGCCGGTTCACCGCGGCGGTGTGCGGCCTGGTCGCGGGCCTGGTCCTGCTGCTGGCCGGCGTCGGCCTGGGCGCGGTGGGCGCCACGGTCATCGGCATGAGCAGGCTGGCCGAGGCGCAGCGTCTGGCGGGGGCGGCGGTCGCGGCGGGGCAGGCGCCGCCGGCGGTGTCCGGGCCGGGGGGCCGGGCACCGGCCGCGAGTCCCGCGCCCGCCCCGGTGGGCCCGGCCCTCGGGCTGGAGGCGGTGGACGACGACGGGCCCGGAGCCCGGGTCGTCGGCGTGCACGTGCCGGGGCCCGCGTACTCGGCCGGGCTGGTCCGCGGGGACGTCCTGCTCGTGTTCGACAGGACGCGGATCGACTCGGCGGCTGACCTCGCGCGCGCGGTGGCCGGGACCGGCCCGGGCCACCGGGTGGTCCTGACCGTGCGGCACCCCGGCGGCGGTTACCAGCAGCTCCACGTCACGCCGGGCGTCCTCACCTGACGTCACGGATCACGCCCGACGCCACCCGCCGAGCCAGGGACCACCTGACGCCCCGGACCGGGTCACGGATCAGGCGGCGACCCGGAAGTGGCTCGTCAGGCCCCCTTCGTCGTCCAGGACGTGGTAGGCGAGCCCGGGCGGAGCGTCCCGGTCCGCCGCGCCCTCGCCCTCCCAGGGCAGCCGAAGTGTCCAGGTGACCCCGGGGCCCACGACGAGCGGCCGCCCGGCGAACGTCGTGGCGGCGGCCGTGTGGGCGTGCCCGGTGATCAATCCGGCGATCGCGGGCCGCCGCCGCAGCAGGTCGGCCAGCCGGTGCGGCTCGCGCAGCCGGTAACGGTCGGGCAGGGGGTGGTGCAGGGCGACCGGCGGATGGTGGAGGGCCAGCAGCGCCGGTACGCCGTCGACGAGGCCGTCGAGCGTCTCCTCGATCCAGCCGTACGTCTCCTCGTCGAGGGCGCCCTCGTCGCTGCCCGGGATGCTGGAGTCGCACATCAGCACGGCCGCGCCGTCGAGGACGTGCACGGAGTTGACCGGTCCGCCGGCCGCCGCCCGGCCCAGCAGGGCCTTGCGGTAGGCGGCGCGGTCGTCGTGGTTGCCGGGGCAGGTGAGCACCGGGAACGGCGCGGCACCGCCGGCCAGGCCCAGCAGCGCCGCTGCCTCCTCGTACTCGGCCTCCGCTCCGTGGTCGGCGATGTCGCCGGTCACCAGCAGCGCGTCCACCCGGCCGGGCAGCTCCCAGAGCGTGTCACGCACCCGCGCCGCGCGTTCCGTCGCCCGCGCGGTGCCGTCCAGATGCAGATCGCTGATGTGCGCGATGACGAGCACGGCGTCCCCCTCCTGTCGCCCGGTCCCCCGGCTCATGGCAGTGAGGCGATCCCACCACGAGGACTAATGGTTGGGCAAGCAGTGACCGTTAACATTGATCCGGCAAAGCGGTGGCCCTCGTGCCGTCCCACCGGCGAGGATGGGGGGCGTGACCCGTCGGGCCCGCCGACCGGCTCGCGCGGCCCCTAGCGCGCGTGCAGGATGCTGCCCGTGGTCACTGCTCGTCCCTCACCGCCCCCCAGCCGCACACGGAGGACCGGATGACCGGCACCGCGCCCGCGCCCTTCACCGCCGACGACTACCGGGCCCGGATGGCACGCGCCGCACGGGCGGCGGCCGACGCCGGGCTCGCCGGGCTCCTCGTGGCCCCCGGCCCCGACCTCGTGTGGCTCACCGGCTACGCGCCGCCCGCCGACACCGAACGGCTCACCCTGCTGGTCCTGGTCCCCGGGCAGGACCCCGTCCTCGTCGTCCCGACCCTGGAGGCCCCGGACGCCGCCCGGGCCACCGGCGCGCCCGCGATGACCCTGCGCGACTGGACCGACGGCAAGGACCCCTACGCCGTCACCGCCGCCCTCCTCGACGGCCGCGGCCGCTTCGGCATCAGCGACAACGCGTGGGCCATGCACCTGCTGGCCCTCCAGCGGACCCTGCCCGGCACCTCCTACGCCTCCCTCACCGAGGCCCTGCCGATGCTCCGGGCCGTCAAGGACGCCGCCGAGCTCGAACTCCTGGCCGCCGCCGCGGCCGCCGCCGACCAGGCCTTCGAGGAGATCCGCACGGTCCGCTTCGCCGGGCGCCGCGAGTTCGAGGTCGGCGCCGACCTCGCCGCCCTGCTGCGGCGCTTCGGCCACTCCCAGGTGGACTTCACCATCGTCGGTTCCGGCCCCAACGGCGCCAACCCGCACCACGAGATGGGCGACCGGGTCATCGAGCGCGGCGACATGGTCGTCCTCGACTTCGGCGGCCTCAAGGACGGCTACGGCTCCGACACCACCCGCACCGTCCACGTCGGCGAACCCACGGACGAGGAACGCCGGGTGCACGACGTCGTCCGCGAGGCACAGGAGGCGGGCTTCCGCGCCGTGCGGCCGGGCGCCGCCTGCCAGGACGTCGACCGGGCCGCCCGCGCGGTGGTCGCGGACGCCGGGTACGGCGAGTACTTCATCCACCGCACCGGCCACGGCATCGGCGTCACCACGCACGAGCCGCCGTACATGATCGAAGGGGAGGAGCAGCCCCTCGTGCCCGGCATGTGCTTCTCCGTGGAACCCGGCATCTACCTGCCCGGCCGCTTCGGGGTGCGGATCGAGGACATCGTGACGGTCACCGAGGACGGGGGCCGCCGCCTCAACGACACCACCCGGGAGATGGTCATGGTGGACTGACCCGCCGGCAGCTCCCGCCCCCGACCCGAACGACACGGCGCGACGATGACCCAGGCACCCACACCCACCGCGGACACGGTCCGCCGGCTGGTCCGCACCCTGCTCCCCGACGGCCCGCAGCGCGGGGGCGGCGGCACCGGCGGACCCGACGTCCGGCCCGTCGCCGAGGGCGGCGCGCACACCACCTGGTGGGTCGGCGCCCGCCACGTGCTGCGCCTGGCCCCCGACCGCGCCGCCTCCGCGCGCCGGCGCCGCGAACTGCGCCTGCGCGACCTGGCCCGCCCGCACCTGCCGGTGGCCGTCCCCGCGAGCGTGGCGCACGGCGACTGGGCGCCCGGACTGGCGTACACCCTGGACACCAGGATCCCCGGCGGCACGGCCGGCGAGCACGAGGTCTCCGCCGTCGGCGAGGACGACCTGGCCGGGCTGCTCACCGGGCTGCGCGCGGTGCCCGTCCGGCAGGCCGAGACGCTCGGCGTGCCGCGCCCCGCGCCCCGCTCCCTGGAGGCGCTGCGCCGGATGGCCGTGCACGCCGCGGAACTCCTAGGGAAGGCCGACGAGTTCGAGCCCGCCCGGATGCACCAGCTCGCCCCGCCCGCCGCGGCCCAGCTGGCCGCCCAGCCGGGCACGGCGGTCCTCGTCCACCGCGGCCTGTCGGCCGAGCACCTGGTGGTCGCCGCCGACGGCCGGGTCCGCGGCGTGCTGGGCTGGACCGACGCGGCCGTCGGCGACCCCGCCGAGGACATCGCGGGCCTCGCCCTCGCCGTCGGGTCACCCGCCGCCGTGCGCGCCGCCACCCTCGCCGGGTACGGCGCCCGGCCCTGCCTGCGCGGCCTGTGGCTGGCCCGCTGCGACACCGTGATCCGCCTCGCCGCGCGCCTGGAGGGCCGCGACGACAGTCCGCTGCCGCTGCTGAGGGTCCAGTTGCGGCACGCCTGGGAGGCGATCCTCCTGGAGCGGGTCACGGAATTCCGCGAGGACACGGACAGGGACACGGGCACGGACGGGGGAGGGGACGCCGGGGACACCGCACGCTGACGAGGCCTGCGACGGCGGGAGCCCCGCATCCTGCCCCGCACTCTGATGAGTGCGGCGACGGCGGGAGCCCCGCACCCTGATGGATGCGGCGCCGGCGGGACGCCGCACTGTGGTGAGGACGGTGACCGCGGCGGCCCAGCGGCGGGGCGGGGGCGGTGCGGGCTCAGCTCTGCGCCAGCACCACGCACGACCGGCCCGGCAGGCGCAGCAGACCGTCCTCGTCGGGTGCCTCGACCGGCTCCCAGGCGGCGAGCACCCGGGCCGGCCGGGTGCCCAGCGGGATCGCCGCCGCACCGGTGCCGAGGTTGACGGCCACCCGCACGTCCCCGCGCCGGAAGGCCAGCCAGCGTACCTCCTCGTCGTAGGCGACCCGGGTCGCGGCGAGGTCGGGGTCGGTGAGGTCCGGCAGCCGGCGCCGGAGCGCGATCAGCCGCCGGTACCAGGCCAGCACGCGCGCGTGCGGCTCGCGTTCCGGCTCGGACCAGTCCAGGCAGGAGCGGTCCCGGGTCGCCTCGTCCTGCGGATCGGGCACGTCCTCCTCCGCCCACCCGTGCGCCGCGAACTCCCGCCGCCTGCCCCGGCGCACGGCCTCGGCCAGGTCCGGGTCGGTGTGGTCGGTGAAGAACTGCCACGGGGTGGCCGCCGCCCACTCCTCACCCATGAAGAGCATCGGCGTGAACGGCGCGGTCAGCGTCAGCGTGGCCGCGCACGCCAGCAGCCCCGGCGCGTTGGCCAGCAGGCCGGACAGCCGGTCGCCCTGGGCCCGGTTGCCGACCTGGTCGTGGGTCTGGCCGTAGCCGAGCAGCCGGTGGCCGGCCACGCGGGTGCGGTCCAGGGGGCGGCCGTGGTGGCGGCCCCGGAAGCTGGAGTACGTGCCGTCGTGGAAGTAGCCGCCGGTGAGCGTCTTGGCGACCGCGGCGAGCGGGGCCCGCGCGAAGTCGGCGTAGTAGCCCTGGGACTCGCCCGTCACGGCCGTGTGCAGGGCGTGGTGGAAGTCGTCGCTCCACTGGGCGTGCAGCCCGAGGCCGTGCTCCGCGCGCGGGGTGATCAGGCGCGGGTCGTTCAGGTCCGACTCCGCGATCAGGAACAGCGGGCGGCCGAGGTCCGCCGCGAGCGCGTCCACGGCCGTGGACAGCTCCTCCAGGAAGTGGCGCGCTCGGGTGTCCACCAGCGCGTGCACCGCGTCCAGGCGCAGCCCGTCGAGCCGGTAGTCGCGCAGCCAGGCGAGCGCGCTGCCGACCAGGAAGTCCCGCACCTCGTCGGAGCCGGGCGCGTCCAGGTTGACGGCGGAGCCCCACGGGGTGTGGTGGGTGTCCGTGAAGTAGGGGCCGAAACGCGGAAGGTAGTTCCCCGAGGGGCCCAGGTGGTTGTGCACCACGTCCAGGACCACGCCCAGGCCCAGCTCGTGCGCCCGGTCGACGAAGTGCTTCAGCCCCTCCGGTCCGCCGTAGGGCTCGTGCACCGCCCACAGCGACACCCCGTCGTAGCCCCAGCCGTGCCGGCCGGGGAACGGGCACACCGGCATCAGCTCCACGTGCGTGACACCGAGTTCGGCCAGGTGCTCCAGGCGTGCCGCCGCCGCGTCGAACGTGCCCTCGCGCGTGTACGTGCCCACGTGCAGCTCGTAGAGGACCGCGCCGGGCAGCGGGTGCCCCGGCCAGTCGGGGGTGCGCCAGGCGTGGCGCCCGTGGTCGACCACGGCGCTCAGCCCGTCCGGGCCGTCGGGCTGCCGCCGCGACCGCGGATCGGGCAGCACGGGGCCGTCGTCCAGGGCGAAGCCGTAGCGCGAGCCGTCCCGCGCGGCGGCCTGCCCGCTCCACCATCCCGGCCGCTCAGGATCGCGCTCCAGCGCGCGCGTGGCGTCGTCGCACTGGAGCGTCACACGGCCGGCCTGCGGTGCCCACACCTCGAACTGCACGGACGGTTCCCCTTCGTCTGTTCACCGTGACGGAGTCCTCCATCGTCCTCCAAAGGAGATCGATGCGCTTTTGAATCCACCCATTCGCGCGAGGTGTCGTCAGGTCGGCGCGCCGCGTGACCCTCCTCGAGTTTTCTGGACACCCCGCGGCCGTTGGCCGACAATCACGAACGTGACGTCGTCCTTCGAGATCCATCCGTACCCCGCGCGGTTGTCCGACGCGGAGCGCGACAGGGCACTGAAGGTGCTGCGCGACGGCGTCGCGGCGGGCCGGCTGTCGCACGACACGTTCGTGCGGCGCATGGAACTCGCGCTCGCCGCCCGTCGCCCCGACGAACTCGCCGTGCTGACCTCGGACCTGTCCACCGAGGGCAGGCTCTCCCGCCTGGTGTTCGGCACCGTCGGAGCCGTCTCCGGCTTCACCGTACGGCTGCGCAGGGCCTGGCAGGCCGAGCGGCTGCCCAAGCTGCTGCTGCCGCACCCGGCCGGCGGCCATCCGCTGCGCATAGGCCGCGACCCGGCGAGCGGCCTGAGACTGAACCACGAGACCGTCTCGCGGCTCCACGCCGAACTGCGCCACCAGGGCGGTCTGTGGATCCTGCGCGACCTCGGCTCGACCAACGGCACCACCGTCAACGGCCGGCGGGTGACCGGCGCGGCCGTCGTCCGCGAGGGCGACCAGGTGGGCTTCGGGCAGGTGACGTACCGGCTCTCGGTGGACTGAGCGGCCAGGACCGCCCCCGGACGGGGCAGCGGGAGGCGAGGCGGTGCTCCCGTTCGGGTGAGCGGGACTGCGGCCCGGGCGGCGGCGTGCCGATACACCGGCCATGACCCACTCCATCACCAAGACGGCGACCCGGTGGCTGCGCCGCGGTCTGCCGGTCACCGCGGCCCTCCTCCTCGCGGCCGCGGTCCCGGCCCAGGCGGCCCGGACCACCCCGCGGCAGGCGGACCGCGGCGACTGGCTCTACGTCACCGTCACCCATGGCGACACCCGTTCGGGCGGTGACACCCGAGGCACCTTGCTGCTGTGCGACCCGCCCCACGGGCACTCCCACGCCGCCCAGGCCTGCGCCGAGCTGCGGTCGGCGCGCGGCGACATCCGCGGCATCCCCCGCAAGGACGTCTTCTGCTCGATGATCTACGCCCCCGTGACCGTCCAGGCGCGCGGCGAGTGGCAGGGACGCGCGGTCGACTACACGGAGACCTTCGCCAACGCCTGCGAGATGAACGCGCGGACCGGGAACGTGTTCACGCTCGACGGGTGAGGACCCGCGCCGGCGGGGGCGCGGGCACCTGTCCGCGTCCCCGCCCTCACGCGCCCACGTCCCGGGCGTGGCGGGCCGCCTCCACCACCGTGCGGGACTGGTGCTCGACCTGGTGCTCCAGCGGCACCCAGCGGGCCCGGAAGCGGTCCGCGAAGGCCGTGCTCCAGGTGGCGACGAGCCGTTCGAGGCCGGGCGCGGCCCGGTCGTCGGCCTCGCGCAGCACCCGCAGCAGCATCGCGGCGGCCCGCAGCGGCAGCCGGCGGCCGAACGCGTCGACGCTGCCGACGTAGGCCATCGTCGTGTCGGCGGGCGGGGTGTGCACCCAGTCCGCCGCGAGCCCCGGCACCAGGCCCAGCCCCCACCGCGCCGCGCGCAGCAGCGGCCCGTCGGCGCCCCGCAGCCGGGGCAGCGCGTCGGCGAGCACCAGCTCCACCTCCCGGGCGTCCCGCAGCAGCCGGGCCGCCAGCCGCCGTATCGCCGCCTGCGGGGCCGGGTGCGGGGCCGGGTCGTCGACCAGGTCGCTCGCCCACATCGGGACCTCCACGACCGCCGTCAGGCCGCCGTGGCGGTGGGCGTGGTACCACGTGCTCAGCCGCGCGTCGTCGGGCAGGCTCGGGTACGCCGGCGCCGATGCGGGCGCCGGCATCACCCGTACGCCGGGCCCGGAGACGGGCCAGCCGGCCGCGTCGCAGGCGCCCGTCTCCACCGGGATGTGCAACTCCGCCGCCGACTTGGCGAAAGGTTCCGCCAGCCCTGGGACGTCACGGGTGAGCTGCACCCAGCTGCCGCCCAGCTCGGTGCCGTGCAGGGTCACCTGGAGGTAGGGCCGCAGCGCGTCGATGACACCGGTCAGCGCACGGGTCTCGGGCGGCAGCCGGTCGGGCGGCAGCACGGACGGCGACCACTCCGGCTGCTCCGCCCCGGCCGGGCGGAAGAAGCCGTGGTGGTAGTCGAGCAGGCTGCGCGGGGCCGGCGTCACGTGCAGGCTCGCCCCGTCCGGGTCCGCGCAGAGCAGGAAGTGCCAGGAGGTCCCGGCACGCAACTCCCGCTCGGTCAGCACCCGGTGGGCCAGCGCGAGGAGGGTGGGACCGCCCGTGGGCTCGTTGGCGTGGGCGCCCGCGACCACCAGGACGGCCCGCCGGGCGCGGCCGACGGACAGCAGGTGCAGCGGTCTGCCCGCGCGGGAGACGCCGACCTGGTCCAGGGTGCACAGGCCCGGCCGGCGCGCGGCAAGCGACCGGGCCGAGGCCACGAGTTCGGGAACACTGGGATAGCGCGGCTCCGGCATGGACTCACCCCCGTACTGGCCCGCCCGGCTTCGCATCCGCAGTACCCCACGGCCGGTGACGGCTGTCAAGTGGCCGCTCACCCCCGGCCGCCCCGCGCGCCCGGGCGGGTCGGTGCTCAGTCCTGCCCGCCGGGCCCGCCGGTCCGTTCCAGCAGGGCCACCGGCAGGGCCGCGAACAAGTCTTCCGCGCGCGCGTGGCCCTCGAAGTGCCGTCCCGGGGCGAGGAGGTCCGTCCAGCGCCCCGGCGGCAGGGGCAGCCGGGTGCCGCGCCAGCCGCCGGCCTCGGCCAGCCGCAGGGACAGCCGGGTCACGGCCGTGACGACCTCACCCGAGCGCGCGAACGCCGTGCAGTGGTCCGCCGCCGCGCCCTCGGCCCGCAGCGGGGTGTACGTCGCGGCGGCGCCGAAGACGTCCGGGCGGCGCGCGCGCAACCGCAGCGCCGCCGCCGTCACCGCGCCCTTGGCGCCGGCGTCCGGGGGCGGCAGCTCCACGGGCCGCCGGTTGTCCGGGTCCACCAGGGCCCGGTACTCGGCCTCGGTGCCCTGGTAGAGGTCGGGCACGCCCGGCATCGTCAGGTGCACCAGGGCGGTGCCCAGCACGTTCGCCCGCACGTGCGGCTCCAGCGCGGCGCGGAAGGCCGCCACCCGCGCGCCGGACGGCCCGCACGGCCCCTCGGCCACGAACCGCTCCACCGCCTCCTCGTACGGCGCCTCCCGCTCCGTCCAGCTCGTGTACAGGCCTGCCTCGCGCACGTGCTTCAGCAGCGCCGGCCCCACCCGCTCGGCGTCCGCCTCGCCGAGGCCGAACACCGTCTGCCAGGCCGCCCACGCCAGTTGCGCGTCGGGCGCGCCCTCCCCGTCACCGAGCGGCCCGGCCAGCAGCTCCGCCCACCGTCCTGGGCACTCGGTCAGCACGGCCAGCGCCGCCCGCACGTCCGCGCTGCGCTTGGTGTCGTGCGTGGAGACCACCGTCCCGGTGACGGGCCAGTCGCGCTGCACGCGCGCGCAGTACGCGTGGAAGTCCCGCGGCGACACGGCCGGACGGCCTGGATCGCCGCCGACCTCGTTGGCCGACAGCAGCGGCACGTACCGGTAGTAGGCCGTGTCCTCCACGGACTTGGCGCGCAGCGCGGAGGCGGCCTGCGCGAACCGGGTCCGCAGCTCCACCGCCTGCGGTCCCGCACCTGCCCGCCCGAGCACCAGATCCCGTACGACGTCCACGGCCCCGCCCTCCTCGGGCACGGTGAAGGCGCGCCGGGCGGCCCCCGCGGCCTCCTCGGTGAGCACCGAGGCGGCGTCCACGGAGGAGTAGGGCCGGTACACCTCCAGGCGGACCAGCAGCTCCTGGAGCGCGGTGCGCAGCGCCCAGGGCGCGCGGTCGCGCAGCGCCGGATCCGGCGCGGACGAGCACGCCCGGTCCGCCACCCGGGTCAGCCGCTCGGTCTCGGCGGCCAGCTCGTGCGTGATCACCTTGTAGGCGGCCCGCCGCACCGTGGCCGCCCAGTCGCCGCCGCGGTCGGTCTGCGGGGCGGCGAAGCGCCGGTAGTGCTCCAGCAGTTCGCCCGCACCGGACGGGTCGACGAACAGGCCGTCGACGTGCCGCAGCGCGTCGTAGCCGGTGGTGCCGGCCACCGGCCAGGACGAGGGCAGGGATTCGCCGTCGGAGAGGATCTTCTCCACGACCGTCCAGCACCCGCCACTCGCCTCGTGCAGCCGTCGGAGGTAGTCGTCGGGGTCGGCGAGGCCGTCGGGGTGGTCGATCCGCAATCCGTCGATCACGCCCTCGCCGAGCAGCTGGAGGATCTTGGCGTGGGTGGCCGCGAACACCTCCGGGTCCTCCACGCGCAGCCCGATCAGCTGGGAGATGCTGAAGAAGCGCCGGTAGTTCAGTTCCGTGCGCGCCAGCCGCCACCACACCGGGCGGTACCACTGCGCGTCCAGCAGCTCGGGCAGCGGCAGTCCCTCGGTGCCCGCGCGCAGTGGGAAGGCGTGGTCGTGGTAGCGCAGGACGTCGCCGTCCGCCTTCAGGTGCCCGGTCTCCTCGCCGAGCGGACCGCCGAGCACCGGCAGCAGCACCTTGCCGCCCTGTGCCTCCCAGTCGATGTCGAACCAGCGCGCGTACGGGGACGCCGGCCCCTCGCGCAGCACCTCCCACAGGGCGGGATTGTGCCGCGGGACCATCGCCATGTGGTTGGGCACGATGTCCACGATCAGACCGAGGCCGTGCTCCCGCGCGGTGCGCGACAGCGCGCGCAGGCCCTCCTCGCCGCCGAGTTCGCCGCGCACGCGCGTGTGGTCCACGACGTCGTAGCCGTGCGGCGAACCCGGCACGGCCTCCAGGACGGGGGACAGGTGCAGGTGCGAGACGCCGAGCGACGCCAGGTACGGCACGGCCGCCGCGGCGGCCGTGAACGGGAAGGCGGGCTGCAGCTGAAGCCGGTAGGTGGCCGTGGGCACGACGGGTACGGGGTGCTCGGGTGTCATGCGATGCTACGTACCCGCCCGGCCGGGTTTCGTGTCATCCGTCCGTCCACGTGTCCCGCGCGCGTGGCTAGTAGTGCTTGGTCAGGTTCACTCGCCGGTGGCGTGTCCGTTTGATCGGGTGTGTCGTTGACGGGGTGTGATGGGTGGGGAGTTGGCCGCGGT
>NZ_JBEYJA010000063.1:0-37525 GCF_040703815.1 Streptomyces sp. NPDC006743 | reverse complement strand
CGCCGCGCCGGGGCCGCCCCCCCGGGGCGGGGCCGGCCGCCCCCCCCCCGCCCCCCCCCCCGCCCCGCGAGCGGTGCTGCCGCCGGTGGCGGTGGCGCCGGCGCTCAGACCTCGGGGCGTGGCACCGGGTGGCGTTCGGCCACGTGCACCATCAGCAGCAGGGTGAGGGCCGCCAGCGAGGCGAGCGCGGCGCAGCCGGCGGTGAGCCCGGCGCTCGACGGCGGCGCCACCGTGACGGCGAGGGCCCGGGACATCCCGGCCGGGGCGAACCGTCCCTCGACGTAGCCGAGGGCGGCCAGCGCCGCCGGCACCACCGATCCCGCGACCAGAAGCACCACCCCCGCGCGCACGACCAGCGCCAGCGCCAGGGCCCCGCACAGGAGGGACACCGCGAGGGCGGTGCCGTAGACGAGGGCGGAGGTGCCGTCCCGGCGCAGCGGGAAGTGTGCCGCGCCGCACACGACGAGGGCCGCGGCGGCGACCCAGCCGGGCCAGAACACGAGCCGCGCCCCGGCCGGCGGGCCGCCGTCGTCCTGCGGGTCCGGGGCCTGCACCGTCTCCGGGTCCGCGTCGCGGCCGGGAACGGCGTCCAGGAGGACGGGATCCCCGGTACGGCCGATGTCACCGATATCGCAGGTGTCACCGGTATCGCCGGTATGACCGGGCGGCGGTTCCAGGCGCTCGTCCACGGGCTCGGCCGGGTCGGCTCCTCCGTCCTCCCGCGCGGCTCGTACGGCACACGGCTGCTCGGTGGCGGAGGCAGCCGTGGGTACGGCGGCGGGCACGGGCGCCGTCGCGGACACCGGGGCGGGCGCCGGGGCCGTGGCGGGCGCCGGGGCGCTCCTTCGGGTCAGGCCGCCGATGAGGTCCACCAGTTCCTCGGACGAGCGCGTGCCCAGGGCCGCCCGGACGGCCTCCCTCGCGCAGTGCGGCTGCTGCGGCGCCTGGTGCAGCAGCGCCAGCAGGCGGGCGACCTCGTCGAGACGGCGGTGTTCGACGGCGGCCCGGATCGTGTCGTCGGCCCTCTCGGCCGGGCGGGGCGGCCGGGTCAGCTCGGCGACCAGCCGGGCGACCTCCTCCACGGGACGGTCCAGGGCGGCGGCGCGCAGCACCCGCCCGGCCGTGTCGGCGTACCGCGGGGACTGTTCCAGGAGGGTGACGAGCCGGACGACCTCGTCCAGGGGCCGGCCGCCGACGGCGTACCGGACGGGACGATGGGCGGGCTCGCCGTCCGCGCCGTCCGTCTCACCGCCGCCGGCGGGCCCGCCGGGCGGACCGGACCGGTGGATCTCCTCGGTGAAGGCGATGACGGACTGGTTCGGCTGGGGTGGTGAAGAGCGGGTGGTCATCTGGGCTCCAGGGCAGGGGTGCGGCCGCTCCTGCGCCCCCGAAGTGCGGCACGCGACTTACCCTGACCATTGATAGAGCGGGCTCCGCGGGGGCGCCACCGGGGCGCGGCACCGGAGTGAGGGCGCCCGGGACGCCGAGGCAGGAGGAGGGAAGCGGGCGGTGGACTCCACGACGAAGGTGCTGCTGGTCGCCGCGGTCCTCGCGGCCGTCGTGCTCGCCGGGGCCGTCGCCGTGCTGGTACGGCTGGTGCGCACCCGGCGCCTCCTGCGGCGCGCCGGGCTGCCGGCCGGGCCGCGCTGGGTCTTCTGGGCGGCGGTCCTCTACTTCGTGCTGCCGGTCGACCTGCTGCCCGATCCGGTGTACCTCGACGACATCGGTGTCCTGCTGCTCGCGCTGCGCACGCTGCGCGGTGCCGCCGGCGCGGCAGGGGCGGACGGGGTCCTGGCGGGGCGCCGGCCGGGGCGTTCCGGGTCCCCGGGGCTGCCCGACGCGCATGATCACGCTCCGTGAGGAAACCATTCACCCGTTCGATTCGTATAAGTCTCCGGAACCCGAAACATAGTCAGCGGCCCAAGCGAGACCGCAAGGACGACCACCGCTTGATCGCGGCTGCACCGACAGGGGAGAGACGATGCAACCGTTCGCGCTCAACTACGCACGTCCGGCCGTGGAGTGCGAGGCCGGTACGCCGTACGCCTACGACTCCGGACTTCAGCTGAACGTGCTTCCCGACGGCAGGATCGCCGCGTGCGACCGTGCGCTGCTGAGGGAACTGGGCACCACCACCTCCACGGCGGGCTCCAAGACGCACTTCGACGACTGAACACGGTCGGCGACGATGACGGTACTGATCCTCACGGGTGAACAGGACGTGACGGCGGACATGGTGGTGCTGCACCTGAACGCCACCTCGGTCCCGGTGGTCCGGCTCGATCCGGCCGATCTGACCGCGGGCGCCGAGCTGTCGGGCGAGTACGCGGGCGGTTCCTTCCACGGCCATCTGTCGTGCGCGGGACGGGTGGTGGGGCTGAGCGGGCTGCGCTCGGTCTGGGTGCGCAGGCCCGGCGTTCCGGCGGCCCGGGCCGCCGAGCCGTCGGCCTGGCTCACCGAGGAGTCGGCGCAGGCGCTCTACGGCATGCTGCGCGGCTGCGGGGCACGCTGGATGAACGATCCCGACGCGGCGCGCCGGGCCCGGGTCAAGCCCTGGCAGCTGCGGCTCGCCCAGTACTGCGGGCTGCCGGTGCCCGCCACCCTGATCACCACCTTCCCGCAGGCCGCCCGGGACTTCGCCGCGCGCCACCCCGACCTGGTGGTCAAACCGGTCTCCGGGGCGCACCCGCAGGAGCCCCCGCGGGCGGTGCCGACCAGCCGCGTGGCGCCGGAGGCGGACTTCGGGGCGGTCGCCTACGGGCCCACCCTGCTGCAGCAGCGGGTGGCCAAGCGGGCGGACATCCGTCTGACCGCCGTGGGGGACACGCTGCTGGCCGCCCGCAAGGAGACACCCCCGGACGCCGACCCTGACGAGGTCGACGTCCGCTTCTCCTCCGCCGGGACGCCGTGGCTGCCGGCCGAGGTGCCGTCACGGGTGGCCGCGGCCGTCCGGCGCTATCTCGGGGAGGCCCGACTGGCCTACGGGGCTTTCGACTTCGCGCAGGACGCGGACGGCCTGTGGTGGTTCCTGGAGTGCAACCAGTCCGGGCAGTTCGGGTTCGTCGAGGTGGAGACGGGCCAGCCGATCGCCCGGACGATCGCCGAGTGGCTGGCCCGGCCGGCGGCACCCGGCGCCGCGGCGTGACCGGCGTGCCCGCATCGCGGACCGGCACGCGGTGCCACCGGGTGCCACGGGCGCCCCCTCGCCCCCTGTCCGGGGGTCAGACGGCCAGCGACAGGCCGCTGTCGCCGTCCGCCTCCGGGGCGACGTCCGCGGTCCGGCCGCTGGTGAGCAGCAGCGCGTCCGCCCGGACGATGGCCTCGTCGAGGCTGGTGGTGCCCATCATGACGCACAACGTGTAGCTCACGTCCTCCAGCTCCCGAGCCGTCTCGGCCCGCTCCCTCTCCGCCTGTGCGATCTTCAGTGATGCGTACCGGGTCAGCAACGTTCTGACGATCTTCGGGTCCGGAACCAGCACGGAGCGCCCCTCTCTCGAATTTTTCCTGCGTATGCCCCAGGCACGCCGTGCCATGCATGCCGACCGCCTCGCGGCACATGATTGACCAGATTCAGTCGATTTCCGGTGGATCACCCATGGACCGCCGGCGGGCCCCGGCCGTCACCGGCCGCCGTCCCCCGCCGCTGCCGCGCGCCGCGGCCCGGCGCTCCCCCGCGGCCGGGCCGCCCCGGACACCGTCGTACCCGCCGTGGCGCACGGCGCGGGCCCTGCACCGGCGCGGCACGGGGCAGCGGGAGCAGACCGCGCGGGCCGGCGTATCCGGCACGGCGGCCGGCGGTCCTCTCCTGACGGGAAGCACCGCTCGGGGTCGTCGAAGCGGCACGTTCCGCGCTCGCGCCGGTTCTTGGCCGGGCCCGTGGTGGGACGGACGCGGGGTGGGAGGTACGGGCCGGACGGCATGGCCGCGCGCCGCGCTCGATCCGCTGGGTGACGCTCACCGGGACATCCGCTGCACATTCGGCCGCACCTCCGCGGGCAGCCCCCGTCGACGGCGACAGGGCGTCGCACGACCCGCCAGAGGTATCCGCAATATAGGGTCTTTTCCGGCCTTCGGCCAAGATGGGGCGAGCGGCACGCACCGGACACACCGCAGAACACGGCGTCAGAAGCCGCCCCGGGCGGACGGTTTGCGGCAGGAAGGCAGGAGCGGCGGGCGATTCTCCGCGGACCTGGCCGGATCCCGGCGGGTCCTCGCAGGGCGGCCTGCCCGGGGGCGGTGAACGCATCGGAAGCCGGGGCGCGCCCTTCCGCTCTCGGCCGCGCGCGTGTCAGGCGGCCTGGGCGCGGTGGAGCGCGAGACGGTGTTCTCCCGGACGAGCGGTGCCGTCGGACAGGACCGAGACAGGACCGGCTTCTCGGGCACGACCGGCCGGACGGCTGCCGCCCGGGGGCGTCCAGTGCGCGAGACGGCGCCGCCGGGCGCCGCGGCGCGTTCCCCGGCCGTTCCGTGCCGTGGCCGCGGCGGGCAGCCGCCGCGGGAGAGGCGTTCGCTGCCGCGCAGGGTGTGGCGCGGGGCCGGTCGCGGAGGGGCTCACCCGGCGAGCGCGTCGGCCAGTTCCGTGGTGGCCCGGGTGATCTCGCCGTCCTGTTCCGCGAGCAGCGTGCGCAGGGCGCCCGAGCGCGCACGGACGGCCTGGCGGGCCCGCCGCTCCCACACCACCGGATTCTCCCGGTGGTTGAGGACCTTGGGGTAGACGGCCGCGACGCTCTCCCACTGACGGGCGTCGGCGATGTTCCGGAGGAGCTGGATGATCTGCGGCCGGCAGGTCACCTGCGGCGCCTGGGCCAGCTCCCACAGGAACGGGACGGTGGCGGCGGTCGCCTGCTCGACCACGAAGCCGTACTGGCACACGCGCGTGCGCAGTTCGTCCAGGGCCGCGCGGGCGGCGTCCGCGTCGCACCCGGCCACCCTGCGCAGCAGGGCGGGGATGCCGGCCGCGGAGCCGGTGGAGTCCCTGATGTCGCTCCAGGGCACCTGCCCCAGTGCCGCAAGAGGCGTGGTGGCGGCCACGCCGGTCGTGGGGGTCGCACGGTCGGTGCGCTGGGTGCTCGGCTGGTCCGTCGGTGCGGTGCGCATGGCGTCGGGCCTTTCCGCGGCGGTCGTATGGGGGGAGGGTCCTTCGGCGGGGCGGGTGCGCCGGCGCTTCACGGTCCGGGGCGTCCGGTCCGCGGCGCGTGCCGGGGTCCGGGTCCGCCGCCCCGGTGCGCGGCGCTGTGCGACGGCGCGGACGCGGGGGCCGGCCGGGGTGCGACGGCGGCGGTCACGCCCGGTGCTCCGGGCGGGAGGATCGCAGGTGAGGGCACTGGCGTCTCCTGATGCGACGTCACCGAGGCGCGCCCACCGAGGGGTTGACGCTCCGGCTATTATCCACGCTGTCAGCGTCCGCGTGCAATTGCACGCGAAATTTCTCGTGAAAGTGCGCGGCGAGGGGAAGGATCCGGTGGGGCGCCGCCGAGGACCGACGGCGAGCCGTGCACACCTCACGACGGAACGGGAACAGCGAGGAGACTGCGGTGCCACCAGTGTCGAACGGAGTGCGGGCCAGTGCGTTGGACGCCCGCTGGATCAAGAGCAGGCACAGCAACGCCGAGGGCAACTGCGTGGAAGTCGCCGCGCTGACCGGCGGGGACATCGCGGTGCGCAACTCCCGTGACCCCGACGGCCCCGCCCTGGTCTACACCCCGGCGGAGGTCGCCGCTTTCCTGGCGGGCGCGAAGGACGGCGAGTTCGACCATCTGCTGAGGTGATCCGCAGCCATCCGCCGGAAAACGGAGGGGAGTTGGCGAGTTGCCGATCTCGTCCGGACGGATGCCCTCCGCGGCGGACCGGTGCGATAGTGTAAGCCTCAAGTCTGCCGGTCCACTGGGGAGTCAGGATGTCCGCCGAGCCGCATCGCCTCTCCCGTCTGGAACCCTATCTCGACCGTGCCGAGCCGGCGCCGACTCTGCTGAAGATGCTGGTCGGCGTCCAACTGGCCGGTTTCCGCGAGGACGCCGGGATGTCGCAGGAACAGGCGGCCCGGCAGCTGGGATTCAGCGCGGCGAAGCTCTCGCGCATCGAGTCGGGCAAGGGCCGCCGGCCCCCGACGGAGGGTGACGTCCGCGCCCTGCTGCGGCTGTACGGCACCGACGACTACGAGTCCTCGGTCCTGCTGAAGCTGCTGCACCGCGCCGGGGAGCCCGGCTGGTGGCAGCGCTACGACAAGCGGCTGATGCCCGAGTGGTTCGACCGCCTCGTCGGCCTCCAGGAGGCCGCGGCCGCGATCCGCACCTTCGAGATCCAGTACGTGCCCGGCCTGCTGCAGACCCCGGCCTACGCGCGGGCCGTGGTGGAGCGCGGTCTGCCGACCGCCTCCGCGGGCGAGGTGCAGCGCCGGGTCGAACTGCGCACCAAGCGGGCGGAGTTGCTGTCCCGTCCGGACGCGCCGCAACTGTGGGCGATCATGGACGAGTCGGTGCTGCTGCGCGTCCTGGGGAGCCACGCCGTCATGCGGGAACAGCTCGCCCGGCTCGTCGAGATGGCCCAGCGTCCGCACGTGACCGTGCAGATCGTCCCGCTGGACGTGACGAACGCGTCGGCGCCCGCGATACCCGTCACGTACCTGCGCTTCGGCGGGCTCGACCTGCCGGACGTCGTCTACCTCGAGCACATCAGGAGCGCCAACTTCCTCGAGGACCGGGACGAGACGGAGGAGTACCGGATCTCGCTCGACCGGCTGGCCGACGAGGCGCTGACTCCCGTGGAGTCACTGGCGCTGCTCCGCAGAACCATGGACGAGCGCTACGCGGGACGCTGACCGGCCCCCCGCGCGCCCCTGCGCCCTCGGGAGCAACGCCACGCGGGCCGAGCGTCACGCGGACAAGTACCGCGCCGACCAGCGCCGACGACATGGTCGCGCCCTGGCGAGTACCGCGCCGACAAGCACACGCCCCCGGTGGCCACTTGTGTCAGTGGCCCGGGGGCGTCACCGTCGGGGCGCGGCCGCCGCGGTCCGCTACCTGACCACGCCGATGCCGCCGAACTCGACCCACTCATGGGTGAGCTGACGGGGCGCCACCTCGGTGTCGGGGCGCCAGGTGGACACCTCGACCAGGCCGGGGTCCAGGATCTCCAGACCCTCGAACCACTCGGCGACGTCCTTCTGCTCGCGCACCCGGCCCCAGTGCCCCTGGGTGGCCTGGGCCATGAAGTCGGTGACGAAGTCACGGACCTTCGGGTCGTCGCTGACCAGTTGGCACATCAGCATGATGCTGCCGGGCACGAGCCGCTCGCGGACCCGCTCGACCACGGCGAGCGGGCCGTCGGTGTCACTGTCCGGGATGCAGTGGAACACCGAGTTGAACAGCACGGCCACCGGCTCGGAGAAGTCGATCAGCCGCCGGGTCTCCTCGTGCGCGAGGATCTGGTCGGTGTCCCGCATGTCGGCGTGGATGACCGCGGTGCGCTCGTCCTCCTGCAGCAGGGCGCGGCCGTGCACCAGCACCATCGGGTCGTTGTCCACGTAGACCACGCGCGTGTCGGGGGCGATGCGCTGGGCGACCTGGTGGACGTTGTCCTGGGTGGGCAGGCCGGAGCCGTGGTCCAGGTACTGGCGTATCCCGTATTCCTGCGTGAGTGTTCTGACCGCCCGCTGCAGGAAGCGGCGGTTGTTCAGGGCGAGCCTGCGGGTGCTGGGGACGACCTTGTCGAGTTCCTCGCACGCCACGCGGTCCGCCGCGTAGTTGTCCTTGCCACCGAGGTAGTGGTCGTACATGCGCGCGGCCGTCGGCACGTTCTCGTCGATCTTCGTGGACAGTTGGTTCTCCGTAGGCATCGATCCCCCAGATTCGCCGAATCCACCGCGCCAACTGGGCCGGTTCGACTGAGAGTACATCCTAGGGAACCCGTGTTTGACCGAACCAGTCCGTGGCCGGACACAGGGCCGCGACCCCCTGTCCGATCGTCCCGATCGGCCCGATCGTCACACATTCTTCACGTCGCCGGACCCATCGAAGGCGCGGTTCGGAGCACCCGCCTCCTGTGTCGGAGAGGGAGGCGTCGTGGTGGTCGTCGCTGTTCTGTTGCTGCCGCTCGTGGGTGTGCTCCTGCTCGTCATGGACCGGATCGAGGACCGGATGTCCGGCGCCGCGCCGGCGCGCGGCCGGCCCGCCCGGCACCTGGGGCACCTGCGGCTGATCCCGGGCGGCCGCCGGGAGGGCGCGCGGGACCCGGGTTCCGCCGCTTCCGGGACGGCGGAGCAGGAGGAACCGCACGGGCCGGCCGACGTAGCCGGGCGCCCGAAGACGGGTACGCCGCAGGAGGCGGGCGACGGCGCCGCGCGGCGGCGGGAGGCCGGCGTGGGACGGGACAGGGCGGCCTGAGACGCCGGTGGGGCGTTCGCGCGACCGTGGGCTCCCCCGCGCCGGCGCCCCAGGCGCTGTGGCACCCTCGGCCGGGACCGGACCGCTGCGGGTCCCGGTCGTCATCCTGTTCGACTCTGTGGAGAGGCAGCGGTATGCGCATCGGACTGCTCGGCACCGGCCCCTGGGCCCGGATGGTGCACGCACCCGCCCTGAGCGGGCACGACGGGCTGGACTTCGCCGGGGTGTGGGGGCGCCGGACGGCCGCCGCGGAGGAACTGGCCGCCCGCCACGGCACCCGTGCCTACGACGACGTCGACGCGCTGCTGGCGGACGTCGACGCGGTCGCCGTCGCGCTGCCGCCGGACGTGCAGGCCGAGCTGGCGGTGCGCGCCGCCCGCGCCCGCTGCCATCTGCTGCTCGACAAACCGCTGGCGGCGACGGTGGCGGGCGGCCGGGCCGTGGCCGAGGCCGTCCGGGAGTCCGAGGTGGCCTCGGTGGTCTTCTTCACCACCCGGTTCCAGACGGCACCGCAGGCGTGGATCGACGAGCAGGCGAAACGCGGAGGCTGGTTCACCGGGCGTGCGCAGTGGCTCGGCGCGGTGTTCTCCGGGGACAGCCCGTTCGCCGCCTCGCCCTGGCGGCGGGAGAAGGGCGCCCTGTGGGACGTCGGTCCGCACGCGCTGTCGGTCCTGCTGCCGGTCCTCGGCGACGTACGGCGGGTGTCGGCCGCCGCGCCCGGTCCCGGGGACACCGTGCACGCGGTCCTCGACCACACCGGCGGCGCCTCCAGCACCCTGACCCTCAGCCTGACCGCCCCGCCCGCGGCGGCCGGGGCGACGGTGGAGGTGCGGGGCGCGGCCGGGGCGGCGGTCCTGCCGGAGGACTCCGAGGAGGCGGTCACCGCCTTCACCCGGGCGGCGGACGCACTGGCCGACGCGGCGCGCACCGGACGCCCGCACCCGTGCGACGCGGCCTTCGGACTGCGCGTGACGGAGATCCTGGCGGACGTGGAGACACTGCTGGACCGCACCGAGCACGGTTTCGGAGCGGCGGACGCCGACCAGTCCCCTCACGGCGTCGGCGTCGAGATCCGCGACGGGGCCCGCGGGGGGTCGGCGGCAGCGGCTGACTGAGGGTGCGGTCGGGCCCCCATGCCTTCTGGACCGCCGCGTCCGGGGTGCGGGGTCCGGGGCCGCGTAGCAGCGTGGTGGTGTGGTGAAGCCGCCTGCCCTGGTGTCGCGCCGGGACCCGCTCCGGCGAGGCTGGCTGCGGGGTGCCCCGCCGCCCCGCTGGGTACGCGTCCTGCCGGCCGCGCTGGCCGTCGGCGTGTGCGCGGCGACCCTGGTGAGCCCCAACCCGCTCGACATCGGGTTCCTGCTCGGTGCCATCCCGCCGCTCGCCGTGCTGTCGTACGGGCCGCTGACGACCGCGCTGCTCGGCGGTGTCGTGGTGACCCTGCTCAGCGTGCCGGCCTTCCGGCTGGACCACCCCGGCAACACCGACCTGGAGACGGTCTGCTTCGTCGCCGCCCTGAGCGTCCTGCTGTCGTACGTGCGCAGCCGCCGCGACGCGCAGCTCGACCTGCACCGCACGGTCGCCGAGGCCGCGCAGCGGGCCGTGGTGCCGCCGCTGCCCGAGCGGGTCGGGCCGGTGCGCTGCGCCGGGCTCTACCGTGCAGCGCAGCGCGGCACGCTGGTCGGCGGGGACTTCTTCGACGTGCGCCGCGGTCCGCGGGGCGTGCGGGCGGTCATGGGCGACGTGCAGGGCCACGGGCTGGCGGCGGTGTCCACGGTCGCCGCGCTGCTGGGCAGCTTCCGGGAGGCGGTGCTGGACCGGCCGGGTCTGACGGAGATCGTGGCGGCGCTGGACCGCCGGCTGGTGGTGGACTCGGCGGAGGTGCGGCACGCGGAGCTGTTCGCGACGGCCGTGCTGCTGGAGTTCTCCCGCGACGCGCGGTCGGTGCGCGTGGTGACGTGCGGCCATCCGCCCCCGGTCCTGTTGCGGGACGGGACCGCGACGGAGCTCGCCGTGACGCCCTGGACGCCCCTCGGCCTCGGACTCTCCGACGGGCTCCCGTCGCCGGACGGGCACGTCGAGCCGCTGCGCCCCGGTGACGTGCTGTTCCTGGCCTCCGACGGCGTCACCGAGGCACGCGACGGGGACGGCGCGTTCTACCCGCTCCTGGACCGGCTGCCCCGGCTCGCCGACGGCGATCCGGCCGTCCTCGCCGACCGGGTGCTGGCCGATCTCCTCACGCACTGCGGGACCATCCGCGACGACGTGACGATGCTCGTCCTCACCCCGTGCCCGTCGCCCGAGGCGGAAGCGGGCACGGACCCGGGTACGAGAGCTGCCGCGGCTGGGGCTGCGGCTGCGGGACGAGGGGGGCTTGGGGGGTCTGGTGGGGCGATCTGAGGGGCACGGGGGCCGGTCCCGGTGCCGCTCAGGCGCCCTGGGTGCAGCCGGCGGCGCAGAGTCCGTCGTGGCCGGGCTCGCCGGGCGCGGCCGCCGGGTGCCGGGACGGAACGGACACGGGCACGATCACGGGGACGGCCGCGGGAGCGGACACGGGCGCCGCACCGGACCGCGCGGCAGCCGCCGGTACGACCGGGTGCCGCGCGGACGCCGACTCGGGTGCCGGCGTGGGTACGAGCGCGGACGCGGAGACCGGCGCAGGTACGGGGGCGAGCACGGGCGCGGACGCGGAGACCGGCGCGGGTACGGACGCGAGCGCTGACGCGGAGACCGGTGCAGACGCGGGGGCGGGGCGGGTGCGGCGGTCGCGCAGGACGGTCGCGACGGCGATGGTGCCGGCGATGAGGACGCCGCCCAGCACCAGCGCGCCCCGGGCTCCCGCGGCCTGCATCAGCAGGCCCAGCAGCGGCGGGCCGACCAGGCTCCAGCCGGTGCTCGCGGTGCGCCACACGCCGAGCACGCGGCCGCGCATGTGCGCCGGCGGGTCGGTCTGCAGGACGGTCGTACCGGCGGTGTCGGAGACCGACTCCACCACCGCCATCGGGGCGACGAGCAGCAGCAGGACCCACAGGTCCGGGGAGAGGCCGGCGGCGATCTGCAGCACCGCGCCGGCCGCGGCGAGAGCGCCCACCAGGCGTACGGAGGGGCTGCGCAGGTGCCCGGCCAGCACCGCGCCGGCGACGCCGCCGACGGCCAGGACGGTGGAGACCGTGCCGAACGCCCCGGCGGCGCCGCCGAGCGGCCCGGTGACCAGCACCGCGAGGGTCAGCCCGTAGTTCCGGCCGAAGACGCTGCTGATCGCGGTGATGCCGGCCAGGGCGACGAGCCGGGGGCGGCGCAGGAAGAAGCCGAGGCCGTCGCGGGCCCCGGTGCCCCGCCGGGACGGTGCCGGGGCGGCGGGCCACCGACGGGATGCCGGGGAGGCGGGCGCCTCCTGCCCGGCCTCGGGGTGGGGGCGCAGGAAGGGGATCACCGCGGCGACGGCCAGGAAGGAGATGCCGTTCGCCGCGTACGCGGCTCCGGGCCCCCACCAGCTGACCACCATTCCGGCCAGGGCGGTGCCGCCCACCCGGCCGGCGCCGCTCACCACCGAGCCCAGCGCGATCGACGACGGCACGTCCTTCGGGGGGACGAGGTCGTTGCCGAGCAGGGCGCAGGCGGGCGCGTCCACGGTGGCGATCAGGCCGGTGACCGCGGCGAGCACCATGAGGACCGGCACCGTCAGGTGGCCGGTGACGACGAGCGCGGCGGTCAGGAAGCCGACCAGGGCGAGCAGGGCCTGGCTCACCGAGGCGGTGAGCCGGCGCGGCCACGCGTCGACGGCGGCGCCGCCGAGGAGCCCCAGCAGGAGCCCGGGCGCGGCCTGCGCGGACAGGGACAGGCCGGTCGCCGCGGCGGAGCCGGTGAGGTGGAGGACGAGGAGGTTCTGCGCGGTCAGCTGCATCCAGGTGCCCGCGTTGGAGACCAGGTTGGCCGCCGACCACCAGCGCATGCTGCGGTGGCGCAGGGCCCGCCAGGGGGCGCGGTCCGCCTCCTCGGCCGCCCGGCGCACCGGGCGCCGCGGTGAGGGGAGGACCAGGCGCCGGGAGGCAGCCGTGGGCACGGACGAGGAAGCAGGAGAAGCGGAGGAAGCAGAGGTGGATGAAGCCACAAAAGGACGCTTTGCGTGAGAGACCGGACGACTTGCCGTGCTGTGCCGCCGGAGGCGGCTCGACGGTGAGACGTGGTCGGGCACAGCGGCTGCCCATCATCACAGACGGGACGGGACGGTCGGTGCGCGCGGCCGCCGGCGCGGTCCGCGGGGGCACCCAACTCTGCCTCGAAGCACCGGGGTTGCCGACGCGGTGGTGTTGCTCACAGGAGGCGGAGCGGCGGCGCCGGGACAGAGGAAGCCGGGGGTGCGGGGTCCGTGCCGTGCGCGGGCCGGGACCGGTCCCCCGTTCCGGTCCCGCCCGCCCGTCCGGCCCCCGCGTGACCCCCTCGGCCCGTTGAACTTACGTGGCGCTTACGGGCGTCAAAACCGCGTCAGTGCCCTTTCGGGCAACCGGAGGACTCACCCGTGCACAGGTGAGTCCGGAATGCCCCTGTTGAGCCCTGCGACCGCCGTGCCTCGGCACCGGTCGGGTCCCTTGAGCACCGGGCATCGGCGGGCAGCGGAGCGAGCACGGGGGGGGCGGGTCGGGGCCGACCGGTCGCGGGACAGGCGCGACGGCGGGGCACGCCGGACCGGCCGCCGGCCACTCGCGGTGGGCGGGCGAGGTCAGCCGGCCGGGTCGGGTGGCCGGAGGGCGGCCGGCCGGGGCGGGCCGGGCAGGGTCAGCCGGCCGCGGGCGGCTGATCGAGGGCCGGCGGGTCAAGGGCCGGCGGGTCCAGGTCGCCCGCCGCCATCTGGGCCAGGACGACTTCGTAGAGGTCGCTGCCGACGGCCAGGAGCTGGCGTTCGAGGACGGGCTCCACACCGCGTACGTGCTCGCGCACGGTCTGCGCGTGGACGCCGAGCAACTGCGCGGCGCGCTCGGCGTTGCCCCCGGCGGCGGTCCAGGCGCGCAGCGTGCCGCGCAGGTCCCGGGTGTCCGCCGCCAGGCGGCCGAGGAGTTCCCGCGCCCAGGTGCGCAGCGCCGGCCCGGTCAGCAGCTCGCCCAGACCGGCCCGGCGGGCCCGCGCGGCCGGTCCGGAGGCCGGTTCCGGGACGAGGCCCGCCTGCGTGTTCAGGGCGAGGTGGACGGCGGCCCGCACGGTGAGCAAGGAGAAGTCCGCACCGAGCAGTCCCTCCACCCGTTCCATCCGGGCCCGGACGGTGTTGCGGCTCACCCCGAGGATCCGCGCCGCGCTCACCGCGGGGAACTCGAGCCCGAGCCGGGTGGTGGCGACCAGTTCGGCGCGGGTGTGGTGGGCGAGGGTGTCCAGGGGCCGCAGCAGCCGTCCCGACCAGGCGTGCAGCGCCTCGTGGTCCATCAGCCGCTCGGGGTGGGTGCGCTCGGCGTACACGGCGGTGCCGTCCGGGCGGAACCGGGCGAGCGCGAGGGCGCTGACCGCCTGCCCGTAGGCCGTGGCGGTCCGGGCGAGGCTGTGCCGGATGCTGCCGCCGAGGAACGTCTGCGGGCGCGCGCCGACCAGCGCGCGCAGCTCGCGGCCGGTGGTCTCGGCGGGGGCGATGACGATGACGTGGCCGTCCACCGCCGGGCAGCGGACGACCAGGGCGTGGCCGCCGGTGGCGTCCAGACACTCGGCGGTCAGCCGCTCGCGTTCCTCGGGGTGGGCCTCCAGGACGTAGACGTGCGCGGTGTCGGTGTCGAGCAGGCCCGGCCACAGCCCCGCGGCGACCCGGCGGGCCGAGACGGTGTCCTCGACCATCAGCAACTGCAGGATGGCGAGGCGCAGGGCGGCCGTGGCCTGTTCCAGCCGGCGCCCGGTCTCGTCGGTCTCGTCGGCCCGCAGCAGCAGTTCGACCACGCCGGCGGTGCGGGTGAGCATCTCGGCGGTCCGCCGGTCGAAGGGGGTGACGCGGGAGACGGCGAGCACACCGGCCGCGGGTGCCTGCGGGCGGCCCACGCGCACCGCCCGGACGTGCCGCCCCGCGTCCTGGAGCGCCGCCGAGGCGAACCGGCCGGCGCGGAGGTCCGCGATCACGTCGTCAGCCAGGGGCACGCCCGCCCCGGCACGGAGGGTGCCGTCGGCGTCCAGGAGGCAGGCCGTGCCGTGGGCGGCGTCGGCGAGCCAGGCCACGACCTTGCGCACGTCGCGCCCGGTGGGCCGCAGATGGTCCAGGAGTTCCTCGGCCCAGGTGGCGTGCCCGCCGCCTCGTTCGTGCGCCGGGACGGCTCCGTCCTGTCCGCCGGCCATGTCGGCTGTCTCCTCCCGTTCCTTGTACACCGCAGTGACCTCGGCGTTCTCGGTCCGGGACGTTACCAGCGGCGGCTGTTGACGCGCTGTGCGCGGCTCCCGCGCGAACGGGCCGCGCAGGCCGGCGGAGTGCGGGGCGCCGACGGAAGGGGGCGGCTTCGCCGGTGGGTCACGGGGGGGGTGGTGAGCGACCGGCGAAGCCGCGCGCCCGGGGGCCGGGGGGACAGCGCCCGAGCGGTACACAGCTCTGGTTCCCCGCCTCCGGCCGAGTACGCACGGGAAACACGGCGAATTTCCGGACCGGCACACACCCCGCCACCGCCGCCGCCCTCGACCGCCACCGCCCCCGCTCGGCACTCGGCCCGCACCGCCACCGGTCGGCCGCACGGACCCCGCCACCGCCCCCGCTCGACGCTCGGCCCGCACCGCCACCGGCGGGCACCGCACCTCGGCGCCGGCCCCTTCGGTCACCGACGACACGACGGCCGCGGCAACCCGTGTGCGACGACACGACGGCCGCCGCAACCCGTGTCCGACGACACGACGGCCGAGGCAACCGGTGTGCGACGGCCCGTCCGTGCGGCGGCGGCCGGGCGCACGGCATAAGCTCGGCGGATGGCGAAGTACTTCGACGTGCACCCGGACAACCCCCAGCCGCGCGCCATCCGGCAGGTCGCCGACGGCCTGCGGGAGGACGCGTTGATCGCGTACCCGACCGACTCCTGCTACGCGCTGGGCTGCCGGCTGGGCAGCCGTGACGGCGTCGACCGGATCCGGGCGATCCGCCGCCTGGACGACCGGCACCACTTCACCCTGGTGTGCCAGGACTTCGCGCAGCTCGGCCAGTTCGTACGGATCGACAACGACGTGTTCCGGCTGATCAAGGCGGCCACGCCCGGCAGTTACACCTTCATCCTGCCGGCGACGCGGGAGGTGCCGCGCATGCTGCAGCACCCCAAGAAGAAGACCGTCGGGGTGCGCATCCCGGACCACGTGGTCACCCAGGCCCTGGTGGCGGAACTCGGTGAGCCGCTGCTGTCCAGCACCCTGCTGCTGCCCGACGAGGACGAGCCGATGACGCAGGGCTGGGAGATCAAGGACCGGCTCGACCACGTGCTGGACGCGGTGGTCGACTCGGGCGACTGCGGTACGGAGCCGACGACGGTCGTCGACTTCTCGGGCGGCGAGGCCGAGATCGTGCGGCGGGGGGCGGGCGACACCTCACGGTTCGAGTGAGGGGCCCGGCTCCGGTCGCGGATCCGTGCGGGCCGGTCGCGGAGCCGTGCGGGCCCGGTCCCAGTAGCGGATCGGTGCGGGCCCGTCTCCGCCTCGGCGGCCGGGCGCGTGCCACCATGACCATGATCCGCCCGACCCCCCGCGCCCGGATTCACGATTCCCGGGTGTCCCGGGCAACCCCTCACCGCCGGTGACGTCCTCACCGGCGGCCGCGCAGGAAGGCAGCCCATGAGCGCCGTACAGGGCCAGACCGTCGAGATCCCCACCGAGGACGGCACGGCAGACGCCTATCTGACCCATCCCGCGGACGGACGTCCGCACCCGGCCGTCCTGTTCTACACGGACGCGTTCGGTCTGCGTCCGCACGTCAAGGGCATGGCCGACCGGATCGCCGCCGCCGGTCACACCGTGCTGGTGCCCAATGTGTTCTACCGTCACGGACGGGCGCCCGTCGTGGAGTTGCCGGAGTTCATCGACCTCTCCGAGCGCCCGGAGGTCTTCGGCCGGCTCATCCCGCTCATGCAGGCGCTGACGCCGGAACTGGCACGGCGTGACGCGGGGGCCTACCTCCGTATGCTCGCCGGCCACCCGCTGGCCGCCGACGGCCCGGTGGCCGTGACCGGTTACTGCATGGGCGCCCGGCTGTCCCTGCTGACCGCGGGCGCGTACCCGGACCGGGTCGCGGCGGCGGCCGGCTTCCACGGCGGCGGACTGGCCACCGACGGTCCCGACAGCCCCCACCTGGCCGCCGGGAACGTCACCGCGGAGCTGTACTTCGGGCACGCCGACAACGACTCCTCGCTGCCGCCCGAGCAGATCGAGCGCCTGGAGGACGCGCTCACCGCGGCCGGCGTCCGGCACCGCTGCGAGGTCTACCCGGGCGCCTCGCACGGCTTCACCCAGGCCGACACCGACGCCTACGACGCCAAGGCGGACGAACGGCACTGGACGGCCCTGCTCGACCTGCTGCGGCGCACGTTCGGCTGAACCGGCGGGGGCTCAGCTCCCGCCCGGCGCACGCCAGTTGGGTGCGGGGCCCGGGGCCTGCCCCGGGCCACCCGCCCGCCGCGCGCGGCGCCCCGGTTGTTACGGTGCACCGCGTGTCTGACTCCTCACGCGATACCGTCGAAGGCGCCGGCTGGAACGACGCCGAACGCGGCACCTACGCCCGGCTGATGCCGGACCGCGTCCAGAAACTGTCGTGGCTGAACCCCCGGACCCTGTGGGCCGCGCGCAACGGCGTGGCCGCCTCCTGGTTCGGGGACCCCACCGGGCGGACCCGTTCCCGGTGGGTGGCGCGGCAGGCCGCGGCCGGGGCCCCGGCGGACAAGGTGATCCGGCGTACGGAGGCGGACCGCTTCTCCTTCATGGTCATCGGGGACACCGGTGAGGGCGGCGAGTCGCAGTACGCGGTCGTGCCGGGCTTCCTGGAGGCCTCCCGGGACACGTCGTTCGCCGTGCTCGCCAGCGATGTGATCTACCCGGTCGGCAGCACGGACGACTACGGCACGAAGTTCTTCCGGCCGTATCGCGACTATCCGGCGCCCATCTACGCGATCCCGGGCAACCACGACTGGTACGAGGACCTCAGCGGGTTCATGCGCGTCTTCTGCGACGACGCGCCGCCGCTGCCGCCGGAGCCCCGGCCGCGTGCGCTGAGCCGCGCCTGGTGGCGCGCGCTGCTGTGGCACCGGCCGCGCCCCGCCGACGAGCAACGGCTGGCCGAGGCGCGGAAGTTGCGTTCCGCGCCGGGGCAGCAGGCCGTCCAGCCGGGCCCGTACTGGGCGGTCGACGCCGGACCGCTGCGGATCGTCGGCATCGACACCGGCCTGCTCGGCACCGTGGACGCGGAGCAGGGCGCCTGGCTCCGGGAGGTGTCCCGCGGGCCCCGCCCGAAGATCCTCGTCACCGGTTCCCCGCTGTACGTGGACGGCGAGCACCACCCCTGCCCCATCGACGGCGGGGGCACCGTCGACGACATCGTCCGCGACCCGGCCCACCACTACGTGGCGGCGATCGGCGGGGACATCCACAACTACCAGCGCTATCCGGTGGACGTGGACGGCCGCACCGTCCAGTACGTGGTCTGCGGGGGCGGCGGCGCGTTCATGCACGCCACGCACACCATCCCGCGGGTGTCGGTCGCGAACGTGACGGAGGCCGACTTCCGCTGCTACCCGCTGCGCGGCGACTCGCTGGCGTTCTACAGCTCCCTGTACGCCCGCCGGCTGCGGCTGCGCCGCTTCTTCACGCTCACCGAGGCGGAGGGGATGGCCGTGATCGCCGAGCGGCTCGGCATACCGCCCACCCGCACGCCGGGCGGCCCGGTCCGTCTCACCCGGCGGGTCCGCCTGGTCGCGAGCCTGCTGGGCGCAGGCCGCCGCCCCGACCGCCGGGCCCGGTTCCGCCTCCCGGTGCGCAAGATCTACACCCAGCTCTTCTCGCCGGGTTCGGTCACCTACACCCCGCCCTTCTTCAAGTCGTTCCTGCGGCTGGACGTCAGCCCGGACTCGGTGCGGCTGCGCTGCTTCGCGGCGACCGGCAACCGCGCGCAGGAGGTCGACCCGCCGGTCGAGGACGAGGTGGTCATCCCGCTGCCGCCGCGGGTCTGAGCGCCCGGCGGCCTCCCGGGTCCGCCGCGGCCCGGCGCCGCGCGGTGCTCCCGGCCCGCGGGATCGTCGCGGCCGGCGGGCCGGTCCGGGCACCGCGGCCTCGCTCCGACGCTCCGCCGGCCGCCCGGTACGTCCCGGACCGATCGTGGCGGGTTCCGCGGCGTACGGCGGGGGGTCCTCACACCGTGAACTCCCGTATCACGGTGTTCCGGAACACCGCCCGGCCGCCGGCGCCGAAGAGGGCGAGCCGGTCGTCGACCAGGTAGGGGAAGACCGCCGAGGAGTGCACGTGCCGGCCGTCGTCGACGAACATCTCGACCGAGGTGCGGTCGACGAGGATGCGCAGGCGCACCGGGCGGCCCGCGGCGCCCAGCGGCGTGCGGCTCTCCTGCCAGGTGCCCGAGCCGTCCGGGTTCACCGTGGCGCGGCGGTTGAGGAAGGCGTAGTCGCCCCAGATCCCGGCGTCGATGTGGCGGTTGCCGTCCGGGGAGCGGCGCAGTTGCAGGCCCGCGCCCGTCGCATGGTCCGCGGTGATCTCGCAGCTCACCTCGTAGGAGACGCCGGTGTACTCCAGCAGGCGGGTGCCTTCGACGCTCAGGTCGCCCAGGCGCACCGTGCGCGAGACATGGGAGTCGAGGGCGGTGACGGGCCGTGAGGCCAGGTGGTACGCGCCCGAGTCGTCGCGGCGCAGCACGACCTCGCGGACGATCGAGTCGGTGCCGTTGAAGCCGTCGCAGTCGATGGTGGGGGTGGTGTGGGCGTAGTCCCAGTTGTTGAGCCAGCCCATCGCGTACCGGACGGCCGGGTCGGGGGTGCCGTCCGCGCGGTGCCGGTCGAAGGTGACGGCCGCGTACCAGTCCCAGCCGTGGTCGAGCCACTGCGGGTCCGCGGCGTCGGGGGTGAAGGCGCCGCCGTCGAAGGAGCCGGTCCAGTAGGCGTAGGTGTGGGGCAGCCCGGCGGCCTTGCCGTTGGCGCTGACGCCCAGCACCCACTTGGCGGTGCCGTCCGGGGCGGTGATGCGGAACAGGTCGGGGCACTCCAGGACGCCGAGGCCGCGGTGGGTGAACCCGCCGGCGGGCGTCCAGGACTTCAGGTCGGCGGAGTGGTGAAAACCGATGGTGTCGTTCTGGGCGAGGGCCATCACCCACCGGCCGCGTTCCTCGTCACGGATCACCTTGGGGTCGCGGAAGTCGGCCACGCCGGGGTTGGGCAGGACGGGGCCGGTGCCGTAGGGCGTGAAGGTCCGTCCGCCGTCGGTGGAGTAGTACAGGAACTGCTCCTGCTGGTCGGTGCCGCCGCCCGGTGACATGGTGACGATGACGACCACCGCGCCGGCGCCGAAGCCCGCGGTGCCGTGGGTGTCCACCACGGCCGATCCGGACCAGAGATCGCCGTTGGGCGTCGTGTCCTTGGGCACGGCGACGCCCCGGTCCCGGAAGGAGACCAGGTCGGTGCTGGTGGCCAGGCGCCAGGCGGTGCCGACCTCGCCCGCCAGGTAGTCGGCGTTGTACAGGTAGTAGTAGTGGTATTCGCCGTCGATCCACACGGGGCGCTGCGGGTCGTTCTTCCACTGGTCGGGGACGGTGAAGTGGTATCCGGCACGGTAGCGGGCGGCGGGGACGGCGTCCGGCCGGCGGGGACCGGCCGGCACCGCCGCACCCGGCCGGCCCCCGCTCGCCGCCGCCGGGGCCGCGGGCAGCAGCGCCGCGGCCGTCCCCGCGGCAGTTCCGGCGAACAGCGCTCTCCTGGACATGTCACGCACCACGCGAGGTTCCTCTCCTCGGACGGGCAGGGGTGCGCCGCCGGCGGGCCCGGCCGACGGCGGCTCATGGGTCCAGGACTGTAGACCTAACTCGTTAAAGGTCAAGCGTTCGCGCCCCTTGACAGAGGAGTCGCGCGGTTTTCATCATCGGGGCGTCACCTGCCTACTAACACGAGTTAGGTCCACGATGACCGACGTCCACCCCTCCCGCCGGGCGCTGCTCAGGTACGGCGCCTACGGCACGGGGGCAGCCGCCCTGGCCGGTACCGCCGCGAGCTGGGACCGCCTCACCGGAGCCGACATCCCGGGACGCGACGACGGCTCCCTCGTCGTCGCCACCCTCGGCTCCGCCTTCGACCCGGCCGCCGTGCGCGCCCTGCGCGACGGCTTCCGCGCCCTGCACCCCGGCATCGACGTGCGGATCAACGCCGTCCAGGCCGTCGACTGGCCGGACTTCTTCGCGAAGGTCCTCACCCAGATCGCCGCGGGCACCGCTCCCGACCTCGTCTACGTCGCCACCGAGGGCGTCCAGCTGTTCGCGAAGCGGCTCGGCGTCCCGCTGGACGGCTGGGTGCGCCGCGACGCGGCGGAACTGCGCGAGTACTTCGCCGACGTCCACCCCTCGCTGGTGGAGTCGATGATGTACGAAGGGAGCCTGTACCAGCTGCCGGTCGAGTTCAACGCGGCCGACATGTACCTCAACCGGCAGGTGCTGCGGCGGGCGGGCGCCGAACTGCCGCCCGCCGACTGGACCCGCGACGACTTCACCGCGCTGCTGCGCCGCATGAAGCGCTCCAGCGGCGCCCACTTCACGCCGTACTTCTGGACCAACCGCCTGTGGGGCGGCGTCGTGCCCTGGCTGTTCGCGAACGGGACCAACCTCCTCGCCGAGTCCCGGGCACCCGGCGGCGACTGGCTGTGGAACACCTTCTACCCCGCCGCCGAACGCGCCGGCCGGGGCGGCGGCTTCCGGTGGACCACCCCGCAGGCCACGGACGCCCTGGTCGAGGAGGCGTACGACTACCTCGCCTCCCTCGTCGCGGAGGGCCTGTGCACCCGGCCGGAAGGCGGCAACGGCAGCAACCTCGTCGGGGTGTTCTCCACCGGCCGGGTCGGCGTCACCCCGGCGGGCGGCTTCTGGGCGGGCGGGCTGCACCTGGCGGGCATGCGGCCCGACGCCTACGACGTGCGCTACTTCCCGCGCCGGCTCAGCCGCCGCCACCAGTTCGGCGCGGCCGGCTACGCGCTGCTGCGCACCTCCAGGAAGCAGGACGCGGCCTGGGAGTTCATCAAGTACGCCGTCCGCCGGGACACCCTGACCCGGCTGTTCCGGGCCAACCAGACCACCCCGGCCCGCCGCTCGATGCTGACCTCCGCCCGGTACGCCGCGACCGGCCCGGCGCACTGGCGGATCTTCTACGACACCCTCGACAAGTTCCCCGACACGGGCCCCGTCCCGGCGCCGCCCCAGGTGGCGGAGGTGACGCAGGTCCTGCTCAAGCACACCGGAACGGCCCTCGCCGCGCCGCGCGCGGTGGGCCCCGCGCTGCGCCGGATGCAGGGCGACCTGGAGAAGGCCATGGAGCGTGACGCATGACGAACACCCGGCTTCCGTCCCGGCGGACGCGGGCGGCCGCACCGGCCGCCGCCGCCCGGGCCGCCGCCCGGCCCGCCACGCGCGAGCGGGGCACGCGGCTGCTGGCCGCGCTGTTCCTGGCACCGACGGTCCTCGGCATCGTCGTCTTCACCGTGGTGCCGATCGCCGGTTCGGTGGTGCTCAGCCTCTTCCACTGGAACGTGATCGACTCCCCCGGCTTCGCGGGCGGCGCCAACTACCGCGAGGCCCTCGGTGACACGACCGTCCTGGTCTCCTTCCGCAACACGCTCGTCTTCATGGTGCTCGCGGTCGCCCTGCAGCTGACCGTCGCCCTCGCGCTGGCCCTCACCGTGGACGGGCGGATGCCCGCCTGGCTGCGGTCGGTGTTCCGTTCGGCGTTCTTCTTCCCGCTGGTGCTGTCCGCCGCCTCGGTCTCCGTGGTGATGAAGTACCTCTTCAACCAGGACTTCGGAGTCGTCAACTGGCTGCTCGGGCTGGCCGGCGTCGCCCCGGTGCCGTGGCTGACGTCGGAGCACGCGGCGCTGGCCACGGTGGTCCTGGTCTACGTCTGGCAGCAGTTCGGCTTCTCCTTCCTGCTCTTCGTCGGCGGGCTGAACAACATCCCGAAGGAGATCCACGAGGCCGCCTCCCTGGACGGCGCCCGGGGACCGCGCAAGCACCTGGCCATCACGCTCCCCCTGCTGTCGCCCACGCTGCTCGTGGCGTCCGTGGTCGGCATCATCAACGCCCTCCAGGTCTTCGAGCAGCCGTACGTCCTCACCGAGGGAGGCCCCGGCGACGCCACCCGGACGGTCGTCATGGTCATCTACGAGAAGGCCTTCGAGCAGCTGCGTTTCGGTGAGGCGTCCGCGGTGGGCGTGCTGCTGTTCGTCCTGATCATGGCGGTCACCGCCCTCCAGTTCCGGCTCAGCCGGCGCTTCGTCCACTACCAGTGAGCCCGGTGACCGCCATGAGCCAAGCGTCCCCCTCCCTCAGCCGCGCCCGGCACCTCCTCGCGCCGTGGGCGCGGACCGCCGGGCTGACCGTGTGCGCCCTGCTGACCCTCGGGCCGGTCCTGTGGACCGTCTCCACCTCGCTGCGCACGCCCGCCCAGTCCTTCGACCTGCCCCCGCGCATCGTCCCCGCCCACCCGAGCGCCGCCGCCTACCGCGGGGTCTTCGAGCAGCTCGACGTGTGGCTGCTCGCCCTGAACTCCACGCTGGTCACGGCGCTGATCGCGGTGGGCCAGATGATCACGGCGGGGCTCGCCGGATACGCCTTCGCCCGCCTGGAGTTCCGGTTCAAGAAGCCGCTGTTCGGGCTGGTCCTGGCGACCATGATGGTGCCGTTGCAGGTCACGATCGTGCCGGTGTTCCTGGTGCTGAAGCCGATGGGTCTGACCGACACCCTGCTCGGCCTGATCGTCCCGGCCTTCCCGACCGCGTTCGGCACCTTCCTGATGCGGCAGTACTTCCTCGGCATGCCCCGGGACCTGGGCGAGGCGGCCATGCTGGACGGCGCCGGGCCCTGGCGGATCTTCCGCTCCGTCTACGCCCCGCTGGCCGCGCCCGGACTCGCGATCGTCGGCGTCCTCGCCTTCAACTACCACTGGAACGAGTTCTTCCGCCCGCTCATCCTGGAGACCTCCGCCCAGAACTACACCCTGCCGCTGGGGCTGGTCTCCCTCCAGGGCAACCTCGGCACCGGCTCCGTCTCGGTGGTCCTCGCCGGTGTCGTGCTGTCCATGCTCCCCGCCGTCGCCGTGTTCCTCGTCGGCCAGCGCCCTCTGCGCGAGGGCATCACCTCCGCAGGAGTCAACCGTTGAGCCCCGCCCCCCGGTCCGCCACCGGCCCCGACGCACCGCGCTTCCGGGTCCGCCCGCCCGCCCACTGGATCAACGACCCCAACGGGCCCTTCCGCTGGCGGGGCCGCTACCACCTCTTCTACCAGCACAACCCGGGCGCGCCGGTGCACGCCGACATCCACTGGGGCCACGCCTCCAGCCCCGACCTCGCCCACTGGGAACACCACCCGCTCGCCCTCACCCCCGTCCCCGGCGGCCCCGACGAGGCGGGCTGCTGGTCGGGGTGCGTGGTCGACGACGCCGGCACGCCCACCGCCGTCTACACGGGCATCGACCACCGGCACGCCGGAGTGGGCGCCATCTGCCTGGCCAGGGCCGCCGACCCCGACGACGACCAGCTCACCGAGTGGCGGCCGCTGCCCGCACCCGTGGTGTCAGCGCCGCCCGCCGGCCTGGACGTGGTCATGTTCCGCGACCCGTTCGTCCTGCGGCACGGCGGGCGGCGCTGGGCGCTCGTCGGCGCCGGGCACGCCGACGGCACGCCGTCCGTGCTGCTGTACGACTGCGAGGACCTGACCGACTGGCGGTTCGCCGGGGTCCTGCTCGACGGATCCGACCCGGTCGCCACCGCCGTGTTCGGCGACGGGGCGGTGGGCTGGGAGTGCCCCCAGCTGTTCCGGACGGCGGCGGACACCTGGGTGCTGGCCGTGTCGCTGTGGGACGGCGATCCGTGCGGCACCGGCCACCTGACCGGCGACCTGGTCCCCGACGGCCGGGGCGGGCTGCGGTTCGCGGCGCGAGGCGGGGGCCGGCTCGACCACGGACGCGACTTCTACGCGCCCGCCGTCCTCCAGGAGGCGGACCGGACGCTGATGTGGGGCTGGTCGTGGGAGGCGCGCGAGCCCGCCGAGGTGGAACGGGCCGGGTGGGCCGGGGTCCTCACCGCCCCCCGGGTCGTGGGCACCCACGCGGACGGCTCCCTGCGGGTGCTGCCCGCCCCGGAACTCGACCTGCTGCGCGCCCCGGAACCGTTCGTCACCCGCCCGGGCCGCCGGGTCCGGCTCCCGGACGCCTACGACCTCACGGTCACCGCCCGCGGACGCACGACGGCGACGCTGCTGAGGTCCCCGGACGGGCGCGCGGACCTGTCGGTGCGGCTGGACCCGGCCGCGGGCACGGTCACCCTGGACGGCGGCGAGCGCCCCCGCGCGGGCCGCGAGGGCTCCGGGCCCCGCACGGTGCGGCTGCCGGGCGGGCCACGGCTGACGGTGCGGGTCCTCGTCGACGGCTCGCTCGTGGAACTCTTCGCCGACGGCCGGGCGACGCTCACCGAACGCGTCTACCGGCGGCCCGGCGACGTCCCGGAACTCACGGTCGACGCCCCCGCCGCGGAGGTCACCGGATGGGCGCTGGTCCCACCGACGCCCGGCTGACCACCGGGCAGGCCAGCCGGCGGGTGGTGGCCGGCGGGGTGCGGCCGGTGGCGAGGGCGTCCAGGAGCAGCCGCGCGGCCGTCTCGCCCATCGCCCGGTGGGGCAGCGCCACGGAGGTGAGCGGCGGGGTGAGGAAGGCGGCCATGTGCTCCTGGTCGTCGTAGCCGACCACGGACAGGCCCGCTGGCACCTCGATGCCGAGCCGGGCCGCGGCGTGCAGGACGCCCGCCGCGACCCGGTCGTTGTAGCAGAAGACCCCCGTGGGCCGCTGCCCGGCGGGGGCGCCCTCCAGGAGCCTGAGCGCGCCCTCGTACCCGCTGGAGATCTCGCCGCCGGTGCGCACCACCCACTCGGGCGGGACGGTGACGCCCTCGGCGCGCAGCGCGTCACGGAAGCCGCGCAGCCGCTCGCGCGACGCGATGTCGTCGAGGCCGCCGATCACGGCGAGCCGGCGGTGCCCGTGGTCGAGCAGCAGCCGGGCGGCGCCGCCGCCGCCGGCCCGCTCGGCGGGGACCACGGCGGGCAGCGAGCCGTCCTCGGGAAGGCAGTTGGCGAGCACGGAGTGGGTGTGGTGCAGCCCCTCGGGTACCCGGACCCGGCGCAGTGACATGGCCGCGTAGATGATCCCGTCGACCCTCCGGTCGAGGAGTTCGGCGACGGCGGCGTCCTCCTTGGCCCGGTCGCCGCCGGTGTCGACGGTCAGGATGAGGTGGTCGCTGCTCCAGGCGGCCTCCATGGCCCCGCGCAGCAGCCGTCCCGCGAACGGCGAGGACGCGATCTCGTCGGTGACCAGGCCGAGCACGGCCGTACGGCGGCTGCGCAGGCCGCGCGCGACCGGGTCGGGGCGGTAGCCGAGCCGGGCGGCGGCCTGCCGGATGCGTTCCTGGGTGGCGGGCGAGAGGTTGCCCTCGGCCCGGCCGTTGAAGACGAAGGACACCGCGGTGTGCGAGACACCGGCGAGCCGTGCGACGTCGCGGGAGGTGGGCCGCGCGCCGTCACGGGAGGCGGGCCGTGCGCCGTCCCCGCCGCCGTTGCTGTCCTCGGCGCCGCCGCCGCTGCCGTCCGCCGTCATCGTCCCCGATTCCCGCCCGTCCCGTCGATCACGCCCACCCTATCGGCGACGGTTGCGGCGCCACCCGCCGGTCGGCGCGCCCGCCGTGGGCCGCCGTCGGCCGCCGGCCGGAAGGTGCCGACGCGGTCACGCAGGCGGACGGGTCCCTTCCGGCCAGGGGGGTACCCGGTGTGGCCGGGTGGACGCGAACGTGAGGAGGCCGAGGTGGCCAGGGACGAGCGGCTGCGTGAGTACCGGGGCAAGCGGGACTTCGGGCGGACCCGGGAGCCGTCGGGCCGGCGGACCGGTGAGGGATCCGGTCCCCGGTTCGTGGTGCAGATCCACGACGCCCGCCGGATGCACTTCGACTTCCGGCTCCAGGTGGGGGACGTGCTGAGATCCTGGTCGGTCCCCAAGGGCCCCTCCGACGACCCGCACGACAAGCGGCTCGCGGTGCCCACCGAGGACCACCCGCTGGAGTACGAGGACTTCGAGGGCGTGATCCCCAAGGGCGAGTACGGCGGCGGCACCGTGGTCGTCTGGGACCGGGGCACGTACGAGCCGCTGAGCCACGACCGCGGGGGGCGGCCCGTGGACTTCGCCGAGTCGCTGGAGCGCGGGCACGCCACCTTCCGGCTGCACGGCTCCAAGCTGCGCGGCGAGTACGCGCTCACCCGTTTCCGGGACGGCCGGGACGAGGGCGGGGAGGAGGCCTGGCTGCTGGTGAAGAAGGCCGAGGGCCGGGCCGGCGGCGGGCACGGCACCCCCGATCCGCGGCGGGCCCGCTCGGTGCGCACCGGCCGTACGCTGGCGCAGGTCGCCGCGGAGGGCGGCGAGGAGTGAGCGGACCGGCCGCGGCCGCCGGACAGCAGGCACGGCGGGGCCCCGGACGGCCGGGGGCCGCGCCCGATCAGGGGAAAGCGGGCCGCGGGGCGCGTGGCGGGCGGCCCGCGCGTCGACACCTCAGCCGTGACCCTGCCGCTGATCGCGCCCATGCTCGCCACGCCCGGACCCCTGCCGCCCGCCGCGCAGGACGCCCGCTGGGCGTACGAGACGAAACAGGACGGTCAGCGGGCGGTGGTGTACCTGCCGGGCGACGGTTCGGTGCTGCTGCGGGCCCGGTCCGGGCAGGACGTCACGGCCGCCTATCCCGAACTGGCGCCGCTCGGCGGGGCGCTCGCAGGCACGCCTGCGGTGCTGGACGGGGAGGTGCTGGCGCTGGACGAGGAGGGCCGGGCGAGCTTCCAGTTGCTGCAGGGCCGGATGGGGCTGGCCCACGCGCCCGCCCTCGCGGCGCGCCGGGCGGCGCGGGTCCCCGTCCACCTCGTGCTGTTCGACGTCCTGCACCTGGACGGGGACTTCTTGCTCACGCTGCCCTACGTCCGGCGCCGCGAGCGGCTGGAGGCGCTCGCTCTGCACGGGCCGTACTGGTCCACGCCCACCGCCGTGGTCGGTCACGGCGCCCGCGCCCTGGCCGCGACCCGGGAGCACGGGCTGGAGGGGCTGGTGTGCAAACGGCTGGACTCGGTGTACGAACCGGGGGTGCGCTCCCGCGCCTGGATCAAGATCCGCAACATGCGCAGCGAGGACGTGCTGGTGGGCGGCTGGCTGCCCGGCAAGGGGCGGCTCACCGGTCTGCCGGGCGCGGTGCTGGTGGGCCAGCGCGGCGGCGGGAGACTGCGGTACGTGGGCAGTGTGGGCACCGGCTGGAGCGAGGCCGAGCGGACGGAGCTGGCCGGACTGCTGGCCGCGCTGGCCACCCCCGTGTGTCCGTTCGACCCCGTACCGGCCGCGCGGGGGGCGCACTGGGTGCTGCCCCGTCTGGTCGGCGAGGTGCGTTACAGCGTCCGCACCCGGGCGGGCATGCTGCGCCAGCCGTCGTGGCTGCGGCTGCGCCCCGACCTCGCTCCCGAGGACGCGGCGGCGGACCTTCCGGACGACACGCGGCCGTGAGGCAGCGGCCGGGCCCGGGGCCTGGAGCGCGCGGGGAAGGTCTATCGTGTCCCGCATGTCCGTGCCCGAACTGATCCGTATCGTCTCCCGCGACTCGCCCATGGCGCTCGCTCAGGTGGAGCGCGTCCGCGCCGAGTTGGCCGTCCTGCACCCCGGTGTGCGTACCGAGGTGGTGCCGGTGAAGACCACCGGCGACAAGTGGCTGGGTGACCTGGCGAAGGTCGAGGGCAAGGGGGCGTTCACCAAGGAGGTCGACGCGGCGCTGCTCGCGGGCGAGGCGGATCTCGCGGTGCACTGCCTGAAGGACGTGCCCGCCGACCGGCCGCTGCCGGCCGGCACCACGTTCGCCGCGTTCCTGAAGCGGGACGACGTCCGTGACGCCCTCGTCCACCCCGGCGGGCTCACCCTCGACGAGCTGCCGCCGGGCACCAGGATCGGCACGTCGGCGGTGCGCCGGATCGCCCAGCTGGCCGCGTCCCACCCGCACCTGACGTGCGTGCCCTTCCGCGGCAACGCCAACCGGCGGCTGGAGAAGCTGGCGGCCGGTGAGGCGGACGCGCTGCTGCTGGCCGCGTCCGGTCTGGAGCGCATCGGACGGCAGGACGTGATCACCGAGGTGCTGTCCGTGGAGGCGATGATGCCGCCGATCGGCGCGGGCATCCTCGCCCTGCAGTGCCGCGAGGACGACGACGCGCTGATCGGGGCGGTCAGCGGGCTCGGCGACGGCGACACGCATCGCGCGGCGAGCGCCGAACGGATGTTCCTGCACGTGCTGCAGGGCCACTGCAACAGCCCGATCGCCGGCTACGCGCAGGTCGACCGGGGCGGCGAACTGTCCCTGCGGGCCTGTGTGTTCACCCCGGACGGCAAGACCCGGCTGAACGCCCACGAGTGGGCCGGCCGGCTGGACGCCGCGACGCTGGGCACGTCGGTCGCCGTGGCCCTGCTGCGCCAGGGCGCCCGCGAGATCATCGACGGCATTCCGCACTGACGTCACGGAAGCGGCGCACGGAGCAGGGCCGGACCGCCGGGGCGCAGGGGTGCCCGCGGCCGGGCCGCCGGGGCGGGAGCGGGCCGGTCAGCCGGTGGTGCCCGGCTCCGCCTGGTCACGCAGGAAGGCGCTGACCTGGTGGGCCAGGCCGCCCTGGCCGCCCGGACAGCAGGCGCCCGCGCCGACGGGCCCCTCGTGCACGCCGATGCCGCCGCTCCACAGACGGCGGTCGGTCCACTCGTCGTCGACGCGCAGCTGGACCTGGACGTCGACCTGGGTCAGGAACTCCTCCGGACCGGCCGCGTACAGCACGGCGGTGGCCCGGCGCAGCGGGTGGACGTCGTAACCTTCGATGAACTGCGAGTTGCGCCAGTCGACGAACGCGCCCTCCCCGTCCGGCCCGATCCGCACGTCGATCTGGCCGTCCTCCAGGTGGACGCCGAAGTGCTCGGTACCGCGGTTCTCGACGGTGACCCGGATGCGGAAGTACGTCAGCCCGTCGGCGGCGTCGTCACGTCCGCGGGGCGGCTCGGCCTGCTCCAGTCGGTGGACGCGGACGCGCAGGCCGGCATGCTCCTCGTACTCCTGCCAGTCCCCGACCACGTTGGGCTCGTACACAGTGCACCTCTCGACTTCCAAGAGCTGTTTCCTATCTGTGGGCCGAGTGCACTGTCAAATGCGCGGAATGCGCCGTGGCCAGGGAATTCCCCCGCATTGATCGGTGATCAAGCCGTGCGCTGGAGAAATCGCCGCAGGGGCGGCCGGAGCGGCCGGAGCGAGCGTGCCGCAGATCACTTCGGCGGCGGCCGGCCCGGCGGGCGTCACCGGGCCAGCCGGCCGAGGAGCGCGGAGGCCGCGGCGACGCCTGCCGCGGCGGCCCCGACGAGCACGGCGAAGTCGGGCGCGAGGTGCGCGGGGGTACCGAGCAGCAGGCCGCGCAGGGCGTCGACCTGGTAGCTGAGCGGGTTGGCCTTGCTGACAGCCTGCAGCCAGCCGGGCATGACGGCCACCGGGTACAGGGCGTTGGAACCGAAGAACAGCGGCATGGTGATGGCCTGTCCGATGCCCATCAGCCGGTCGCGGCTGAGCACGATGCCGGCGATGGTCATCGACAGGCAGGAGAAGAACGCCGAGCCGAGGAGCACGGCCGCGGCGACGCCGAGCAGCCGGAGCGGGTTCCAGGTCATCGCCACCCCGAGCAGCGCGGCGATGACGACGACCACGAGGGCCTGGATCAGCGACTTCATCCCGGCCGCGAACGCCTTGCCGGTGACCAGCGCCGCGCGCGGCGTGGGCGTGACCAGAAGCTTGCTGAGGACACCCGCGTCACGCTCCCAGATGATCTGGATGCCGTAGAAGATGGCGATGAACATGGCGGACTGGGCGATGATGCCGGGCGCCATGAAGTCCAGGTAGGGCAGGCCGCCGGTCGGGATCGCGTGGATGCGGGAGAAGGTCTGGCCGAAGATCAGCAGCCACAGGGCGGGCTGGACGGCACGGGTGTACAGCTCGGTGCGGTCGTGGCGGAGCTTCTGCAGTTCCACGGCGCACAGGGCGGCGACCCGGGCGGGCAGCAGCAGCCGGCCCGCGCGGGCCCGCGGGGGCCGCAGCAGCAGGCCGATGCCGTCCTCGCGGGCGGGGTCAGCCGACCCGGTGGGCGGTGCGGCGGGTGTTCCGGACATCGCGGAAATCTCCTGTGGTGTCGTCCAGGCCGCTGCCGGCCACGTCGCGGAAGACGTCCTCCAGCGTGGGCGGCTCGCCGGTGGCCGGGCCGCCCCGGGCGCGGCGCCGCTCGCCGAGTCCCTGCCGCAGCTCGGCGGGGGTGCCGAGGGCCCGGAGGCGGCCGCGGTGCATCAGGGCGACCCGGTCGCAGTACTGGTCGGCCTCGTCCATGTGGTGCGTGGTGACCAGGACCGTCATGCCGGTGGCGGCGCGCACGGCGTCGATGTGCTCCCACACACCGGTACGGGCGATCGGGTCCAGCCCGATGGTCGGTTCGTCGAGGATCAGCAGGCGGGGCGCGCTGACCAGGGCCTGGGCCAGTTCGAGGCGGCGGACCATGCCGCCCGAGTACGTCTTCGCCAGCCGGTCGGCGGCGTCGGTGAGGCCGACGGCGGCGAGCGCCTGGGCGACCCGGGCGGCGCGTTCGCGGCGCGGCACGTCGAAGACGCGGGCGAAGAGGGTGACGTTCTCCCGGCCGGTGAGGGCGGCGTCGGCGGACAGCTGCTGGGGGACGTAACCCAGCAGCCGGCGTACGGCCATCCGGTCGCCCGCCGGGTCGTGGCCGAAGACACGCACCATGCCGGCGGGCACCGGCAGCAGGGTGGTGACGCAGCGGATCGCGGTGGTCTTGCCGGCCCCGTTGGGCCCGAGCAGCCCGAACACCTCCCCCGGGCGCACGGTCAGGTCCAGCCCGTCCACGGCGCGCGTCCCGCCGAAGGCGTAGGCGAGCCCGGTGCAGGTGACGGCGTCCGGGGTGGTCCGGGTCCTCTCGTCGCGAACCGGTCCGCCGGGGGCCTCGCGGGCCGCTCCGGCGGCGGCCCCGGGGACGGTCGGGGCCGCGGCTCCCCGGGCGGTCCGGGCCGTGGCCTCTCGGGCCGACCGGGCCGTGGCCTCGGGGACCGGTTCGCCAGGGGTTTCGCGGGTCTCGGGGGCCGGTGCGCCGGCGGAGTCGCGGGCCGGTGCGTCGGCGGAGTCGCTGGCGTCACGGACCGGTCCGCCCGGGATGCCATGGGCGCCGCAGGTGTCGCGGGCCCGCGCGTCGGCAGTGTCGCGGGCGTCGCGGACCGGTTCGCCGGGTAGGTCGTTCGTCATGGGCGGTCGGCCTCCTCGCGCAGGTTCCCGGCCAGCCTGCGCAGGGCCGGGACGGCCGCGCGCAGCGCGTCGCGGTCGGCCGGGGCCAGCCGGTCGACCTGGGCACGGACCAGGGCTGCGCGGCGCGCGCGCCAGTCCCGCAGCCGCGCCCCGGCCGCCTCCGTCAGCAGCAGGCGGACGGCCCGGCGGTCGGCGGGGTCCGTCTCCCGCACCAGGTGCCCGTCCCCGACCAGCCGGTTGACCAGCGTCGAGACGGAGTTGCCCGCCAGGTGCAGTTCCTTGGCCGCCTCCGAGACGCCGATGCCGGGCCGGGACTCGACCAGGCGCAGCAGTTCGACCTCGGCGCCGCGCAGCCGGGACACCGTCAGCCCGGCCCGCAGCCTGCGCCGGATCAGCCGCTGCACCCCCACGAGGGCGTCGGCCAGCTCTTCGGCGGAGGCGTCCGGGGCCGGCCCGGCGGAGGCGTCCGGCGCGGGATCGGACACAGGTGCGGGGCCGGATTCCGGTTCCATGCTCCGACGTTACCTCTGTAGCAGAGGTAAGCATCCCCAAAGGCCGGTCAAAACGAGCGCGGCGGGCCCCGTCCGACCCTTGGTTGAATGCACATCATTTTCCGCCGTGGATTTTCGCGTCCTTTATTTTCACCTGCCTTCGATTTGCCGAGGCGGAATTCACCGACCGGTCGGCGACGAATTCGAATCGCGCGGTCGCATACCGTCACCGCATTCGCAGAATTGTTTCGGAACGACCGGCTCCGGGAATCCGCATTTCAGTGCTTCGGACCGGAGGCACGCCCGTGGGAGCCGGCGCGCCGGGCCCCGACGCATTCCGTGCAGGACTGCCCCGCGCCTCCCGTGGTGTCCGTCCATCCAGCACCTGCTGAGGGAGGCGCAGCGCATGCGTACCACCGGCAGAACCAAGACCCACCCGCACGACGACGCCCCCGACACCGCAGCCGCCTTCGAACGGCTCGCGGGGCTGCCCGACGGGCCCGAGCGCAAGGCGCTGCGGGACGAGCTGGTCCAGGTGTGGCTGCCCATGGCCGAGCGGATCGCGGTCCGCTTCCGCGGCCGCGGCGAGGCCCTGGAGGACCTGTACCAGGTGGCGGCGCTCGGCCTGGTCAAGGCGGTCGACCACTACGATCCGGCGCGCGGCTACGCGTTCGAGGCGTACGCCGTCCCGACGGTCACCGGCGAGATCAAGCGGCACTTCCGCGACCACATGTGGACGCTGCACGTGCCGCGCCGGGTCCAGGACCTGCGCAACCGGGTGCGGCGGGCGGCGAAGGAGCTGGCGCAGACGACGCCGGGCCGCGCCCCGACCGTGGCGGAGATCGCCGCGTACACGCACCTGAGCGTGAGTGACGTACACACCGGGATGGAGGCCCTGGACTGCTTCGCCGCGCTGTCGCTGGAGGCGGAGGTCCCGGGCACGGACGGTTACGCGCTCGGCGACGGCCTCGGCGAGTCCGACCCGCGCTACGACCTCGTGGTGGACAGGGTGGCGGTGCGGCCCTGTCTGGAGGCGCTGCCCGAGCGCGAGCGCATGATCCTCTACCTGCGCTTCTTCGGGGGGATGACGCAGAGCCGGATCGCGCAGCAGCTCGGCATCTCGCAGATGCACGTCTCGCGGCTGCTGAGCGGCTGCTTCGCCCAGTTGCGCGAGGAACTGCTGGCCGAGACCGGCTGACCTGCGCACGAGACCCCCCGGTGCTGTTTCGGCGGTACGCGGGGGGTACTCGGCAGGCGCCCTTGCGGGTTCCGGTCGGACACTGGTGACAGACCGGTGGCCACCGGTCGACGAGACCAGGACGTGCCATGAACGACGACACGACAGCCGCCCGCCCCACGACCGGCCCCCTCTCCACGCACACGGTGTGCGGCGCGCCGTGCTGGGTGAGCCTGACCAGCCGCGATCTGGAGGCCACGGAGGACTTCTACCGGGCCGTGCTCGGCTGGGAGTGGCGCTCGGCCAGACTCGGCGACCGCTTCCGCATCGCGCTCGCCGACGGTGCCCCGGTCGCGGGGATCGCGGCGGTGGCGTCCATGTGGCAGATGGCGGTGGCCTGGACGCCGTACTTCGCCGTGCCGAGCGCCGACCGGGCCGTCTCCCGGGTGCAGGAGCGCGGCGGCACCTCGGCGGTCGGCCCGATCTCCCTGCCGCCCGGCCGGGCGGCTCTGCTCGCCGACCGGGACGGCGCGACCTTCGGGATCTGGGAGGGCGAGCTGTTCACCGACTGGGAGACCTGGCGCAAGGCCGCGCCGGCCTTCATCCGGCTGCACACGCGCGACGCGTTCGACGCCGCGATCTTCTACGGCGAGGTCCTGGACTGGGCGTCGGAACGGCCCGGCTGCTGCGAGGTCCGCTACGAGGGGAACGAGGTGGTCCTGCGCAGCCATGGTGAGGTCGTCGCCCGCATCGAGTCCGGGGCGCTCGAGGCGGCGCCCGACCCGACCATCCGGCCGCACTGGCAGATCCACTTCCGGGTGGCCGACGTCGCGGCCTGCGCCCGCGCGGCCGAGAGCCACGGCGGCAGCGTGCTGCGCGAAGGCACCGAGGAGGCCGTCCTGCGTGATCCGGACGGCGCGCAGTTCACGGTGACCTCGCGCCGGGAGGCCTGACCGCACCGGCCGCACCCCGCGGCCCCGCCCCTCCTTCGCCGGAGGGGCGGGGCCGCGGGGTGCGGGTCAGCGGGCCGTTCTCGGGGGCCGCGTGAGCAGGACCAGGCTGCGGGGCTCCACGCGCAGGTCGCCCGAGAACTTGTGCTCGGCCTCGTCCGGCGGGCCCTGCGGCTCGGCGGTGTCGACGAGCGTGGTCCAGCGCTCCCCGTAGGCGGCGCCGGGCAGGCGGAAGTCGACCGGTTCCCAGTAGCCGTTGAGCAGCAGCAGGAACGAGTCGTCGACCACGGGCCGGCCCTGCGGGTCGGGTTCGGCGATGGCGTCGCCGTTGAGGAAGACCATGACGGAGTGGGCGTCGGAGCGCTGCCAGTCCTCCTCCGCCATCTCCCGGCCGTCCGGCAGCATCCACACCAGGTCGGGCAGCGGCTGGTCGTCGCGGGTGGCCGTCTCGCCCTGGAAGAAGCGGCGGCGGCGCAGCACCGGGTGGGCGGTGCGCAGACCGATGACGTACCGCGTGAAGTCCGCCAGCTCGCGCTGCTCGCGGGTGAGCCGCCAGTCGATCCAGGAGACCTCGTTGTCCTGGCAGTAGGCGTTGTTGTTGCCGCCCTGGGTGCGGCCCAGTTCGTCGCCGTGGCACAGCATGGGGATGCCCTGGGAAAGCAGCAGGGTGGCGATGAAGTTGCGCTGCTGGCGGGCGCGCAGCTCCAGGACGGCCCGGTCGTCGGTGCCGCCCTCGGCCCCGCAGTTCCAGGACCGGTTGGTGTTCTCGCCGTCCCGGTTGCCCTCGCCGTTGGCGTCGTTGTGCTTGTCGTTGTACGACACCAGGTCGCGCAGCGTGAAACCGTCGTGCGCGGTCACGAAGTTGACGCTCGCGCGGGGGCGGCGCCGGTTGTGCGCGTACAGGTCGGAGGAGCCGGTCAGCCGGGACGCGAAGTCGCCGAGCGTGTGCTCCTCGCCGCGCCAGAAGTCCCGTACGGCGTCCCGGTACAGGCCGTTCCACTCCGACCACAGCGGCGGGAAGTTGCCCACCTGGTAGCCGCCCTCGCCGACGTCCCAGGGCTCCGCGATCAGCTTGACGCGGCTGATCACCGGGTCCTGCTGGATCAGGTCGAAGAACGCGGAGAGCCGGTCCACCTCGTGGAACTGCCGTGCCAGGGTGGCCGCGAGGTCGAAGCGGAAGCCGTCGACGTGCATCTCCGTGACCCAGTACCGCAGCGAGTCCATGATCAGCTGGAGTACGTAGGGATGGCGCATCAGCAGGCTGTTGCCGGTGCCGGTGGTGTCGTAGTAGTGCGCCCAGTCGCCGTCGACGAGGCGGTAGTACGAGGCGTTGTCGATACCGCGGAAGGACAGCGTCGGGCCCTTCTCGTTGCCCTCGGCGGTGTGGTTGTAGACCACGTCGAGGATCACTTCGAGGCCGGCCGCGTGCAGCGCCTTGACCATCGACTTGAACTCGGCGACCTGCTCGCCGCGGGTGCCGTGGGCGGCGTAGTCGTTGTGCGGCGCGAAGAAGCCGATCGTGTTGTAGCCCCAGTAGTTGGACAGGCCGCGGCCCTGGAGCACGCCGTCGTGCACGAACTGGTGCACCGGCATCAGCTCGACGGCCGTGACCCCCAGCGAGGTCAGGTGCTCGACGACCGCGGGGTGCGCGAGACCGGCATAGGTGCCGCGCAGCTCCGGGGGGACGTCGGGGTGGGTGCGGGTCAGGCCGCGCACATGGGCCTCGTAGATCACCGTGTCGGCGTAGGCGCGCCGGGGCGGACGGTCCTCGCCCCAGTCGAAGGCCGGGTCGGTGACCACGCCGAGCATGGTGTGCCCGGCGCTGTCGGACGGGTCGGGGCCGTGCGGGGCGCGTTCGTAGAGCGAGGGGTGGTCGTCCATCCGCCCGTCCACCGCCCTGGCGTAGGGGTCCAGGAGCAGTTTCGCGGGGTTGCAGCGGTGGCCGGCCGCCGGGTGCCAGGGGCCGTGCACCCGGTAGCCGTAGCGCTGGCCCGGTCCGACACCGGGCAGGTAGCCGTGCCACACGAAGCCGTCGGCCTCGGTCAGCGGCACCCGGCGGTGGGCGCCGGCGTCGTCCACGAGGACGAGTTCGACGTGGTCGGCGACCTCGCTGAACAGGGCGAAGTTGGTGCCCTCCCCGTCGTAGGCGGCGCCCAGCGGGTAGGGGTACCCGCCCCACACGGGTACGGGCACCCCTTTTCCACGGTTCGTCCGCCGGGTCACCGGGCCGCCTCCAGGACGCCCTCGGGGCGGCTGAGCGGCGAGGCGAGCGCGGCGACCGGCAGCGCGCGCGGCGGCTTGAGGCCCTCGCGCAGGGTCGGGGCGGGAGCCTTCGGGACCAGCGGGACGCGCACCCCGGCGCGGGCCCGCTGCGAGAACCAGATGATCTTGCTGCCGGTCTCGGAGGCGCAGCAGCCCCATCCGTCGCTGGTGGCCGCGATCCGGGCCAGGCAGGCGCGCAGGTCCTGGTCGGGGCGCAGGTCGTGGTTGTTCTCCCCGACCGCGGTGATGAGGTGCTGGCCGGTCCACCACATCTCGATGGACGTGTGCTTGTCCCGTGCGTGCTCGTCGATGGCTTTCAGCAGCATCTCGGCACCGCCGCACACGGGTTCGACCAGGTCCTCCAGGTCCCAGAACCGAAGGTGAGCGGCCAGGATGCGCCTGACCTGTCCGACCCGTTCCGGGCTGACTTCCACGTCGAGGTGGTAGTAGCAGGGCACTGCGGTCTTCATCGTCGTTGGCTCCTCACCGGCGAGGCCCGCGCTCCATCCCCGCCCTTGCGGGCCGGTTCCCCGAGCACGAAGCGTGAGCATGTGTTGCCTCTGAGTCAGAATCCACAGTGCGGGCGCTACGCCATTCGTGCAACACGAGCGGGTGGCTTGGGTTCAAGGGGTCGTCGCAACACCACTCGGTTTTAGGTGGTGAGTAGATCACGAAGACGCTCGGCTGGGGTATCCCAGCCGAGCGTCTTGC
>NZ_JBEYJA010000062.1:0-38849 GCF_040703815.1 Streptomyces sp. NPDC006743 | reverse complement strand
ATCCGCAGCAGCGGTTGTTGCTGGAGGTCGCCTGGGAGGCCTTCGAGCGCGCGGGCATCGACGCGGACTCACTGCGCGGCAGCCGGACCGGCGTGTTCTCCGGTGTCATGTACCACGACTACGCGCCGGCCGTGGACCTGGTTCCGGACCAGCTCAGCGGAGCGGTCCTGACCGGCAGCGCGGGCAGCGTGCTCTCGGGGCGGGTGGCGTACCAGTTCGGCCTGGAGGGGCCTGCCGTCTCGGTCGACACCGCCTGCTCGTCGTCACTGGTGACACTCCACCTGGCCGCACAAGCACTGCGGGCGGGCGAGTGTTCGCTCGCGCTGGCCGGCGGGGTCACGGTGATGTCCACCCCGATGACGTTCGTCGACCTGGGGCACCAGCGAGCCCTGTCCCCGGACGGCCGGTGCCGCGCGTTCGGCGCGGGCGCGGACGGCACCGGCTGGGCCGAGGGCGTCGGCCTCGTGGTGCTCGAGCGGTTGTCGGACGCACGCCGGCAGGGCCACCAGGTACTCGCGGTGCTCAAGGGCTCCTCGGTGAACTCCGACGGCGCGTCGAACGGCCTGACCGCCCCGAACGGTCCCTCGCAGCAGCGGGTGATCCGCCAGGCGCTGGCCTCGGCCGGCCTGTCCACGTCGGAGGTCGACGTGGTCGAAGGACACGGCACCGGCACGAAGCTCGGCGACCCGATCGAGGCCCAGGCGCTGCTGGCCACCTACGGACAGGACCGCGAAGCCCCGCTGTGGCTGGGATCGCTGAAGTCGAACATCGGGCACACCCAGGCAGCCGCCGGGGTCGGCGGCGTCATCAAGATGGTCATGGCGATGCGTCACGGCATCCTGCCGCAGACGTTGTACGCCGAGCAGCCCTCGCCGTTCATCGACTGGTCGCAAGGATCCGTCGCTCTGCTCGAGCGGAACCACGACTGGCCCAGGACCGGCCGGCCCCGCCGTGCCGGCGTCTCCTCGTTCGGTATCAGTGGCACGAACGCGCACGTCGTCCTCGAGCAGGCCCCGGAGCAGCCGGCGGCCCGGCAGGCGGACGCCGTGACGCGGCTCGGAGTCACCGCCTTCCCGGTGTCGGGCCGGGGACCGGGGGCGTTGGCCGGCCAGGCGACCCGGTTGCGGGCCGCGCTGGCCGACTCACCGGACACCGACGTGGCGGGGTTCGGCGCGGCACTGACCAACGGCAGGGCCACGCACTCCCACCGAGCCGTGGTGATCGCGGAGAACCGCCAGGAGCTCTTGGCCGGCCTGGACGCGATCGCGGCGGGCCAGTCGGAGAACTCGGCCCTGGTGGTGGCGGGATCCGGCGACGCCGACCACGGCGGCCCGGTCTTCGTGTTCCCCGGGCAGGGGGGCCAGTGGCTCGGGATGGGCATCGAGCTGTGCAAGAGCAGTTCGACGTTCGCGGAGCTGATGCAGACCTGCGACGAGGCGTTGGCGCCGTGGGTCGACTGGGACGGGTTCTCGCTGCGGGACGTGCTCGCCGGGGTGCCAGGTGCGCCGGGCCTCGACCGGGACGACGTCGTCCAGCCGGCCCTGTTCGCGGTCGGGGTCTCGTTGTCCCGGCTGTGGGCATCACTCGGCGTCCGCCCCTCGGCGGTCGTCGGGCACTCCCAGGGCGAGTTCGCCGCCGCCGTGGCGGCGGAGGCGTTGTCGCTGGCCGAAGGCGCGCGCGTCGTGGCCCTGCGATCCCGGCTGCTCCGGCGTCTGGCGACGCGAGGCGGCATGGGCTGGGTGAACCGATCGGCGGACGAGGTGCGCGAACGCCTGGCCGGTTGTCCCGCGCTCGGCATCGCCGCGGTGAACGGTCCGATGTCCACGGTCGTCTCCGGGGCCACCGCCGAGCTCGACCAACTCCTGTCGGTCTGGGAGTCGGAGGGAGCGCGGGTCCGGCGCGTCCCGATCAACTACGGGTCGCATTCGGCGGAGGTGGAGGTCGTCCGGGCCGAGCTGGCCGACACGCTGGGCACGGTCGAGTGCTCACCGGGCACGGTGCCCTTCTACTCGACGGTGACCGGCTCGGTGCTCGACGGCCGGAAGCTCGACGCCGACTACTGGTACCGGAACCTGCGCGAGATGGTGCGTTTCGCGGAGGTGGTCGACCAGCTGCTCAGCGACGGGCATCGATCGTTCCACGAAGTGGGCGCGCACCCGGTACTCGTCAATTCGATACAGGAGCTCGCCGAGGCCAAGGGGACGTCGGTCACGACGGTCGGAACGCTCCGCCGCGGCCACGGCGGCGCACGGGAATTCCTGCGCAACGCCGCCGAGGCGTTCGTGGGCGGAGTCGACGTGCGGTGGTCCGACCTGTTCCCGTCGGGCCGCCGGCCGGGGCAACTGCCCACGTACGCCTTCCAGCACACCCATTACTGGATCGAGACGCCGCCCAGCCGCTCCTCTCGTGGCGGTGAGGTCGACACCCGGTTCTGGAAGATGGTCGACCAGGGCGACCTCGACGGACTGACCACGGCGCTCGCCCTCTCCGACGACGCCGGCCGATCCTCGCTGGGCACCGTGCTCCCGGCCCTGTCGTCGTGGCGCGAGCGCAGCCGGCAGCAGGCGACGCTGGCCGGCTGGCAGTACCGCGTCACCTGGCGCCCCACCGAAGGACGGGACCGGCCGCTCACCGGCCGCTGGCTGGTCGCGGTGCCGGCGGACATCGCCGAGCCGACGTGGCTCGAGCAGGCCGTCGCGGCGCTGAGCGCCCGAGGGGCTCGGGTCAGCCGGGTCGATGTCCCCCGGGCCGCGGATGCCGAGGCGCTCCGCCACGAGCTCGTCACGGCGCTGCACGGCGAACCGGCCGGGGGCATCCTGTCGCTGCTGGCGCTGGACACGGCCGAGGACACCGACGCCGTCTCCGTGCCGGCCGGCCTGAGCGGCACGCTCGCGTTGGTGCGCACGGTGAGTGAACTCGGCCTGCCGGCCCCGATCTGGTGCGTGACCCAGGACGCGGTCGCCGTCCGGCCGGGAGACGCCGTCACCCAGGCACGGCAGGCCGCGCTGTGGGGCTTCGCCCGGCATGCGGGGCTGGAGCAGCCCCTGTCGTGGGGCGGCGTCGTCGACCTGCCCCGCGAGTTGGGCCGAGCGGACCTGGTGGCGCTGGCCGGGGCGCTCGGAGACGGCGAGAGCGAGCTGGCGCTGCGAGGCGGCACGGTGTTCTGCCGCCGGCTGACCCGGGTCACCGCACCCGCGCTCCGGACGAAGCAGCCGCTCGAACGCAGCGCTCTGGTCACCGGCGGCACCGGCGCACTCGGGGCGGAGGCAGCGCGCTGGCTCGTCCGGCGCGGCGCGCGACACCTGGTGCTGGCCGGCCGTCGCGGCCCGGCCGCGCCCGGCGCCGCCGAGCTGGCCGCCGAGCTGACCGAACAGGGTGCCTCGGTGTCGGTTGTCGCCTGCGACGTGGCCGATCGGGCGCAGCTCGCCGACCTGCTGGCCAACTGGCCGGCCGAACATCCACTGACCACCGTCGTGCACACCGCGGGCGTGCTCGACGACGGCGTCATCGACCGGCTCACCCCGGAACGCTTCGAGCGGGTGTTCCGCCCGAAGGTGGCCGCCGCATGGCACTTGCACGAGCTGACGAGAGACCGCGACCTCGTCGACTTCATCCTGTTCTCGTCGTTCGTCGGCACGGTCGGCCCGGCCGGCCAGGCCAACTACGCCGCCGCGAACAGCTCGTTGGACGCACTGGCCGCACACCGCAGGGCTCTCGGCCTGACCGGGACCTCCATCGCCTGGGGACTCTGGCAGGGCCCGGGGATCGCCGACCGCGACGGTGTGGAGGACCGGCTGGCGGCCCGGGGCCTGCGCGCGATGGACCCCCGCGGCGCCGTCCAGGCCCTGGACCAGGTGGTCGACCGCGATGAGACGGCCGTGGTCGTGGTGGACGTCGAGTGGTCCTCGTTCGCCACCGAACTCGTCGGCACCCGATCGATGCCGCTCCTCGCCGAGCTGATCGGGGCGAGGGGGGACGACCCCGACGGGCCGGCGGACGGAGCGGCCGACACCGGTGTGCGCGAGCGGCTCGCCGGCCTGCCCGCCCCCGAGCGGACGTATGCGATCACCGACCTCGTCCGGGCCACGGTGGCGGCCGTGCTCGGACATGCCGACGGCAGCTCGGTCGAGTCGGGGCGCAGTTTCCAGGAGGCCGGTTTCGACTCGCTCACCGCGTTGCGGTTGCGGAACCGGCTCGGCGTGGCGACCGGCTTGCAGCTGCCCGCCACGCTGGTCTTCGACTACCCGACCCCCGCCTTGGTCGCGGAGCTGGTGCACGCCGAGCTGTTCGGCGAGGACACCGGGACCCCCGGGAACGAGACCGGTGAGGGCGTCGACGACGCAGGGCTGAAGAAGATCATCGAACGTATTCCGATCGCCTCGCTGAGGCAGGCCGGGCTGGTGGACGCCTTGCTCCGGCTGGCCGAGACCGCTCCCGGGGGCGGGCCGACGACCGACAGCGCCGGGTCCACGAACGCGATCGACTCGATGGACATGGCTGATCTCATACGCGCCGCATACGGCCAAGCCGACGCGAGCGACCGAGCGGAGGGGCCGACCTCATGACCACCCCGTCCACCAACGAGCTCGTTGACGCGCTGCGCAACGCACTGAAGGAGAACGAGCGCATCCGGCAGCGGCTCGGCGACGTCGAGGCGCAGAGCCGGGAGCCGATCGCCATCGTCGGCATGGCCTGCCGCTACCCCGGCGACGCCGACAGCCCCGAAGCCCTGTGGCAGCTGGTGGCCGACGGCACCGACGCGGTGTCCGGCTACCCGACGGACCGCGGCTGGAACCTGGACGAGCTGTACGACCCCGACCCCCAGAAGGTGGGCCGGACGTACTCCCGGGGCGGCGGTTTCCTGCGCTCGCCGGACCAGTTCGACCACGAGTTCTTCGCCGTCCCTCCTCGGGAGGCGACCGTGATGGACCCGCATCAACGGCTGCTCCTGGAAACCTCGTGGGAGGCCTTCGAACGAGCCGGCATCAGCGCCGACGCGGTACGGGGAAGCCAGACCGGCGTGTACGTCGGCGTCAGCTACCAGGACAACATCTCGCTGCGCACCGTGCCGTCGGCCTACGAGGGCTACGTACTGACCGGCAACATCGCCAGCGTCGTCTCCGGACGGCTGTCCTATGCGTTCGGTCTGCAGGGGCCCGCGGTCACCGTGGACACGGCGTGCTCCTCCTCGCTCGTCGCGCTGCACCTGGCCGCCCAGGCGCTGCGCTCCCAGGAGTGCTCGCTCGCCCTGGTCGGCGGGGCGACGATCATGTCGAGCCCGGCTTCGCTGATCGAGTTCGCCCGGCAGCGTGGAATCGCCCCGGACGGCCGGTGCAAGGCCTTCGGTGACGATGCCGACGGCATGGGCTGGGCGGAAGGCGTCGGCGTGCTCGTGGTCGAGCGGCTGTCCGACGCCCGGCGCAACGGACACCAGGTGCTGGCCCTCGTGACAGGCTCCGCCCTCAACCAGGACGGCGCCTCCAACGGCCTCACCGCGCCGAACGGCGCGGCACAGCGGCAGGTGATCCGGGCCGCGCTGGCCAACGCCGGTGTGGCCTCGACCGACATCGACGCGGTCGAGGCGCACGGCACCGGCACCAGGCTCGGCGACCCGATCGAGGCCCGCGCCCTGCTGGACACCTACGGCCGGGAGCGAGCGGCGGACACGCCGTTGTGGATCGGATCGCTGAAGTCGAACATCGGACACTCGCAGGCGGCGGCCGGCGTCGGCGGCGTGATCAAGATGGTCATGGCCATGCGCCACGGGAAGCTGCCCAGGACGCTGCACGCCCAGCGGCCGACTTCGCACGTGGACTGGTCGGCGGGGACGGTCCGGCTGCTCACCGACCAGCAGCAGTGGCCCGACCGGGGCCGTCCCCGGCGTGCCGCGGTGTCGTCGTTCGGGATCAGCGGGACCAACGCGCACGTCGTCCTGGAGCAGGCTCCCGACGCCCCGGCCGAGGCGCCGCCCGAGCCGACGGGGCGGGCCCGCACCGGTCCGTGGCCGTTCGTGGTGACCGGCCGGGGCGCCGCCGCGCTGCGCGGCCAGGCCGAGGAGCTGCGCTCCTTCGTCGAACGCCACCCCGAGCTGGAGCCGGCCGACGTCGGACGAAGCCTGGTCACCACCCGCGCCGCGCTGGCCGACCGTGCCGTGGTGGTCGCCGAGGACCGGGCGGCCCTGCTGGCCGGTCTGTCCGCGCTGGCCGCCGGGAGGCACAGTCCCGCGGTGCACGTCGATCGGGCGAGGGAAGGCCGCCTGGCGATGGTCTTCACCGGTCAGGGTGCCCAGCGCGCCGGAATGGGGCGTGAACTGGCGGCTCGGTACCCGGTGTTCGACGCGGCGCTGGACGAGGTCTGCGCAGTGGTCGACGAGCTGCTGGGCCGATCGCTGCGCGAGCTGATGCGGGAGGACGGTCCACTGCTGGACCGCACCGAATTCGCCCAGCCAGCGCTGTTCGCCTTCGAGGTCGCGCTGTTCCGGCTCATCCGGTCCTGGGGCATCCGCCCCGACTTCGTGGCCGGTCACTCGATCGGCGAGATAAGCGCCGCGCACGTGTCCGGCGTGCTGTCCCTCGCCGACGCCGGCCGCATGGTCGTGGCGCGCGGCCGGTTGATGCAGGCGCTGCCCGACGGCGGTGCCATGGTCGCGGTGAACGCCGCCCCGGATGTGGTGGCCCCGCTGGTCGCGGCCGCGGACGGGGTGTCCGTGGCCGCGGTGAACAGCCCCGACTCGGTCGTGCTGTCCGGTGCGCGAGAACCGGTGGCGGAGGTCGTGGCCCAGTTGGCCGCGGCCGGGTACCGGACCCGCCGGCTCACGACCAGCCACGCGTTCCATTCGCCGCTGATGGACCCGGTGCTCGACGACTTCCAGGCTGTCGTCGCCGGACTCACCTTCGGCGCGCCCGACATCCCGGTGGTCTCCACCCTCACCGGTGCCCCGGCCGACGCGGCCACGCTCGGCGAGCCCGAGTACTGGGTCCGGCAGGCACGCGAGCAGGTGCGATTCGCCGACGGCGTGGCCACCCTGCACGAGCGGGGCGTCACCCGCTTCCTGGAGCTGGGACCGGACGCGATGCTCTCGGCCATGGTCCGGGAATGCCTGCCCGCCGACCGGCGGGTGACGGCGGTGGCCGCCTCCCGCCGTGACCGGTCCGAGTCCGTCGCCCTGCTCGACGCGGTCGGCCGCATCTTCACCGGCGGCGGCGAGGTGGGCTGGGCGGCGCTGTTCCCCGGCGAGGGCCGGCGGGTCGACCTGCCGACCTACGCCTTCCAGCGGCACCGGCACTGGCTGCCGCGCGATGGCTCCGTCGCTCCGGCTCCCTCGGGGCCGCCGTCGGCCGCCACGCCCGAGCCGGACACCGACGCCCGGGTCACGGACGTGCTGGCCGTCGTGGACCAGCGCCGCGTCGTGAACGATCTGCTGCGGACCTCGGTCGCCGTGGTGCTGGGGCTCGACTCGCCGGCCGACGTCGACCTCGAGAGCACCTTCCAGGACTTGGGCTTCAGCTCGCTCGCGGCGGTGGAGCTGCGGGACCGGCTGAACGCGGCGCTCGATCTCGAGCTGGCCGGCACCGTGGCCTTCGACTACCCCACCCCCGCGGCCCTTGCATCGTACCTGCTCCGGCTGGTGACCGACGCGGCCGACGAGGAATCCGGGACGGCTGTCCCCCTCGCCGCGCTCGCCGACGACCCGATCGTTGTGGTGGGCATGGCCTGCCGCTACCCGGGTGGGGTCGGCTCGCCGGAGCAGCTGTGGGAGCTGGTGGACGGCGGGCGCGACGCGGTCTCGGGGCTGCCGACCGACCGGGGCTGGGACCTCGACACCCTGCTGCATCCGGATGCGACGCGTCAGGGCGCCACCCACGTGCGCGGCGGTGGCTTCCTCGACGACGTGGCGCAGTTCGACGCGCGGTTCTTCGGGATCTCGCCGCGCGAGGCGGCCTCGATGGACCCGCAGCAGCGGCTGCTGCTGGAACTGACCTGGGAGGCGCTGGAGCGGGCCGGGATCGACCCGAAGTCGGTGCGGGGCAGCCAGACCGGTGTGTTCGCCGGCACCAGTGACCAGGACTACGCGGACCTGCTCCGCGGCAGCGCCGAGCTGGCCGACGGTTATCTGCTCACCGGGACTTCCGCCGCGGTGCTCGCCGGGCGACTCTCCTACCAGTTCGGCCTGGAGGGGCCGGCGTTGACGGTCGACACGGCCTGCTCGTCCTCGCTGGTGGCGATGCACCTGGCCGCGCAGGCCCTGCGCTCCGGGGAGTGCGCGCTGGCACTGGCCGGCGGGGCCACCGTCATGGCGACCCCGGTCGACCTGCAGGAGTTCGACAAGCAGGGGCTGTCCGCCGACGGCCGCTGCAAGGCGTTCGGCGCCGGCGCCGATGGGACGGGTTTCGCCGAGGGTGCCGGCCTGTTGGTGCTGGAGCGGCTCTCGGACGCCCGCCGCAACGGCCACTCCGTGCTGGCCGTCCTCCGTGGCTCGGCGATCAACCAGGACGGTGCCTCCAACGGCCTCACCGCGCCCAGCGGCCTTGCCCAGCAGCGGGTCATTCGCCGGGCACTGGCCAACGCCGGCGTGCGCCCCGACGAGGTGGACGCGGTGGACGGGCACGGCACCGGCACGGTGCTCGGCGACCCGATCGAGATCAAGGCGCTGCAGGGCGTGTACGGCCGGCACCGAGCGGAGGGCGAGCCCCTCTGGCTGGGCTCGCTCAAGTCCAACATCGGCCACTCCCAGGCAGCGGCCGGCGTCGGCAGCGTCATCAAGATGATCATGGCGATCCGGCACGGTGTACTGCCGAAGACCCTGCACGTGGACCGGCCCTCGGAGCACGTCGACTGGGAGAGCGGAACGGTCCGGCTGCTCGGCGACGCCAGGCCGTGGCCGGCGACCGGTCGTCCCCGACGGGCAGCGGTGTCGTCGTTCGGGGCGAGCGGGACCAACGCACACGTCATCGTGGAGCAGGCCCCGGACACCGAACCCGAGGCCGGACCGGCGGAGCGGCCCCACGCGCCACAGGTGCTGCCGCTGCTGCTCAGCGGCCGCGGGGAAGCCGCGCTGCGCGATCAGGCGGTGCGGCTGCGCGAGCACCTCCTGGCCTCCGGGGCCACCGGCCCGGCGGAGCTGGCCGACGTGGCGTTCTCACTGGCCGGCACCCGCTCCTCGCTGGAACACCGGGCCGTGGTGCTCGGCGCCGACCTCACCGGACTCCTGTCCGGGCTGGACGACCTGGTGGCCGGCACCACCCCGGTCGCCGGACCCGTCGGCTCCGGCGACACCGACCCGGTGTTCGTGTTCCCGGGGCAGGGCGGGCAGTACGTCGGGATGGCCCTGCGGCTGTGGGACACCTCGCCGGTCTTCGCCGCGTCCATGGCGGAGTGCGAGGCGGCGCTCGCACCGTACGTGGACTGGCACGGCCGCACCCTGCGCGATCTCCTGGCCGGCGCGGACGGCGCGGACGGCGCGGACGGCGCGGACGGCGTGGACCTGGAGCACGCCGAGCAGGTCCAGCCGATGCTGTTCGCGGTCATGGTCTCGCTCGCCCGGTTGTGGATCTCCCGGGGTGTGATGCCCTCCGCGATCATCGCGCACTCCGTGGGAGAGGTCGCGGCCGCTCACATCGCCGGTATCCTCACCCTTGCCGACGCGGCCCGGGTCCTGACCGCGCGGGCGCGCGTGTCCGGCCGGGTGACCGGGTACGCCACGCTCTGGGTCGGGCTGCCGGTCGAGCAGGTGCGCCACCGGGTCGCACGGCTGACCGGCGTACACGTCAGCGCGATCAACGGTCCGCGATCGGTCGTCGTGACCGGCCCGCTCGACCGAATCGCCGCGCTGCGGGCCGAGTACGAGGCCGCCGGTGTCCGCGCGCGTCCCATCCCGATGGACTACCCGACGCACTCCCCGGACATGGCGGTGGTCGAGGACGAACTCCTCGGGCTCCTGACCGACATCCGCCCGGCCACCGCCTCGGTGCCGTACTACTCCACGACGTTCGCCCGCCGGGTGCAGGGTGACGAGCTAGACGGCCGGTACTGGTTCACCAACCTCGTGCAGCCGGTACGGTTCCACGACACCGCCGCCGTGCTGCTGGCCGACGGGTACCGCGTGCTGCTTGAGGTGGCCCCGCACCCGCTGCTGGCTCCCGCGATCGAGGAGACCGCCGACGAGCGCGGCGTCGGGGCGACCGTGCTGGCGACCCTCCGCCGCGGCGAGAGCGACCCGGACATGTTCCTGCGATCGATGGCCGCCGCGTGGCGGGCCGGGCTCACCGTGGACTGGTCCGCGGCCTTCGCGGGCACCGGGGCGCGGAGGGTCGACCTGCCGACCTACGCCTTCCAGCGGCAGCGCTACTGGCCGACCGCGTCGGCGTCCGCGCCCGGTGACCTGGCCGCCGTCGGCCTCGAACAGGTCGATCACCCTGTGCTCGGGGCGAAGATGACTCTGGCGGGTGACGCCGGCTTCCTGTTCACCAGCCGGCTCTCGCTGCACGCCCACCCGTGGCTCGTCGACCACGCGCTCTTCGGCCGACCCCTGCTGCCCGGTACGGCGTTCCTCGAGCTGGCGATCCGCGCAGCCGACGAGGCGGGCCTCGGCGGGCTGGAAGAGCTGACCATCGAGGCGCCGCTGATCCTGCCGAGCGGGCACGACGTACTGCTGCAGGTGCTCGTCGGGGCCCTCGACGGCGACGACCGCCGCACCGTGGAGGTCTTCTCCCGGTCGGCGGAACCCGGCGAGGCCGTGGGCGCCACGTGGACGCGGCACGCGCGGGGCAGCGCGGTGCCCGGCGACCGTCCGGAGCCGGCGCCGTGGCCGGCAGACGTGACCTGGCCGCCGGCCGGGGCAACCGAACTCGACGTCGCTGGATCGTACGAGCGGCTCGCCGCGCTCGGTTACCACTACGGCTCCGCCTTCACCGGGCTGCGCCGGGCCTGGCGGACGGGTGACCAGGTCTTCGCCGAGGCGGAGCTGCCCGAGGCACTCGCGGCCGACGCGGGGCGTTTCGGCCTGCACCCGGCCCTGATGGACACGGGCCAGCACAGTCTGGCGATGGACCGGCTCGACTCGCAGGGGGCCGAGCCGGACAACCCCGGAGTGCGAGCGCCGTTCCTGTGGTCCGGGGTGCGACTGCTCGCCTCGGGTGCCTCGGCACTGCGGCTCGTGTTCTCCCCGACGGGGCCTTCCTCGTGGTCGGTGGACGGCTTCGACACCACCGGTCGCCCGGTGCTGAGGGTGGACTCGCTGGTCGCCCGGGAGGTTTCCGCCGAGCAGCTGCGCGACGTCGGCACCGCACACGCCGACGCGCTATTCGAGCTCGGATGGGTGCCGTGCGGACCGGCCGAGGCCGGTCCGGGGGCTGGCGCCGAAGGGCCGATCGGCTGGGTGGTGCCGTCCGACCCGGCGCGGACCGCGCCGGCGGAGGACGAGCACACGGTCGGTGCGTGGCTCCACCCCGACCTGGCCGCGCTCGGCTCGGCGGTGGACGGTGGCGCGCCGCTGCCCGGGCTGGTGGTGCTGCGTGTTCCCGGCGGCCGGGCACCCGAGTCGACGGTCGACTCGGTGCACACCGCGGTGAACGGCACGTTGCGGGTGCTGCAGGACTGGCTCACCGACAGCCGGTGGGAGCGGTCGCGGCTGGTCGTGGTGACCGACGGCGGACTCGTGGGTGCGGCGGTCGGTGGTCTGGTGCGCTCCGCGCAGTCGGAGAACCCGGAGCGTGTGGTACTCGTGGAGCAGGCGCTCGCCGGTCCGGAGCCGGCCGGGGCGCGGTCGGTGGAGGCGCTCGCCCGCGCCGCGGTCGCGTCGGGTGAGCCGGAGGTGTCGGTTCGCGACGGGCGGCTGTGGTCGCCCCGCCTGCGCAGGGTCGCCGCCGAGGCACTCCCGGAGCCCGCCGGGCCGGTGCCGGGCGAGCCGTCTTCGGTGTGGGGCACGGGGACCGTGCTGCTCACCGGGGCGTCCGGCGTGTTGGCCGGGTTGGTGGCCGAGCACCTCGTGGCCGAGTGCGGGGTGCGACGGCTGGTGCTGGTCTCACGGCGGGGCCCGGCCGCCCCCGGTGCCGACGAGCTGGTCGAGCGGCTGACCGAGGCGGGTGCCTCGGTGCGGATGGTCGCGTGTGACCTCGCCGTCCGCCACGAGGTGATGGATCTCGTCGGCTCGGTGCCGCCGGAGTTCCCGCTCAGCGCCGTGGTGCACTGCGCGGGTGTGCTCGACGACGCGACCGTGGGTTCACTGACCCCCGACCGGGTCGATGCGGTGCTGCGGCCCAAGGTGGACGGTGCCTGGCACCTGCACGAGGCCACCCAGGACGCCGAACTGTCGGCGTTCGTGCTGTTCTCCTCGGCCGCGTCGGCGTTCGGCGCCGCCGGCCAGGCGAACTACGCGGCGGCCAACGGGTTCTGCGACGAGCTGGCCGAGCACCGGCGCAGGCTCGGCCTGCCGGCGGTGTCGATCGCCTGGGGATGGTGGGCCGAGGCCAGCGGCATGGGCAGCCACCTCGGAACCCAGGACCGGGCCCGGATGGCCCGCACCGGCATCCGCCCGGTGGACAACGACTTCGGCCTCACCCTGTTCGACGCGGCTTCCCGCCGGCAAGGCCGGGTCATCGCCGCCCCGTTCGACCTCGCCGGCCTGTCCGGCGCGGCCACGGTCCCGGGACTGCTGCGCGGGCTGGTGCGCCGTCCGGCGCGGCGGGTCGCCGAACCACACCTGGCGGACGGGGCCGGACTCCGCGAGGGCCTGGCGGCACTGGAACCGGCCGAGCGCGGCCAGGCCGTCGCCGAGCTGGTGCGTACCCATGCCGCGGCCGTGCTCGGGCACTCCTCGAGCGCCGCCGTCGACGACCGGCAGCCCTTCACCGCTCTGGGGTTCGACTCACTGACCGCGGTGGAACTGCGCAACCGGCTCAACACGGCCACCGGGCTGCGGTTGCCGGCCACACTGATCTTCGACTACCCCTCCCCGGCCGCCCTGATCGAGTTCGTGCGGGGCGAGATCGGCGGCGAGACGGCCGCCCCCGCCCGGCCGGCCGTCAGCGCGGCCGAGGCCGGGACCGGAGACGACCCGATCGCGATCGTGGGCATGGCCTGCCGCTTCCCGGGCGGGGTCAGTTCGCCCGACCAGCTCTGGGACCTCGTCGCCGAGGGGCGGGACGTCATCGGCGGCTTTCCCACCGACCGGGGCTGGAACCTCGCCGACCTCTACCACCCGGACCCCGACCACCCCGGGACCACCTACACCCGTGAGGGTGGCTTCCTGCACGACGCCGACCAGTTCGACCCCGAGTTCTTCGGCATCTCGCCGCGCGAGGCGATCACGATCGACCCGCAGCAGCGGCTGTTGCTGGAAACGGCCTGGGAGTCCCTTGAGAACGCGGGCATCGATCCCACCTCGCTGCGTGGCGGCCCGACCGGCGTGTTCGTCGGGCTGATGTACCACGACTACGGCTCGCGGCTGCACACCAAGCCCGAGGAGCTCGAGGGCTACCTGGGCAACGGCAGCGCCGGCAGTATCGCGTCGGGCCGGGTCGCCTACGAGTTCGGCTTCGAGGGCCCGGCAGTGACGGTGGACACGGCGTGCTCGTCATCGCTGGTCAGCATGCACTTGGCCGCGCAGACGCTGCGGTCGGGCGAGTGCTCGCTCGCGCTGGCCGGCGGCGTGACGGTGATGGCGACGCCCGACCTGTTCGTGGAGTACAGCCGGCTGCGCGCGAACGCTGCGGACGGCCGGTGCCGGGCGTACGGCGCGGACGCGGACGGCACCGGCTGGTCCGAAGGCGCGGGCCTGGTGGTGCTGGAGCGGCTGTCCGACGCGCGGCGCAACGGACACCGGGTACTGGCACTGCTGGCCGGCTCGGCGCTGAACCAGGACGGCGCGTCGAACGGGCTGACCGCCCCCAATGGTCCCTCCCAGCAACGGGTGATCCGCCAGGCCCTGGCCAACGCCGGGTTGTCCGCCTCCGACGTGGACGTCGTCGAGGGACACGGCACGGGGACCCGGCTGGGGGATCCGATCGAGGCCCAGGCGTTGCTGGCCACCTACGGCAGCGAGCACGCCGAGGACGCGCCGCTCTGGCTGGGGTCGATCAAGTCGAACATCGGCCACACGCAGGCGGCGGCGGGCATCGCCGGCACGATCAAGATGATCATGGCGATGCGGCACGGGATCATGCCCAAGACCCTTTTCGCGGACACGCCGTCGCCGCAGGTCGACTGGTCGTCGGGCGCGATCGCGCTGCTCGACCGGGCTCGGGAGTGGCCGGATCGTGGCCGCCCCCGCCGGGTGGGGGTGTCCTCCTTCGGCGTCAGCGGGACCAACGCACACATCATCCTGGAACAGCCTCCGGCCGAGTTCACCGCCCCGGCCCCGCCTCCTCCCGCGGCGGGCCTGCCGATGTGGCCGCTCGTGCTGACGGCTCGCGGGCCCGAGGCCCTGCGGCACCAGGCGGAGCGACTGGAATCCTCCCTGCGCGACCGGCCCGACGCGGCGTTGGCGGACATCGCCTACTCCCTCGTGGCCGACCGGGCCGGCCACGATCACCGTGCGGTACTGCTCGCCTCCGACCGCGCGCAGGCCCTGGAGCGGCTGGCGGAGTACGCGCAGAGGGGCGAAGGAACCGGAACCGTCGCCGATGTGGCCCGGCGGGGCCCGCTGGCGATGGTGTTCACCGGACAGGGCGCGCAGTACCCGGGCATGGGTTCGGAACTCCACCGGCAGTTCCCGGTCTTCGCGGCCGCTTTCGACCAGGCGTGCGATCAGCTGGATCCCGCCGTCCGGGAGGTTGTCCTCGGCGACGGGGAGATTCGGCTCGACGCCACGGAGGTCGTCCAGCCGGCGCTCTTCGCCGTCGAGGTCGCGCTGTTCCGGCTCTTCGAGTCCTGGGGTGTCCGGCCGGACTTCCTCACCGGTCATTCGGTGGGCGAGATCGCGGCTGCGCACGTCGCCGGCGTGCTGTCGCTGCCGGATGCGTGCCGGCTGGTGTCGGAGCGGGGCCGGCTGATGGCGCGGCTCGACCCGGGCGGTGTGATGGTCTCGGTGACTGCCGGCGAGCAGGTGGTCGCCCCGCTGGTCGCGCAGTACGCCGAAACGGTGTCGATCGCGGCGGTCAACACCCCCGGTTCGGTGGTGCTCTCGGGGCTCGAGCCGGCCGTCACCGAGATCGTGCGGCGCCTGCGCGAGTCCGGACACCGTACGAAACAGCTCGTCGTCAGCCACGCGTTCCATTCGCCGCTCATGGCCCCGATGCTCGACGAGTTCCGCGCCCTGGTCCACGGCCTGACATTCCAGCCGCCCCGCATCCCGATGGCGGGCGGTGAGGAGGTGACGGATCCGGAGTACTGGGTGCGGCACGTGCGGGACACGGTGCGGTTCGCCGACACGGTGTCCGAACTGCACGGCGCCGGCGTCACCCGGTTCCTCGAGATCGGCCCCGACGCGCCGTTGACCGGTGCGATCCGCGAGTGCCTCGTCGAGCCGGACGTCGTCGCGGTCCCCAGCCTGCGTCGGCACCGCGACGAAGCCGACACGGCGCTCACCGCACTCGGCACCCTGTTCGCCGCCGGAGTGGAGGTCGACTGGCAGGTCCTGTTCGACGGCACCGGAGCTCGGCACACCCCGCTTCCCACGTACCCGTTCCAGCACCAGCGGTACTGGCTCGACATCCCCGAACCGCCGGCCGATCTCGCCGCGGTGGGTCTCGACCCGCTCGACCATCCACTGCTGTTGGCCGGCGTGGAGGTCGCCGGCGGCGAGGCCGTGCTGCTGACCGGCCGGCTGGCGCCGCGGACTCAGCCATGGCTGGGGGAGCACGTGCTGTTCGAGCAGGCCCTGCTCCCCGGCACCGCCTTCGTGGACGTGGCCCTGCGGGCGGCCGAGCAGGTCGGTTGCACCGTGCTCGACGAGCTGACGATCGAGTCGCCCCTGCTGATCCCCACGGCGGGCTCAATCGCGCTGCAGATCCTGGTGCAAGCCGCCGACGAGGAGGGCCGCCGGAAGATCACGATCTCCGCCCGCCCCGACGGCGACGCCGGCGACACCGCCTGGACACGGCACGCCACCGGAACCGTGTCCAGCACGGGAAGCACGCCGGAACTCGATCCGCTCACCGAATGGCCGCCGCGGGGAGCCGACGTCGTCGACGTCGCCGGCGCGTACGACCTGTTCGCCGAGGCGGGCCACGACTACGGACCGACGTTCCAAGGACTGGTGGCCTGCTGGCGGCGCGGTACGGAGCTCTACACCGAGGTGGCGCTGCCGCCGAGCGGGGCCGACGCCGAGCGTTACGGCGTGCACCCGGCGCTGCTGGATGCCGGTCTGCACGGCGGCGTGCTCCGGGCCCTCACCTCCGACACCCCCCAGGGTCTGGTGCCCTTCTCCTGGGCCGGAGCGCGGTTGTTCGCCTCGGGCGCCACCGCGCTGCGCATCCGGGTCCGGCCGGTGTCCACCGACACGGTCGCCCTGGACGCCTTCGACGACGCCGGCGCTCCCGTCTTCAGCGTGGCGGCACTGTCCTCACGCTCGGTCTCCGCCGACCAGCTGCGCGCCGCCGCGTCCCGCGACGACTCCCTGTTCGAGATCAGCCGGGTCGAGTGCGGCCGGGTCGACGACATCGCGCCCCGCTCCGAGGCCACCGTGCTGGACAGCCCGCTCGAGCTCGCGGAGCTGGTGTCCGGGTGGGACGAGGCAGCCGAGGTCCCGGCCCTCGTGGCGATGCCGGTACCGGGGGAGGGGCGCGCCGTCACCGCCGACGTCCACGCCGCGGTGAACAGCGTGCTGCGCTCGGTGCAGACGTGGCTGGCCGATCGCGCCTGGCAGTCCTCGCGGTTGGTGGTGGTGACGGACGACAGCCTGACCGGCGCGACCGTGCGGGGCCTGCTGCGCTCGGCGCAGTCGGAGAACCCCGATCGCATCGTCCTCGTCGAGGGCGGCGCCGACGCGACCACCACGGCCGCGTTGCACGCGGCCGTGGAATCGGGTGAGCCGGAGGTGTCGGTGCGCGACGGTGTGCTTCGGGCCCCGCGGCTGGGCCGCCTGGGACCCGCCGACACCGGGCAGGCCACCTCGTGGTCGGCCGGAACCGTACTGATCACCGGTGCCTCGGGTTCGCTCGCAGGGCACGTGGCCCGATACCTCGTCACCGACCACCACGTACGACAAGTGCTGCTGACCTCCCGACAGGGCGACAGCTCGCCCCGGACCGTCCGGCTCACCGCCGAACTGGCGGAGCTCGGCGCCACGGTGCGTGTCGTCGCCTGCGACGTCGCCGACGGCGAGCAGGTCGCGGCCCTGGTGCGCTCGGTGGAGCCCGAGTTCCCGCTCACCGCGGTGCTGCACTGCGCCGGAGTGCTGGACGACGGCGTGTTCGACTCCCTGACCACCGAGCGGGTCGACGCGGTCCTGGCCCCCAAGGTCGACGGTGCCTGGAACCTGCACCAACTGACCCGGGATCTGGACCTCTCCGCGTTCGTGCTGTTCTCCTCCTCCGCCACGGCCTTCGGAGCACCCGGCCAGGCCAACTACGCCGCCGCCAACGCCTTCCTCGACGCGCTGGCCGTCGAGCGACACCGGCAGGGTCTCCCCGCGGTCTCGATCAGCTGGGGCTGGTGGGGCGCGGACAGCGGTATGACCGAGAACCTCAGCGAGACCGACGTGGCGCGCATGGGGCGGGGCGGGATGCTGCCGATGGCGACCGCCCAGGGCCTCGAGTCGCTGGCCACGGCGGTCGATCTGGCTCGCCCGAACGTGATGGCCGCTCGCCTCGACCTGGCCGCCGTGCGGTCGGCCGGCCCGGTGCCCGCCCTGCTGCGCGGCCTGGTGCGGCGTCCGGCCCGGCGCGCGGCAACAGCGTCGGCGGCGGGGCTGGAGGCGGCGCGACTGGCCGGTTCCCCCGTGGCCGACCAGGTGAAGGCCATCGGTGAACTGGTGCGCGAGCAGATCGCCGCCGTGCTCGGCCACCCGAGCGGCGCATCGGTCGACATGACCCGCGCCTTCCACGAGGTCGGGTTCGACTCGCTCACCGCGGTCGAACTGCGCAACCGTCTCAACACGGCCACCGGACTGCGCCTGCCGGCGACGCTGGTGTTCGACCACCCCACCCCTGAGGCACTGGCCGCATTCGTCAGGTCCGAGCTGGTGGGTGACGAGGCCGACACCGCCGACGTCACTCCGGCCGGGCCCGCCACCGCGGGCGGTGACGACCCGATCGTGATCGTCGGCATGGCCTGCCGGTACCCGGGCGAGGCGAACTCGCCGGACGAACTGTGGAGGCTGGTGGCCGAGGGCCGTGACGGGATCACCGGCTTCCCGGTCGACCGCGGCTGGGATCTGGCCGGCCTCTACGACCCGGACCCCGACCGGGTCGGCACGACGTACGCCCGGGCGGGCGGATTCCTGGGCCACCTGGCCGAGTTCGACTCCGGCTTCTTCGGCATCTCGCCGCGCGAGGCCATCGCCATCGACCCGCAGCAGCGCTTGCTGCTGGAGACGGCCTGGGAGTCGTTCGAGAACGCCGGCATCGTCCCCTCCGCCCTGCGCGGCGGCCCGGTCGGGGTGTTCGTGGGCGCGAACGGAAGCGACTACCCCGCACTGCTGGCCCGCGACTCCGGCGACTTCGGCGGCCGGGTGCTGACCGGCAACGCGGCCAGCATCATCTCCGGGCGGTTGTCCTACGAGTTCGGATTCGAGGGGCCGTCCGTCTCCATCGACACGGCGTGCTCGTCCTCGCTCGTGGCCATGCACCTGGCGGCCCAGGCGCTGCGCTCCGGCGAGTGCTCGCTGGCACTGGCCGGCGGGGTCGCCACGATGGCCACCCCCAACATGTTCGTGGAGATGGCGCGGCAGCGGGGCCTGTCCCCGGACGGCCGGTGCCGGGCGTTCGGCGCCGGAGCGGACGGCACCGGTTGGGCCGAGGGCGTGGGTCTGCTCGTGCTGGAGCGACTCTCCGAGGCCCGCCGCAACCACCATCGCGTACTGGCCGTGCTGGCCGGCTCGGCGGTCAACCAGGACGGCGCCTCGAACGGCCTCACCGCGCCCAGCGGCCCGTCGCAGCAACGGGTCATCCGCGCCGCGCTGGCCAATGCGGGTCTGTCGGCGAGCGAGGTCGACGTGGTGGAGGGACACGGCACCGGGACCCGGCTCGGCGATCCCATCGAGGCGCAGGCCCTGTTGGCCACCTACGGACGTGAACGCGAGTCCGACACCCCGCTCTGGCTGGGTTCGATCAAATCGAACATCGGGCACTCTCAGGCCGCCGCCGGCGCCGCCGGAACCATCAAGATGATCATGGCGATGCGGCACGGTCTGTTGCCTCGGACGCTCCACGCCGAGACCCCGTCCCCCGAGGTCGATTGGTCCTCCGGCGGGGTGGCACTGCTGGACCGGGCCCGTGACTGGGCCAAACAGGGCCATCCCCGGCGGGCGGGCGTGTCCGCCTTCAGCCTCAGTGGAACCAACGCACACATCATCCTGGAAGAACCGCCCGAGGACCTTCCCACGCCGCCCACGGCGCCGGTCCCGGACGAGGGCTCCGCGAGCCGGCGGATGCAGCCGGTGGTGTTGTCGGCCCGGGGGCCGGCCGCCCTGCGCGCCCAGGCGGCGCGCCTCCACGCCCACCTGACCGGCCGGCCCGAACTTACGCTGGCCGACGTCGCGCGGTCGCTGGCGACCGACCGCGCGGTGCACGATCACAGGGCGGTGGTGCTCGCCGCCGACCGCGAGCAACTGCGCGAGCGACTGGCGGCGTTCGCCGACGGCACCGCCGCTCCTGGCGCGGAGGCCACCGGTGTGGCCGGCAGCGGTGGTCTGGCCGTCGTCTTCACGGGCCAGGGGTCGCAACGAGGTGGGATGGGCCGTGAACTCCACCGGGAGTTCCCGGTTTTCGCGGCGGCGTTCGACGAGGTGTGCGCGGCTCTGGACCCGTCGCTGCGGGACATGGTCTTCGACGAGGACGAGGCCCGGCTGAACACCACCGAGTTCGCCCAGCCCGCGCTCTTCGCGATCGAAGTGGCCCTCTTCCGGCTGTTCGAGTCCTGGGGCGTCCGGCCCGACTTCGTCACCGGTCATTCCGTCGGCGAGATCAGCGCCGCCCACGTGTCGGGCGTGCTGTCGCTGACCGATGCCTGCGCGTTGGTCACCGCGCGGGCCCGGCTCATGCAGGGGCTCGCACCGGGCGGGACCATGATGTCCGTCGACGCCGGTGAGGACGTGGTGGCGCCGCTCGTGGCCGTGCAGGGCGCCGGGGTGTCGATCGCCGCGGTCAACACCCCCCAGTCGGTGGTCGTCTCCGGCACCGAGTTCGCCGTCAGCGAGATCGGACAACGCCTCCGTGACGCCGGACACCGCACGAAGCAGCTGGCCGTCAGCCACGCGTTCCACTCCCCGCTCATGGACCCCATGCTCGCGGAATTCCGGGCCGCGCTCGACGGTCTGGAATTCAAGCCACCGCGGACACCGATGACCGGCAGCGACGTGGCCACACCCGAGTACTGGGTCCAGCACGTCCGGAACGCGGTGCGGTTCGCCGACACGGTCTCCGGACTCCGGGACGGCGGGGTGACCCGCTTCCTGGAGCTGGGGCCGGACGCGACCCTGACCGGTCTGGTCCGCGAATGCGTGCCCGGGGGGGATGTCGTCGCCGTGCCCGGACTCCGGCGAGGCCGTCCCGAGACCGAATCCGTACTCGCCGCACTGAGCACCCTGTTCGCCGCCGGGGCCCAGGTCGACTGGCCGGCCCTCTTCCCCGCGGCCGGCGCGGGACGGATCCCGCTGCCGACGTACGCGTTCCAGCACACGCGCTACTGGCCGGACACGCCGGAGACACCGGGCACGACGACAGCCGACCCGGACGCCGTGGACAGCCGGTTCTGGAACTTGGTGGAACAGGGCGACCTCGACGCGCTCAGCGCCGAACTGGACACCGAGGAACGGGACGGCCTCGGCGCCGTGCTCCCCGCACTGGCCCGGTGGCGCATCGACCGGCGCGAGAAGACGGTGGTGGACAGCTGGCGGTACCGGCTGAGCTGGCGGCCTGTGCCGACCCGGCCCGAGGCCACGCTCACCGGCACCTGGTTGCTGGTGGTGCCCGTCGGCCACCGCGACAACGCCTGGGCCGCGCAAATAGAAGCGGCGATGACAGCCGCCGGAGCCGACGTCCGTGTCCTGGAGGTCGGGGAGCACCAGCTGGACCGGGCCGCGCTGGCGGCCCGGCTCGGCGAGCCGCCGCTCGCCGGGGTGGTCTCGTTGCTGGCGCTGGAGCAGTCCCGCGTCCCGGGACACCCGGGTGTGCCGGTCGGCCTGGCCGCCACGGTGAGTCTGGTCCAGGCATTGGAGGACCGCGAGATCGACGCACCCCTGTGGTGCCTCACCCAGGGCGCGGTGAACGTCGTCCCCGGCGACGGGCTCGACCATCCCGACCAAGCTCTGCTGTGGGGTTTCGGACGGACCCTGGCACTGGAACGTCCCGACCGCTGGGGCGGTCTGGTCGACCTGCCGGTCACCCCCGACGACGACTCGGCGGCCGGGCTGATCCGCCTGCTGGGCGACGGCGGTACCGGGGAGCAGGCGGCACTGCGGGACGGCTCCGTTCTGGGCGGCCGGCTGGTCCGCGCCGACCCGGATCAGCCGCCGCGTCGGAACTGGCGGCCCTCGGGCAGCGTGCTGGTCACCGGCGGCCTCACCGGCCTGGGCGCCCGCACCGCGCGCTGGCTGGCCGAGCAGGGCGCGCCGCACCTCGTGCTCACTTCCCGCCGGGGCCGCGCAGCGCCGGGCGCCGTCGAGCTGGAAGCCGACCTCACCGCCCTGGGGGCCGCGGTGACCATCGCCGCCTGCGACGTCGCCGACCGGGGCGAGGTGAAGGCCCTGCTCGCGAACCTTCCCCACGACCTGCCGCTGACCGCCGTGTTCCACAGTGCGGGAGTCGCCAACGACGGCGTCGTCACCGAGCTGACTCTCGACAGACTGAACAACGTGCTGCGGCCCAAGGTGGAGGGAGCGTGGAACCTCCACGAGCTGACCCAGGACCTGGACCTCTCGGCCTTCGTGCTGTTCTCCTCGGCCGCCGGCCTCATCGGCTCACCCGGCCAGTCGCACTACGCGGCAGGGAACGCCTTCCTGAACGCCCTGGCCCACCACCGGCGGGCGCGCGGTCTGCCGGCCACGACGATCGGCTGGGGCCTGCTGGCGGGCGGAGGCATGGCCGACGACACCGGTGCGACCGACCGGGCGGGCCGTCGGGGCCTGCACCCGATGGATCCCGGCCAGTCACTGGCCGGACTGCGGCGAGCACTGGATCACGACGAGACCTACATCGCCATGACGCACGTGGACTGGACCCGGTTCATCAAGGCGACCGCGGGCACCGTCAAGTGCACGGTCATCAGTGACCTGCCCGAGTACCGGGCGGCTTTCCCGGTGGCCCCCGCGGGGGACCGGCTCGCCCAGCCGAACGGCCGGTCTCGGGCCTGGGCGCGCCTGGACGCTCTGGACGGCGACGAACGTGACGCCCTACTACTGGAGTTGGTACGGGAGCAGGTGGCCGAGGCGCTCGGTCACAGCTCGGCCGAGGTCCTTTCGCCGACCAAGGCGCTCGTCGACCTCGGTTTCGACTCCCTCGCCGCGGTCGAGCTGCGCAACCGGCTCGTCTCGGTGACCGGGCTGACGCTGCCGGCGACACTCACCTATGACCACCCGACCCTGCTGGCGCTCCGTGACCACCTGAAGACGGAGATGTTCGGCGCGGACGCCGACCAAGCCGAGTCCGCGCTGGCCGAGCTCGACCGGCTGGAAGGGGTGCTCTCGGCCGTTACGGCGGACGACGGCATCGACGAGGCGGCCAAGAACGAGGTGCGGCGACGAGTCCAGAAGATGGCCGCAGCGCTCGCCGACCAGGGCGGCCAGTCCGAGCAGGGCCGGCTCATCGCGAACGCCGACGACAACGAACTGTTCGACTTCATCAATCGAGAACTGGGCGGTCCCGGCCAGTGAACACCGAGACAGATCCGGACCGGTTGATCTCCTCGTTTCGCCACTTGAGCACAAGGGAAGTCTCCCCATGACCGACTCCACGAAGCCCGACACCTCCGGCACCGAGACAGCCGAGTCAGACCTGTTGAACTGGGACTTCATCCAGGACCCGTACCTGACCTACCGGGAGATGCGCACCGGGACCGGGCCCCGGCGGCTTGTCATCAAGACACTGAGCACAGGTCTGCGTTCGTGGCTGGTCACCGAGTACAGCGATGCGCGCCGGCTGCTGGCAGACCCCAGGCTCTCGAAGTCGGCCGCGGGTGCCGCACCGATCATCGCCAAGCACAGAACGGAGGACGTCTCGGGCGCGTCGATCACGTCGGACAGCATGCTGTTCAGCGATCCGCCGCAACACTCGCGATTGCGGCGGATGTTCAGCAGGGCGTTCACGATGCGCCGCACACTGGACCTGCGCCCGCGCATCGAGGAACTCACCGACGAACTGCTTGACGCGATCCCGGCGGGAGCTGAGATCGACCTGGTGGAGTCGGTGGCGATGGCCGTCCCTATTGAGGTGATCGGTGAGTTGCTCGGCGTACCCCGCGCCGCCCACCACGATCTGCGTCGGTGGAACCGGGCGCTGACCAGCGTCGACTCGGAGCCGTCGGAGAAGTATCAGGCATACATGGCGTCGCTCGACTACTTCCGGACCCTGGTCGCCCAGAAGGCGAAGAGTCATGACGGTGCGGACGACCTGATCAACGCGATGATCGATCCGGACAACGAGGAACGGTTCGAAGAGTCCGAGCTGCTTTCCACCATCTTCCTGATGATGAACGCGGGGTACGAGACCACCGCGAACCTGATCAGCAGCTCGGTGTATGCTCTGCTGAAACACCCCGAACAGCTCGAGCTGCTGCGCGGGGATGCCACCCTCATACCGAACGCAGTAGAGGAATTCCTGCGTTATGAGAGCCCGCTGAACCTTTCCACATTGCGCTACACCACCGAACCGGTGGAGGTCGGCGACACTGTTGTCCCCGCCGGCGAGGTGGTTTTCCTGGCGCTGTCCTCGGCGAATCGAGACCCGGATCGGTTCGCGGAGCCGGACCGGCTGGACATTCGCCGAAACACCGCTACGCACCTGGCCTTCGGTCACGGTATCCATCATTGCGTCGGCGCGCCGCTGGCCCGACTGGAGGGCGAGATCGTGCTGGCCCGGCTGTTGGACAGGTTCCCGCACTGGGAGGCGGCCGAGCCACTGGAACGACTCACGTGGCGTTACACCTTGCAGTTCCGTGGATTGGAGCGGCTGCCGGTCAGGCTGCACGCGTGACTCATCAACACCGTCAACGACGGGAACGGAGCGGACCCATGTCAGCAGAAGTGATCGACCGATTCTTCGAGAGCTCGGGTGCCGGCGACATCGAGACCGCCGTCGCGTGTTTTGCCGACGACGGGAAGTGGATCACGCCCGACGGAGACGGAGTCGGGACGGTTCACACCAAGGAGCAGATCGGCGATCTGATCACCAGTATGAACGCGATGCGTGAAAAGATGGTCGCCTCGGGGGTCGACGGGAAGTTCGAATCGCCGATCATGTTCGACGAGAACATGGGGCTGGTTCGGTGGACCGTCGAGACCGATGACGGAAAGGTGGTCAACCGTGGCGTTGACCTCTTCATCCTGAGCGACGGGAAGATCGTACTCAAAGACGTCTTCCGCAAGGCCTGAAACTCTCACTCAAGAAAGGGTCGAATCCGTGATCAACAGCTACGAGGAACTGGTCGAGAAAACGATCAGCGCCACCACCGACATCGAGGACTTCGAGAACATCCAGGTCGGCCAGAGCGGTAGTTACGAGCACGCCCTGTTCACCAAGTCCGGTGAGAAGGTGGCCACCACCTCAGGTGGCTACAAGATTCACTATCAGCGAGAGTCGGACAAGCAGTTCATGGCCTATCTGACCAACGAAGTCGTCTTCGAGGACGGGTCCGGAACGATCAGGGTCGCCGGCTGGATCGATCTCGGCTCCCTCCTCTCAGGGGACTGGGCCTACTACCCGAGCGTGGGTACCAGTGGCCGGTACCTCGGCCAGACGGGTTTCATGGCCTGGCGCCCTTACGACCTCGGCAAGGTGGAAGGGGCCGACGTGAAACTGATCATGTTCGCCTCCGCCGAGTGAACGACCCCGCGATGCCGTGACGGGGTGAGGACACTCACCCCTCAGTATTCGTGGCGTTATGCCGCGAATTGGACATCTTTTTTCTCTGACGTGGAGGTTGAGAAATGGGCCGGGTCGCCGGGAAAGTCGCACTGGTCACTGGCGCTGCGCGTGGAATGGGACGTTCGCATGCGGTGCGACTCGCCCAACAAGGGGCGGACATCGTAGCTGTCGACCTGTGCGCAGACCTCGAAACCGCGCCGTATCCGGGCGCGGACGGCCAGGATCTCTCCTCGACGACGCAGCTGGTCGAACAGCTGGGGCGGCGGATCCTTGCGCGCCGGGCAGATACGCGCAACTCCAACGAACTGCAGGATGTCGTCGACGAGGCGATAGCCGAGTTCGGGCACATCGACGTCGTGTGTGCAAATGCCGGAATGTCCAGCTTCGGGTTCTCGTGGGAACTTACCGATGAGGCCTGGCAAGAGATCATCGACGTCAATCTGACGGGATCGTGGAAGACCGTCAAGGCGGTGATCCCCCACATGATCGAACGGAATGAAGGCGGATCGCTGGTCTTCATCAGCTCGACAGCGGGCTTGATCGGCGTGCCGACCATGGCGCACTACACCGCATCCAAGCACGGCGTGGTCGGGCTGATGCGTGCCTTGGCGGTCGAGCTGGCACCACACAACATCCGCGTGAATTCGGTCAATCCTGGAAACGTCGACACGCCGATGGTCAACAATGCTCCGATGCGAAAGATCTACCTGCCCGAAGTCTCCGATCCGACACCGGAGGACGCGAACGAAGTGATGAAAGATATGAACGCATTGCCCACCGGCTGGCTGGATTCGCAAGGGGTCAGCGACGCCGTGGTCTACCTGGCGTCGGAAGAGGCGCGTCACGTCACCGGAATCACGCTTCCGGTGGACGCCGGAATGATGCTCCCCAACAAAATGCGATAAGGGGTCGGAGTCGGGCCACGGCAAAGACGCCGCTCATCGGTCGATCAAAGAAATGTCAGCGTCTCAGGCGCACGCGAAACAAGCTACCGGAGGGTTTCTCGCGATGACGGAAAACGCACTCTCTCTGATGGTCGATCGACTCGACATCATTGAGTTGACGGCCAAATACGCCTATCGACTCGACACTCGCCAGTTCGATTTTCTGATGGAGCTGTTCAGCGACGACAGCCCGGTTTTCGACGAAGAATGCTTCGGGCTGGGCAAGTTCACGGGGAAGGACGAGATCCGGCGCCACTTCGAAGCCGACATCTACGGACAGATGGAGAACCTCTGCCACATGACGGTCAACCACGTCGTCAACGAGATTCTCGACGACCGGGCGTCCGGCAACTGCCATGTCTTCGCCCAGGGCGATGTACGGGCCGGCGGGATCTCCCGGGCCACCGCGTACTATCAGGACGAGTACGTGCGCGAGGCGGGGGTCTGGAAGTTCTCCAGTCGCAAGGTGATCCCGTTGACCAGGCCGGAGATCGGTACCTTCGAATTCCCCGCAGGGCAGAGCCCGTTCGATCAGTAGGCTGGGCCGCTACGGGACGAGCAGCGGCATTCCAGTCGCGAGGCCCGAGGAAGAAGGAACGTGCACGCATCAACCACGAGTGACGGATCATGGATCAGGCCCCTGCGAAGCTCGGCTCGGCGCGGTCAAGTACACCTCGTCTGCTTCCCCTTCGCGGGCGGTTCCGCAGGATACTTCCGTTCGCTGGCAAACTCACTCGAACCGGATGTGTCGGTGCTCGGGGTCCAGTATCCAGGGCGGCAGGACCGCCGTCACGAGCACTTGATCGAGGACATCGGCCGCCTCGCCGACGAGATATGCGAGGAGTTGATCCCGTGGGGGACGGAGCCGCTCGCGTTCTTCGGTCACAGCATGGGGTCGGTGGTGGCCTTCGAGGTGGCGCGTCGCTTCCAACGGGACAACCGCCGCACGCCGCTCGCCCTGTTCGCGTCTGGACGTCGCGCCCCGTCGTGTCATCGTGCTGAGTATTTCCACGCGACCGACGACGAGAGTATCATCGCCAACCTTCGATCGCTGGGAGGAACCGACCCGGCTCTTCTCGACGACGACGAGATGAGGCGCATGATCCTCCCCGTTGTCCGTGCCGATTACCGGGCCGTCGAGACATATCGCGCGCCAACAACAGAGACCATGTTGAACGTGCCGATCACGGCGATAACCGGCGACCGCGATCCGAGCGTGTCGCTCGAGGAAGCGCGTGCTTGGCGAAGGCATGCAGCGGGACCCTTCCAATTGAAGGTCCTGACCGGAGGTCACTTCTTCATACATGAGCACGTCGCCGAGATAGCCGACTGCGTGAGGCGTACGCTCTTCGGCCTCGGTTCCGAACGCACTCGACCGCTGCGACCCGAAGGGGGAGCCGGCCATGGACATCGGCCTTGAAGTGAGCTGCCCGATGTGCGGAGGTCTCATCGAGGCGGCTGACAAGGACGAGCTCATCCGCTTGTCCCAGCTGCACACGATGGACGCCCACCGCTACGACGTTCCCGCTGAACACGTGTTGGCCGCGATGACGCCCGGTGACACAGATCCCGGCCAGGGAGAGGATGTGGAATGAAATCTGCAGCGGCGGAATGTCCCACGGTGGACGTGAACATGCTTGATTCCGACTTCGTGCAGGACCCTTATGAGACCATGGCCGCGTGGCGGACCCTGGGGCCGGTTGTCTACAACTCCCACCACGACCAGTACATGGTCACGTCACATCGCAACTGCGCGCGAGTACTCGGTGACATCCGCCATTTCAACTCTGCGAACGTGCTCCCCGAGATGGAGAAAGCGTTCGGCGGACCGACCTTTCTCGGCACCGATGGTGCACGGCACCAGACGGTCCGCGGAATATGGGAGCCGGACTTCGAGCGCAGGACTGTCGAAGACGGCTGGGCGGCGCGAATACAGCGAGTGGTGGACGTGTATGTGGATCAATTCGTTGAACGCCTTCGCTCCGGCGAGCGTCTCGACGCCCTCGCGGAGATGACGCGGATCATTCCCACTGTTGTCACTGCCCAATTGCTGGGCGCCGAAGAGGACGTGTACGAGGACTTCATCAAGTGGAGTGACGCAACGGCGGCAGTTCTCGGCGCACGGCTGGACCCGACCCCGAGGGGGCAGGAGATCGTCGCGGACGGGGCTGCGGCATCGGTCGCTCTGAACTCATACATCGCCGGCCTCATCGAGAAACACCGTGCGCGGGGGGTGAGCGACGGATCGCTCATGGCCCAGATGGTGTTCGACGATTTCGCGCCGTCCATGCCCGACCGGGAGATACTGGCGAACGGCACGATGCTGACGGTCGCGGCGAACGAGAGCACGGCGCAGGTGATGGCGATGATGCTGTACGCGCTGGGGCGCCATCCTGATCAACGCCGCGCGCTGGTCGCCGACAGGTCGCTTGTTCCGGCCGCACTCGAGGAGGTCCACCGCTGGTCGACTCTCACGCAGTCGGTTCTGCGCTACTCCTGCAGCGACGAGTCGAAGGTTGGGGGATTCACGATCCCCGAAGGTTCCGCAGTCGTGTCTCTTCTGGGTTGCGCGAACCGTGATCCGGCTCGCTGGGACAACCCGCACTCCTTCGACATCTCGCGTACTCGTAAAGCGCATCTGGGCTTCGGTTTCGGTCCCCACATCTGCCTTGGGATCCACATGGCTCGGATGGAGATGCGCATCTGGTTGAATCGCCTGCTGGACAAGCTGCCGGACTTCGAGATCGCGGGCGATGTCGAATTCGGCCCCGACTTCACACTGCGGGGCCTCCGGGGGATCCCGATCAGCACAGCATACTGAGCTGGTCGTGGGTGCGGCCCGGTGTCGCGCGGGAGAACCACAGCGGGGTGCCGTCCGGGCGGGCGACGACCTGGACGTTCATGCCGTGCTTGCGGTGCTTCTCTGAACCGGGCACGTGAACTCGTCGCCGGGGCAGACCCGTTGTCACACCCGTGCCAGCGGGGAGGAGGTGCGGCCTCCGCTCGTCGAGCGAGGACGCACTGCCAACCGCAGAGTGCGGCTGCGGACTGTCGCCACCGGCGGGCGGGCGGTGACACCACCGCGCTGCTCACCGGGCGGCGGGCCGGCCGACCTCTTCATGTCGTCCCTCCGTCGGGTCGGGCGTGGGGAGGGAGACCCGGAGACCCCAGAGATGACGTGTGACAACTAGGGGAGGGCTCACCGGGAAATCTAGGGGATGGTTCGCCGAGTCGCAGAACCTATCGTGGGGCGCACGCAGCTTCCCGGAGGTTGATGCATGGCTCACGCCGACCAAGCGCCCGTCTTGACCCCTTCTCCGCCCGCGCCCTCACTCATCCATCCCCCGCCGGAGCCGGACGAGCTGCAACGGGACCGGCCGGTCACGCGCTACGAGGACCTGCGCCAGGTGCCGACCGACCCGACCGAGCACACCCGTCCGCGTCGGCTCTTCGCCGGCGCGCGCACCGTCCGTCGTGTGGAAGCGCTGCGGCCGCGAGTGACCGATGTGGACGCCGACCTGGTGGAGAACTTGTGACGACTCTGCGCTTCGGCGCGTTCCTGCCCCCGATCCACCCGCTGGGGGAGAGCCCCACGTGGTGGCTCCGCCACGACCTGGACTTCATGGCACACCTCGACCGGCTGGGCTTCGACGAGGCCTGGATCGGGGAGCACCACTCGACCGGTAGGGACCTCATCGCCTCACCCGAGATCTTCATCGCGGCGGCAGCGGAGCGCACCACCCGGATCCGCCTCGGGACCGGCATGACCTCGATCCCGTACCACCATCCGCTGTGGGTGGCCGACCGGATGGTGATGCTCGACCACCTCACGCAGGGCCGGGTGATGCTCGGGGTCGGTCCCGGCTCGCTGCCTTCCGACGTCGCCATGATCGGGATGACCCCCACCGAGAGCCGTGAGCTCCTCGAGACCCATCTGGACGTCATCCAGCGGCTGCTGGCCGGTGAGTCGGTCACCACGACGGTCGGTACCCACACGCTGGTCGACGCGACGCTTCAGCTGCGCCCGTACACCGAGCCGTGCTTCGAGATCGCGGTGGCCGCGACGGCGTCGCCGACCGGCGCGCGCCTGGCCGGCAGCCGCGGTGCGAGCCTGATCTCGCTCGGGGCGACCATGAGCCAGGACGGATTCGACGCGCTGGCGTACCACTGGGGCATCGCCACCGAGCGCGCCGCCCACGCGGGACGGCCGGCGCCCGACCGCAGGACCTGGCGGCTGGTCACGAACGTGCACGTCGCCGAAACCCGGGAGCAGGCCTACCACGACGTTGAGTTCGGGCTGCGGGACTGGCTGAAGCACCTGAACGACAACGCGGCCACGCCTGGGCTCGAGCTGCCCGACGGCAGTACGCGGGAGCTGATCGAGTTCGTCAACGAATCGGGCCTGGGCGCGATCGGCACGGCCGACGACGTCCGCCGCCAGATCCAGCGCATGGTCGACCAGTCCGGCGGGTTCGGCACCGTACTGCTGCTGGCGCACGACTGGGCCGCCCCGGCGGCGAAGTGGCGCTCGTGGGAACTCGTCGCACGTCAGGTCGCCCCGCACTTCCAGGGAGCGGGAACGACCCACGCCCAGGCGTCCCACGACGCCCGGGCCCGGATCCTCGCGCGGCGAGAGGAGGCGACCATCGCGGCCGGCGCGGCGCTCGAGCACATGAACCGCAAGTACGCCGACGAGGTGGCCGGGGGGTCCTGACCATGCCGTCATGACCCGCCTGGCCGCGGTTGACGAACACGGCCGGGGGATCTCGTGGCCCGGGGCTGTGGCACCGGTGCATCACCACACGGCCCTGCGGGCCGCGGCGCTGCAGGCGCCCCGGAGCGGGGATCCTGCGCCGGAGCGCCGCTGTACCGTCGGATCGGACGCGACCGGGCCGAACACTTCCCGGGCCCCGTACAGGACGCCGACGTCGGCCGGACACCCACCGCCCACGGCGAGCGACACCGCCAGACCAAGAAGGAACTTCGCCGGGCCGTGGACCGCGGTCCGGCAGCGAGCACCGATGCCTGCAGAGGGAGACGTTTCCGTCATGGCGACATGGTTCATTACCGGAGCCGCCCGGGGGCTGGGCGCCGAGACGGCCCGGCAAGCCTTGAAAGCGGGTCACGACGTCGCCGTCGGGGCCCGGCGTGTCGACGCGTTGCCCGACGACCTGCGCGCCGCCGAGCGATGCCATCCGGTCACCCTCGACGTCACCGACCAGGCCCAGATCGACCGTGCCGTCGCCCAGGTCGTCGAACGGTTCGCCACGATCGACGTGCTGGTCAACAACGCGGGCCGCGTACTGGTGGGCGCACTGGAGGAGGTCACCGACTCCGAGGCCAGGTCGCTGTTCGACGTCAACGTCTTCGGTCTGATCAACGTGACGCGAGCGGTCTTGCCGACGATGCGTGCTGCCGGCAAGGGCAAGATCGTGCACATCGGCTCCCGGGCGGGGTTCGAGGGCGAGCCCGGAGTGAGCCTGTACAGCGCCTCGAAGTTCGCGGTCGCCGGCATCAGCGAAGCCCTCGCCGCGGAGCTGGGCCCGTTGGGAATCCAGAGCATGGTCGTCGAGCCCGGGGCGTTCCGCACCGACCTCTTCGACCCCAGCTCCCTGTCGGTCTCCGAGGCGCGGCTGGCAGCCTACGACGGCACCCCCGCCCACCTGGTGCGCGACGGGGTCGGCGCGGCCAACCACGCCCAGCCCGGGGACCCGGTCAAAGGCGCGGCGCTGATCGTCGAGGTGACCGACGGCGAGACGCTGCCCTCGCACCTGCTCGTCGGCAGCGACGCCTACGAGCGTCTCGAGGCCAAGAACGCGATGGTTGCGGAGCACATCGCCCCGTGGCGCGGCAAGGCGCTGGCCACCGCGCACCGCGACTGAGTCCGACCGTTTTGCGTCGCGCCGCAGGCCCAGGCTCTGCCCGGCCCCACGGCGCGACCGTCCTCCGGCCGTGCCGCCCAGGCCGGCGGGGTGGACGCGGTCGAGTCCGTGATCCGGAAGTCGGGCCCGCCAGCCCTTGAACAGTGACAACGGAGAGCGTGTGCACACTTTGCTTCTCAGCGCGCGAGATGTGGTCGCGGTGACGGTACGGCTGCCGGTCGGCATGATCCGGACCGGGGACCGGTGAAAGCCGTGGCCGACGCACGCGCGGACGCCGAACTCGACGGACTTCCCGTTGCACTGCATGCGAAAGTCGCCGCCGCGCAGGCAGCGTGGGCGGTCGCTCGCTGCGCGCGGCACACGGTCGTCCCGGAACACTACTGGCCGGACGAAACCGATCTCGCCGCGCTGCGCGCCGGGCGAGCACTGACCGAGCTGGTCTCCCGCTACGTGGGGAGGGCTGTCGTGGCCGCACGGTCCGAGGGAATCGGCTGGCCGATCATCGGCGAGGCGCTCGGGGTCGCCGACCCGGAGGCCGTTTTCGGACCCGCCGTCGCCGGCTGGGCCGAAGAACTGGCGCGCGTCCGCGCGGGACAGGCGCGCCTGTCGGACCAGCCGGCGCTCGACTGGGTCGTCGACACGGCTTGGTGGGCCGAAGCCCTGGGGGAGTGGCTCAGCAGGCCCGGTGACAACCTCCTCGACTCCGCGGCCGGACGGCCGCCGGAGAACGGGAACGGCTGGTGGCACCCGGATGAGCGCGTCGCCGGCGAGGACGACGAGGCCGACGCGGGCCTCCTGCCGTGAACCGGACCAACGAGGGAAGGAAAGCCGTGCCGAACGCAGAGCTCAAGGAGATCCAGCAGGCCGTCGTGACCGGGGACCCGGGGGCGCTGGCCGGGCTGCGGGTGCCGGAGAGCTACCGCGGCGTGACCGTACACGCCGAGGAGACCGAGATGTTCGAGGGCATCGCCAGCGCGGACAAGGACCCCCGCAAGTCGCTGCACGTGGAGGAGGTCCCGACACCGGGGCTCGGGCCCGGTGAGGTGCTGGTCGCGGTGATGGCGAGCGCGATCAACTACAACACGGTCTGGACCTCGATCTTCGAGCCCCTGCCGACCTTCAAGTTCCTCCGGCGGTACGGGAAGCTGTCTCCGCTGTCGAAGCGGCACGACCTGCCCCACCATGTGGTCGGCTCGGACGCCTCGGGTGTCGTGCTGCGCACCGGGCCCGGGGTGCACCGCTGGAAGCCCGGCGACGAAGTCGTGGCGCACTGCCTCAGCGTCGAGCTGGAAGGCCCCGAGGGCCACGACGACACGATGCTCGATCCCGAGCAGCGGATCTGGGGTTTCGAGACCAACTTCGGTGGCCTCGCCGAGATCTCCCTGGTGAAGGCGAACCAGCTGATGCCCAAACCCGCGCACCTGACGTGGGAGGAGGCGGCGAGCCCCGGGCTGGTCAACTCGACCGCGTACCGGCAGCTGGTGTCGCGCAACGGTGCGAACATGAAGCAGGGCGACGTGGTCCTGGTCTGGGGCGCCTCCGGCGGGCTCGGCTCGTACGCCACGCAGTACGTGCTCAACGGCGGCGGCATCCCGGTGTGCGTCGTGTCCAGTCCGGAGAAGGCGGAGATCTGCCACCGCCTCGGTGCGGAGCTGGTCATCGACCGCAGCGCCGAGGGGTACCGGTTCTGGCGGGACGAGCACACCCAGGACCCGAAGGAGTGGCAGCGGTTCGGCGCCCGAATCAGGGAGCTGACCGGCGGCGACGACGCGGACATCGTGTTCGAGCACCCGGGCCGGGAGACGTTCGGCGCTTCGGTCTACGCGGCCCGCAAGGGCGGCACGATCGTGACCTGCGCGTCCACCTCGGGGTTCACGCACCAGTTTGACAACCGGTACCTGTGGATGAACCTCAAGCGGATCGTCGGATCGCACTTCGCGAACTACCGGGAGTCGTGGGAAGCCAACCGGCTGATCGACAAGGGGCTCATCCACCCGACGCTGTCGAAGTCCTACGCGCTGGAGGACACCGGCCGGGCCGCACTCGACGTGCACCGCAACGCGCACCACGGCAAGGTCGGTGTGCTGTGCCTCGCGCCGGAAGAAGGCCTCGGCGTGCGGGACGAGGAAAAGCGTGCCCGGCACCTCGGCAGCATCAACGCGTTCCGCCAGGTGCACCGGGATCCCGGCCGGTGACGCCCGACGCGCACCCGCGCTCGTAGTGTTCACCTCCCTGCGGCCAGCACGTACGAGAGCTCGTGCGTGAGCTCGGGATCGCCGGCGCCGTCCGCGGCTGTGGCAGCGCGACCGTGATCGCGACGGTCGTCCGCCGGCCCCCGGCGAGTTGGTGCAACACTCCGACGCCGGTTCGCCATACACCTCGTTCCGCCTCGCCCGACACCCCGACACGGCCGGCGTCGCGGCACGGACGGCGACGCTTACCACAACACCGCAACGGCCGTGAAAGACAAAGACACTCTCTCGCGCCCTTCACGGAGCCGTTCGTGCATGAGGCAGCACCCTTGTTCAGGGACGTTTCGGCTTTCGTCGTACGCAGTATTCAAGACAACGAATTTGTGGCTCTTTCAACCTCGCGGGCCCGGCCATAGTCTTGAAAGGTATGACCTCATTGCGTAAGAACCTGTTGTGACTCGGAGTGACGGCTATTCCGCTCTCGGTATACCCCTCCGCGCCGGTGCCGCACCGGCGGGTGGGTCCGACTGGCGCGACCACCGGCGCCTACGCGGTGAGATAGGACACATTCGCCTGCCGCGCCGACCGCCAACCGCTACCGAGCGACCATGAACCCCCAGCTCGCAGCCACCAACTGAGATTGAAACCCGGGCGGTTCGCCATCCTGCTCATAGGTTCGGCGGCGTGATCGGCTGGGGTAGAGATGAGTGTGGCCATCATGGTGGCCAATGTCAGCCCGCAGGGGTGGTCGAATTAATTTTGTGGCATTGAATTGGTCCACCTGCGACAGGGGCCAACAGCTCCATGAGAGACAGAGGATCGTGCATGATCGAGCGAGAGTCTGAGCTCGCCGAGTTGGCTGCAGCTTTTGCCGAGTCCGCCGCTGGGGGCGTGCGGGTCGTCGTGCTTCAGGGGGTTGTCGGAACCGGTAAGACGGCATTGCTCGAGGAGTTCGGCGGCCGGGCCCGTAAGGCGGGGGCGCGACTGCTCCGGGCGAGTGGGGCGCCGACTGAGAGCTCGCTTTCCCTGGGTATTGTGCGTCAGTTGCTCGCCGGTGAGGTTTTCGACCGGGACAGGGCGGCGACCGTGCGTGGTCTGCTCGACCACCAGCTGCTCGCCGATGCGGCATACGACGGGGTGAGCCGATCCAGGGTGTTGGACGGGTTGGCGACGGCGGTTCTGGAGTTGGCCGAGCAGAGCACGGTGGTGATCGCCATTGACGACACGCAGTATCTCGACGCGTTCTCCCAGGATTGGCTGATCTATCTGCTCCGCCGTGCCGGGCTCGCCCGCATCCTGATCGTCTTCGGCTGGCGCGACGACGACATCGAGACGTCTCCGGACAACTCCCGCCTCCTGTGCGCCGAGCTCTACCAGCAGGCCTACTTGCGACGGTTGCTGCTGGCTCCACTGTCGTCAAACGGCGTCGCGCAGCTCATGACCGAGAGACTCCTCGAGTCCGGTTCGACGGAGCTGGCCGCGCAGGCACACCATCTCACCGGTGGCAATCTGCTCCTGCTGTACGCGTTACTGGAGGACAGTTGGGCCGCCACCCGCGGCGACGGCCCGCCGACCGAGCTGAACACCGGGCCCGAGTTCGAGCGGGCGGTCCAGCTCGTCCTGGGCCGATGCGATCCGATGACGTTGCGGGTCGCGGGTGCGATCTCGGTGATCGGTGAGCCGTCGCGGTTTGCGTACCTCGACCGGCTGGTCGGCGTCCCGTCGGACCGGGTCGCCGTCGCCATGCAGGTACTGACCCGGACGGGTCTGGTGGAGGCCGGCCGGATGAGGCACCCGGTCATGGCCGGCGTCGTGCTCAACACCTTCTCGGCCGCGGACCGATCCGAGCTGAGCCGGCGCGCTGCGGATCTGCTCAAGGCGTGCGGTGCGGACTCCTTGACGATCGCGGAGCACTTCGTCGCCTCCGGCCGTCTCGACGACCCGTCGGCCGTACTGAACCTGGTGGAGGGGGCGAAGCAGGCGCTGGAGGAGGGCCACTCGCGGCGGGCCACGGAGCTGCTGCGGTTGGCGTACCAGGTGGATACCGACGGCCGTCGTCGGGTGGAGATCCTGGCTCTGCTGCTGCGGGCGGGGTGGCGGGACGACCTGCGAGCCTCGATCGGGCATCTGCCCGAGCTGACCGAGGAGATGCTGAGCGGCCGGCTTCGGGGCCGGCACACGACACTGCCCATGATCATGCTGCTGCTCCAGGGTCGGGTGGAGGATGCTTGCTCCGTGCTCTCCCTGCTGGCGGCCGACGTGCCGCCGGGCTCCCCGCCCTCGTGGGAGTTCGAGATGGTACGGATGTGGCTGGCCGACGTGTATCCCGGCGTCTTCCGGCGCGTGGCCAGCGAGGGCAGGACGAACGGCACGCCGATCACGCCTCCGGGCGCCATCGGTTATCGATTGCTCGAACACTTCCAGAGTTCCCACCACCAGGGGGCGACCGAGGAACGGCTGGGTCGGGCCGATGAGGCGCTGTGGCAGCAGCCGCTGACTGAGATCAATCTGTTGCCGTTGATTTGTGCGTTGCGGACGATGGTGCTTGCCGGGCGGTTGGAGGAGGCGGAGCTGCGGTGCCGGGAGCTGGTGCAGGCCTGTCTTGATCTTCAGGCGCCGACCTGGCGTGCGTTGTTCTGCGCGATTGCGGCGGATGTGGCTTTGCGTCGGGGCTCGCTCGGGGTTGCGGCTTCGCGGGCGGCTGCTGCGCTCGAACTTGTCCCGGTTGCTGACTGGGGTGTGCTGGCTGCTGAGCCGCTGAGTACTCTGCTGACGGCGCAGACGCTGCAGGGGAAACACGACGAAGCGGCGCGTACGCTGGCGTTGCGTGTGCCGGAGGTGATGTTCGAGACGCCGTTCGGGCTGTCCTATCTGCTGGCGCGTGGCCGTCATTACGTCGAGCGCGGTCTCGCCCAGGTCGCCCTGGACGACTTCCAGGCCGTCGCGGACCTGCTCGACCAGTGGGGGATGGCCCAGAGCGAGACACTGTCGTGGCGTACGGAGATGGCTGACGCTCACCTGCGTCTCGGGAACCATGACATGGCCGCGCGTTACGCTCGTGAGCAGCTGCGCCGGATCGGCTCGGACGGCCATCTGCGGGTGCGCGGGCGCACGATGCGGCTGCTGGCGGCGACCCGTGAACTGCGCCTTCGGCCGCCGATGCTGTGCGAGGCTGTGGATGTGCTGCACCGAAGCGGGGACAAGTTCGAGTTGGCGAGTGCGCTCGCCGCCCTGCACGACGCGTACACCCAACTCGGGGAAGCGGGCCGGGCGCGGTCGGTGGCACGCAAGACCAACAGCATCAGGCAGGCGTGTTTCGCGGAGCAGCCCGCTCGGCGGGTCGGCGCGCCGGACGTGCTGGAGGAGACGGAAGTCGACATGCTCGCGCTCAGCGATGCGGAGCGGAGGGTCGCCAAGGCCGCGGCGAAGGGGCTGACCAACCGGGAGATCGCCGGCAAGCTCTACCTCACGACCAGCACGGTGGAGCAGCATCTGACCCGGATCTACCGCAAACTGGGGGTCAGTTCACGGGTGCAGCTGCAGTCCCGCCTCGGACTCCAGCCTTCTTCCCCCCACCCCGCTCTCCAGGACGCTTCCGCCTAGTACTCCAGTCAGATTGCGGGTCCTGAGCTGGCTCTCTTTCGGTAGTGGCAGCGGCGGGCTGTGGCTTGGTGGCGTCTGCGGCAGTGGGACCAGTTCAGGGCGTGGAGGCGTCTGTCCAGGTGGGGGCGGGGATGTGGCAGGAGAGTGTCCAGCAGGCGCCTGAGCTCTGCCACGGTGAGCGGGGCGAGTGAAGCTTCCCCACCTGCCTGCCCACCGCCGAGGGCTGGCTCTGCCTCGCCTGCCGGCTGGACCTGGCCACCCGCGAGGTCGTCGGCTACGCCATGGCCGACCACCACCGCGCCGAACTCGTCGTCGATGCACTCGACATGGCCCACGGCCGGGGGCGGCCTGGATTCCGGCTGCGTGATCCACAGCGATCGCGGCAGCGCATACACGTCGGCCCAGTTCCGGGGGCGAATAAGAGCTGCGAACAAAAGGGGAGTCCGATCAGCTCGCGGCGTCCGGTGCGTGCGATCGCAAGGCGCCGGAAGGCCCTTGTGGCGGAGCTGTCAGGGCCTTTCGGCAACGCCGCGAGCGTGCGTGCCGGGCGTCGCGAGCCGGGCGCCCCTTTTGTTCGCAGCTCTAAGCGAGTTGGGGCTGCCGCAGAGCTGCGGACGCACCGGATCTCGCTTCGACAACGCTGCCGCGGAGAGCTTCTGGGCCCTGCTGAAAGAAGAGATCGGCACCCGCACCTGGCCTGACCGGGCCACAGCCCGAGCTGAGGTTTTCTCCTTCATCGAGACCTCCTGCAACCGCCGCCGCCTGCGCAGGCACAAGACCTTCGGCTACCTCATCCCGGTCGAGACCAGCGGCATCAGCACACCCTCGCGGCGTAACGATCACGTGTCCGAGATCACGGGGAAACTTCACAACTCGCCGACGTGTGCACGGGGGACTCCGGACAGGGCAGGGTGGGAACAGGCCGCACGGGCCCAGGCAAGCGTCACAACTCGCCTACTGAGGTTGAACTCGTGGTGTCGTAGGGGCTGACGGGCGCCAGTCCTCTGCGATATCACCGGGGCATGCGGTATCCACAAGGGGGCGGTCTGA
>NZ_JBEYJA010000061.1:0-40113 GCF_040703815.1 Streptomyces sp. NPDC006743 | reverse complement strand
CCCATCCGCATATCTCACACACCATGGGATACAGGCATCACTCCGGGTCCCTCACAGACTTCATGAAGGTTCACCCCGACGAGCCGAAATCAGTATGTGCGGGGGCTTGCGGGGTGGTTCTCGGGGGGTGGCTTCGGCGGCTCCCGGGGGAGGCCCGCCCCGGGGCCGCGGAGGAGTCGGGCCACCTCCTGGACTTCTGCGCGCCCGTCCGGCCCCGCTCGTCCCGCCCTGCCCCCCCCGGCCCCGCCGGACCCGGCACCTGGGCCTGGGCCTGCCTCCGGACCGGCCCCGTGCCCCTGACCCTGGCGGACCCGGCCCCTCGGCCCGGGCGCGCCTCCGGACCGGACCCGCGCCCGCCCCGGTCCCGCGCCCGCCCCGGCCCCGCCGGACCCGCGCCCGCTGGACTCCGCCCCCTGACCTTGCCCCCGCTGCCGTGCCTCTACTTGCCGGCCGCCGTCTGCTGCGGCGGGACCGGTGCGGGCGCCCTGGTCTCCGAGGACGCCGGTTCGGAGTGCACCGACGGGGCGGCGACCGCCGCCATCGGGTCGGGGGCCGACTCCTCGTCCACCGGGGCCGTGGCACCGCCCACGATACGGATGTCGGCCGCGTCGAAGGCGCGCTTGATGCGCCAGCGCAGCTCCCGCTCGACGGCCGTCGACTTGCCCGGCATCGTCTTGGCCGAGACCCGCACCACCATGGAGTCGATCAGCACGCTGTCCAGGCCGAGCACCTCGATCGGGCTCCACAGCAGCTCGTTCCAGGGCTCCTCCTTGCCCATCTTCTCCCCGACCTCGCTCAGCGTCGCCTTGAGCCGGTCCAGGTCCTCGCTCGCCTTGACGGTCACGTCCACGCCCGCCGTCGCCCAGCCCTGGGACAGGTTGCCGATGCGCTTGACCTCGCCGTTGCGGACGTACCAGATCTCACCGTTGTCGCCGCGCAGCTTGGTCACGCGCAGACCGACCTCGATCACCTCGCCGGAGGCGACGCCCGCGTCGATCGTGTCCCCGACGCCGTACTGGTCCTCCAGGATCATGAAGACACCGGAGAGGAAGTCGGTGACCAGGTTCCGCGCGCCGAAACCGACCGCGACACCCGCCACACCGGCGGACGCCAGCAACGGGGCCAGGTTGATCTGGAACGCGGACAGCACCATCAGCGCGGCGGTGCCCATGATCAGGAAGCTCGCCACCGAACGCAGTACCGAACCGATCGCGGCCGAGCGCTGCCTGCGCCGCTCGGCGTTCACCAGCAGACCGCCCAGGGCGGTGCCGCTGGCCTGCTGCGCGGTGCGGTTCATCCGCTCGATCAGCTTGGTGATGGCCCGCCGGACCACCACGCGCAGCACGCTCGCCACCACCAGGATCAGCACGACCCGCATGCCGATCGCCAGCCACGTGGACCAGTTCTGCTCGACCCAGCTCGCGGCCTGGTTCGCGCTCTCCTGGGCGTCCTGGAGCGTGGGCACCGTCACCGAGGGTGACTCCGAGGGGGACGGCGACGGTGACGAACCGGCGACGGCCGGCAGGACGGCGGACAAGGACACGGCAGGTACCTCCAGGTGCGTCCGCCCGCCGGCGCCGCGATCCGAACGCGGCGGTCGATATCGTCTGGGTCACGAAGAGGTCACCGGACGGGCAGGGCAACCACACTAACGGGGCACGGTGTGCGGGTTCCCGTGAAGTTTCGAGGCGGATCCCGTGGGCAAGGCGGGCACCCCGCTCTGATCAGGCCGTGTGGGCGGGCCGCGATCCGGGGGATGTATGAGGTGTGGTCGAAAACACTCCCAGCCCGTTACCGGGACATGGTGGCGCGTTCACCAGGCATGAGGGGAGACTGACTGCAGATCGTCCCGGCGCGAGCCACGCGCCGCCGGCGTACAAGGAGGCCCCTGTGCCGCATGTCCTGGTCCTCAACGCGTCGTACGAGCCCCTCGGCGTCGTACCGCTCCGCCGCGCGCTCGTCCTCGTGCTGGAGAACAAGGCAGTCTGCCTCGAGGAGTCCGGCGCCCATCTGCACAGCGCGACCGTCACCGTCCCCGCACCCAGCGTGGTCCGGCTCAAGCGCTTCGTGCGGGTTCCCTACCGGGGGCCCGTTCCACTGACCCGCAGGGCGCTGTTCGCGCGCGACGGCGGCCGGTGCATGTACTGCGGCGGCGTCGCCACCAGCGTCGACCACGTCATCCCGCGCTCCCGCGGCGGCCAGCACGCCTGGGACAACGTGGTGGCCTCCTGCCGCCGCTGCAACCACGTCAAGGCCGACCGTCACCTCGTCGAACTGGGCTGGCGCCTGCGGCACAAGCCGGCCCCGCCCACCGGCCTGGCCTGGCGCATCATCGGCACCGGGCACCGCGACCCGCGCTGGCTGCCCTACTTGCAGCCCTACGGCGCGGACGACGCCCTGGCCCGGATCGACGGCATCTCCGCCTGACGACCCGGGCTTTCGCGTCGGCGCAGGCCGTTCCTGACCGCACGCCGCCGCTACGCGTACCGCAGTTCCCCGGGCCGCACCGCGCGCCGCAGCAGCGGCAGGGAGGCCGCCGTGGCCAGGAGGCAGGCGGCGTAGACGCCGGCCGGGACCAGCAGGGCGGTGTACGGCACGGGCAGTCCGGCGCGGCCGCCGGCGATCCAGCCGTAGCCGAGGCCGATCGCCATGCCTCCCGCGCCCGCCACCAGGAGGGCCGGGGCCAGCGGCAGCGCCGTCTCCAGCAGCACGGCCCGGGCGAGCACCGCGCGCGGGACACCCGCGGCCACCTGTGCGGCCAGGCCCCGGCGGCGGGTCGCCAGGGCCTCGGCCGTGCCGGTGGCCAGCGCGGCGACCGCGATCAGCACGGCGAGCAGGACGGCGGCGGCCGTCAGGTCCAGTCCCGCAGCGTAGAAGGACAGGTCGGAGCCGAGCTGTCCCGTGCGCCGCAGGTCGTGCAGAACGGTCAGCAGCACGTGCCGTACGCCCGCGTACCCGGTCCCCACGACCGTCACCAGCAGGACCGCCGCATGGGTACGGGCCGGCGCCCACGGGTCCGCGCGCAGCCGCTCCGCCGCGATGAGCACGGCCGGTGACCCGGTGCGGGCCGCGAACAGCCGCCCGGTCAGCCCCGACAGAGTGCCGGCCAGCCAGATCGAGCCCGCGCCCACGATCACCACCCCACCCGGCACCATCAGGGCCGCGGACCCGAGCCACGCCGGCGAGCCGGTCACCGAGGCGTTGATCACCGCCGTCACCGTCACCGCCACGGACGCGCCGAGGAACAGCAGCCCCGGCCCGCGCCCCGACCGCGGCCGCCCCGCCCGGCCTGTCCGGCCGAGCGGGGCGGCCGGCACCCGGCGCAGCGTGAGGACGGCCGCCATCGTGCCCAGCACCGGCACACCCAGCGCCACCAGCGCCGCTCCGGCCCAGGCGAGGACAGTCGGGCGGTGCCAGTACGCCAGCAGGAGCGGCTCGGCGACCGCGACGGCGAGCGCCGAGCCCAGCAGGCAGGCCGGTCCGGTCTCCAGAGCGGCGATCCGCCGGACCCGGCGCGCCTCCGCGCCGGCCAGCCGCAGCGAGGCGAGCCTCCGGTCGCGCTGGACGGCGCCGATCCGGGCGCACTGGCCGAGGAAGCCGAGGACCGGGATCTCCAGGAGCAGCAGGGCAAGGAGCAGGCCGTGCCGCTCGCCCGGTCTGTCGAGCAGACCGTGCACGAGACGAGTGGCGTACTGCCCTTCGCCCAGTGCGGCCAGCGCGACGGCCGCCAGCGCCAGTCCCGTCGCGCACATCGCCCCCGCCGCCGTGAGCGCGATCCGCCACGACTCCCGACGGCCGGAACCCCGCACGAGCAGCCAGGCCAGCCGCAGGTCGGTCCTCATGCGTTCACCTCCAGCCCGGCCGGCGCGCCGTCCCGCAGCCGTACCTCGCGGTCGGCGTAGGCCGCCACCTGGGCGTCGTGCGTGATCACCAGTACGGCGGTGCCGGATTCGCGGGCGGTGCGCATCAGGGCCGTCATCACCTGCTCCGCCGCCAGGGAGTCCAGCGCCCCGGTCGGCTCGTCCGCGAAGACCACGGCCGGCCCGGTCACCAGCGCCCGTGCCAGCGCCACCCGCTGCGCCTGGCCGCCACTCATCTCGCCGGGACGCAGCGCGCCCTGGTCCGCCGCGCCGAACCGGTCCAGCCAGCAGGCCGCCGACTCCTGGGCCGCCCCCCTCGTGCTCCCGGCCAGCATCAGCGGCAGTGCCACGTTGTCCAGGGCCGTCAGTTCCGGGACCAACTGGCCGAACTGGAACACCACGCCGAAGTCGCTGCGGCGCAGCTCGCTCAGCCGACGCTCGGGCAGGGTGTCGACGCGTTCCCCGCGGTAGGTCACCGAGCCCGTGTCCGGCCGGTCGATGCCCGCCAGGCAGTGCAGCAGCGTGGACTTCCCGCTCCCGCTCGGGCCGGTGACGGCGAGGATCTCGCCCGCGCCCAGCTCCAGGCTCGCCCCGCGCAGGGCCGGTGTCCTGCCGTACACCTTCACGAGATCCCGTGCCACTACAAGGGGCGCCGGATGGTTGCTCATGCTCGGTCGACCTCCGCGGTCAGAGCGGTCAAGGTGGTGAGCCGGGCCTGCGTGGTGGTCATCCAGCGCAGGTCGGCGTCGAGGTGGTTGAGGGCGTAGTCCGCCGCCAGCACGGTCGCCAGACCGGTGTCCGGGGCGGTCTTGAGCGCGGTGAGTTCCCGCATCCGCGCCAGGTGGGCGGCCCGCTGCGCCAGCAGGTGGGCGGCCGGGTCGCCGCCGGTGAGGATCGCGACGACCACCTTGGCGAAGATCTCGTTCGTGACGAACGGGGCCGGCGAGGTGATCTGCCCGGCCCAGTCGGTCACTTCCCGCGCCCCGTCCCCGGTGAGCCGGTACAGCGTGCGTTCCGGACCGCCGTCGGCGTCGGTACCGACGACCTCGGCCAGGCCGTCCCGGACCAGCCGCTGCAGGGTCGTGTAGACCTGCCCGTACGCCAGCGGGCGGGCCTGCGGGAAGTGATCGTCGTGACGCCGTTTCAGGTCGTAGCCGTGGCTCGGCCCGCCGGCGAGCAGACCCAGCAGGATGTGACGGGTGCTCATGCGCTCAGTATGTACTGCGTATATGTACTGAGTGAATAGCTGCCGCACCGATCAACGGGCCGAGTCTCCGTGAGGGGCAGGGAATGGTGACGCTATGCCGGGTTTGCCCGGGTGAGGGTGGCGGGGAATGTGACCAGGAGCACGTAGTTCGCATTGGTGCGCCTGCCCTCGCGCGCACTGGGTAGGGCTGCGGTAATCCGCTCGATGCCGCACTTCGAACAAGGAGACCCCGTGACCGCACCCGCCCACCTTCTGCTCCCGGCCCTGTCCGACACCGCCCTGTCCGGCCCGGAGGCCGCCCTGCCCAAACCCGGGGCGGGACCGGCCTCCGAGCACCGGCCGCCCGCCGACCACCGCCCCGACGCGTCCACCCCGGACGACCTCCACCTCGACGAGCCGGAGACGGACGCCTTCACCGACGTCTTCACCTCGGAGGCCGCCTACGCCGAGGCCCCCCTCACCAGCGAGCCGCCGCTGCCCGACGCCGAACCGCTGACCAGTGAGCCGCCCTTCGCCGAGGCCGCGCCGCTGACCAGCGAGTCCACCGCCGACACCGACCCCTGCGGCGCGGAGCGGTAGATGACAGCGCCACGGCCGGCCGAGCCCTCCGGGGACGACGACCTCACCCGGCTCGCAGCGCTGCACGGCGTCGCCACCTCCTACAGCCCCTCACCGGGGCGCACGGTGGCCGCCTCGACCGCCGCCGTCGTCGCGGCGCTGGCCGCCCTGGACGTCGACGCGAGCAGCCCCGCGGCGACCCGCGCCGCACTCACCGCCCGCACGCGCGAACTGCGGGAACGCCTGCTGCCCCCCACCGTCGTCTCCTGGAGCGACGACGGCCCCGCGCAGGCCCTCGCCGCCCTGCCGGCCGGCACCCGCCTCGCCGTCGTCACCGAGCAGGGCGAGACCCGCCGCACCGCCGACGGCCTCCCCCCGGGCGTCCACCGCCTCACCGCCACCGCCCCCGACGGCCGCACCGGCGAGGCCTACCTGATCGTCGCCCCGCCCCGGCTCCCCACCCCGCCCGAACGCTCCTACGGACTGCTCGTCCAGCTCTACTCCCTGCTCTCCCGGCGCTCCTGGGGCATGGGCGACCTGGGCGACCTCGCCGAGCTGAGCGGCTGGGCCGGACGTGCGCTCGGAGCCGGTTTCGTGCAGGTCAACCCGCTGCACGCGGCCGTCCCCGGCACCCCCACCGACCCCTCGCCCTACCGCCCCTCCTCCCGCCGCTTCCCCGACCCCGTGCACCTGCGCGTGGAGGACGTCCCCGAGTTCCCCTACGCCACCGGCCAGGCGGACCGCGAACGCCTGTGCGCCCTGCGGGAACAGGCCGGACGACTGCGCGCCGACGTCCTCGGCAAGGGCGCCCTGATCGACCGGGACGCGGTGTGGGACCTCAAACGCCAGGCCCTGGAAGTACTGCACCGGGTACCGCTGGGCCCCGGCCGCGCCGCCGCCTACGACGCCTTCCGCGCCCGCGAGGGCCGGGCACTGCAGGACCACGCCACCTGGTGCGCGCTCGCCGAGGTGCACGGCCCCGACTGGAGCCGGTGGCCCGAGGGACTCAGGGACCCCCGCTCGGCCGACACCGCCCGCGCCCGCGCCGAACTGTCCGACCGCGTCGACTTCCACACCCGCCTCGCCTGGCTCACCGACGAGCAGCTCACCGCCGCCCAGCGCACCGCCCGCGAGGCGGGCATGCCGATCGGGATCGTGCACGACCTCGCCGTGGGCGTGCACCCCGGCGGGGCCGACGCCTGGGCGCAGCAGGACCACTTCGCCGCGGGCATGTCCATCGGCGCGCCCCCCGACGCCTTCAACGCGCGCGGCCAGGACTGGGGCCTGCCGCCGTGGCGCCCCGACCGCCTCGCCGGCTCCGGCTACGCCCCGTTCCGCCGCCTGCTGCGCGCCCTGTTCCGCTCCGCCGGCGCCCTGCGCATCGACCACGTCATGGGCCTGTTCCGGCTGTGGTGGGTCCCGCAGGGCCGCCCGCCCACGGAGGGGACGTACGTCCGCTACGACGCCGAGGCGATGCTCGCGACCCTGGTGCTGGAGGCCTCCCGGGCCGGGGCCGTGGTGATCGGGGAGGACCTCGGCACCGTCGAGCCCGGCGTGCGCGAGACCCTGGACCGGCGGGGCGTGCTCGGCACCTCCGTGCTGTGGTTCGAACGGGACTGGGACGGCGACGGCCGCCCCCTGCGGCCCGAGCGCTGGCGGGCCGACTGCCTGGCGACGGCCACCACGCACGACCTGCCGCCCACCGCCGCCCGCCTCACCGGCGAGCATGTCGCACTGCGCCACCGGCTCGGCCTGCTCACCTGCTCCCTGGAGGAGGAACGCGCGGAGGCGGCGGCCGACGCGGAGGAGTGGCTGGCGCTGCTGGGCGAACTCGGCCTGCTCCAGGAGGCCGGACACGACGAGGCGGGGCAGGACGGTCACCAGGCCGGCGGCCAGGCGGGTCACCACGCCGCGGACAGGGTCGGTGACCGGGGCGGTGCGGGGAAGGAGGCCGCGGCGGAGGCCCGTATCGAGGCCGGGATCCGGGCCGTGCACCGCTTCCTGCTGCGCACCCCGGCCCGGATGGTGGGCCTCTGGCTGCCCGACGCCGTCGGGGACCGGCGCCCGCAGAACCTCCCCGGCACCTGGTACGAGTACCCGAACTGGCGGCTGCCCGTCGCCGACGCCGAGGGCCGGCCCGTGACGCTGGAGGACCTCGCCGCCGCACCCCGCCTGCACGCGCTGACGGACGTGCTGCGCGCCGGGACCACGGGCACGGCGGCAGGCACGGGAGCGGACGGGGGAGTGGACGGGGGAGCGCGCGGTACGGCGGGGGCGGAGGGGTGAGCGCGGGGGCGCGCGGACAGTGGCCGCGTCCATACGGCACCCCGGACGCGCGCCCCGTTCCGGCGTTCGCTACTTTTGCATCGTGGACAAGAAGAACGCCCTGCGCGCCGGCACCCTGGCGGCCGGTACGACGCTGATGATGCTGCTCATGTCGTCCCCCGCGCTCGCGGTGACCCGCGACGACGGTGACGACCCCGGCAAGGGTCTGGGCGTCGCCGAGACGCTGGGGCTCTTCGTCGGTATCCCGCTCGCCCTGTTCGTGATCATCGCGGGTCTGGTCATGGTGCTGGACAAGTCCCGCAAGCAGCAGACCACCAGCCGGAACGTGAACGTCAAGGCCTGACGCCCACCTCCGGACACGGTCCGCCCGGACCTGTCGGTCCCCCACCGAGGGCGCCCGTCCCGCCCCGCGTACGCAACGCCGTACCGGGGCGGAACGGGCGCCCTCCGTGCGTTCTGCCGCCGGGCCGGCAGGGGCGGGGAGGCCGGCGGGAGTGAAGCCGTCCGGGGCCGGGAGCCGTCAGGGGCTGGGAGCCGTCAGGTACCGCTGCACGGTGGGCGCCAGCCACGCCAGAACCTCCTCGCGCGCCAGTGCGACCGCCGCCGGGATGCGCAGGACGTAGCGGGTGAGGGCCAGTCCGAGCAGTTGCGACGCGCACAGGGCCGCCCGCGCGGGCACCTGCTCGGGATCCGGGCACAGCGCGCGGGCGACCGGCAGCAACTGCTCCCGGAACACACGCTGCAACCGCTCGGCCCCGGCGGTGTTCGTGACCCCGACCCGCAGGATCGCCGTCAGTTCGCCGTTCTCCTCCCACAGCGCCAGGAAGTGGGAGACGAGCGCCTGGCCGGCCTCGTCACGGTGCAGCGCCGACGGGTCCGGCAGCCGCAGGTCGACGGAGACGGCCGCCGCGAACAGGCTCTCCTTGTTGCCGTAGTAGCGCATGACCATGGACGGGTCGATCCGCGCGTCCTTGGCGATCGCCCGGATGGTGGCCCGCTCGTACCCGTCCGTCGCGAACCGCGTCCGCGCGGCGGTGAGGATGGCGGCCCGGGTGGCATCGGACCGGCGGGCGGGTGCGGGTGCGGGGGCGCTGCCGGGGGTGGGTGTGGCGCCGGGGGCGGGAGTGGGCGAAGGGGCGGGGCGGGGTGAGGCTTGGCTAGGCATGCCAACAAACGTAGGCCAACAGACGTATTGCCAACAAGCGCAGGCCAATGGTCGTGCGTCAACGGGTGCTGGCCCATCCGCGTAGGTCAACGGTTGTGTGTCAATGAGCGTTGGCCCTTGCGCGCAGGGCAACGGTCGTGCCCTGCGCAGGCCAACGGTCGTGCGCCTGTGAGCGCTGGCCCACCTGAGTAGGCCTACGGCCGTGCGCCAACAAGCGTTGGCCCCTTCGTGCAGGCCAACGGCTGCGTGTGTGCCGCAACGGTTGGCCCACATGTGCAGGCCTACGGGTGTGTGCCCACAAGTGTTGGCGCGCAAGCGCCGGCCAACGGCCGCGGGCGAACGAGCGCGGGCCAACCAATGCGACCGCCCGCTGTTTGCCAACAAGTGCTGGGCTTCCTCGCGCAGGCCAACAACCGTATGCCCACGCACGTAGGCCAACAGTCGTTGACGCGCTCGCTTCCCCGAGTTACCTTGACAGTGGACGTCGGTCAACAACTGTTGGCCCACACGGATCCTTCGAGGAGGCCCCGATGAACCCTCCCGTCTCTCACGACTCTCAGGCCCCTCTCGCCTCTCAGGCCCCTGTAACCTCCACAACCTCTGGTACCTCACCGGCCTCACAGGCCGCCCCCGCCCCTCCCGCCTCGCCAGCGAACGCTCCCGTGATCGTCGTCGGCGCCGGTCCCACCGGGCTGCTGCTGGCCGGGGACCTCGCCGCCGCCGGAGTGCCCGTCACCCTCGTCGAGAAGCGCCCGCACCGGATCAGCAACCTCTCCCGCGCGTTCGTCCTGCACGCCCGGACCCTCGAAATGCTCGACGCCCGCTGTCTCGCCGATCGCCTGGAGGCCGTCGGCCGCCCCCTGGACCGGCTGCAGCTCTTCGGCCGCCTCGCCATCGACCTCACCGCCCTGCCCTCCCGCTACCGTCACGTCCTCGTCCTGCCGCAGTACGAGGTGGAGAAGGTGCTGGAGCGGCGCGCGGCCGAGAGCGGGGTGGACTTCCGCTACGAGACCGAGGTGACCGGGCTGTCCCAGGACGCGGACGGCGTCAGCGTGGAGGTGCGGGACGCCGGCGGGCGGACCGGGACGTTGCGGGCTGCGTACGTGGTCGGCGCGGACGGGATGCGCAGCGCGGTGCGGGCGGCGGTCGGGCTGCCGTTCCCGGGGCGGTCGGTGATCCGATCCGTCGTCCTGGCGGACGTACGGCTGGCCGAGCCGCCCGAGACGCTGCTGACCGTCAACGCGGTCGGGAACGCCTTCGCCTTCCTCGCGCCGTTCGGCGACGGCTACCACCGCGTCATCTGCTGGCGCCGCGACCGTGACGTGCCCGACGACACTCCCGTCGGGCTCGACGAGGTCAAGGAGATCACCCGGCTCGCCCTCGGCCGCGACTTCGGCATGCACGACGCCCGCTGGACCTCCCGCTTCCACAGCGACGAGCGCCAGGCGCCCGCCTACCGCGTCGGCCGGGTCCTCCTCGCCGGGGACGCCGCCCACGTGCACAGCCCCGCCGGCGGCCAGGGCATGAACACCGGCCTGCAGGACGCGGCCAATCTCAGCTGGAAGCTCGCCCAGGTCGTCACCGGCCGCGCACCCGATGCGCTCCTGGACACCTACCAGGCCGAACGCCACCCGGTCGGCAGGGCCGTGCTGCGCAGCAGCGGCGGCATCGTGCGGCTCGCCATGGCCAGGCGTCCCTGGACCCGGGCGCTGCGCGCCGCGCTCGTCGCCGTTCTCGACGTCTTCCCGCAGGCCCGCCGGCTGGCCGCCGGTCAGGTCACCGGGATCGCCTACCGGTACCGCGCGCCGCGCGGCTCCCACCGCCTCGTCGGTGTCCGGGCTCCGGACGTGGCGCTCGCCGGGGGCGGCCGGCTCTACGAGGCGCTGCGCGGCGGCCGCTTCGCCCTCGTCACACCGGACGCCCACGAGGCGGGGGAGGGCCGCGCCGGGCGGCTGGCCGTCGCACGCTGGGCGAGCGGACGCCGTACGGCTCTGCTGGTCCGCCCCGACGGCTACGTGGCGTGGGCGGCGGACACGGCCGATCCGGCCGCGATCGAGGCGGCGCTCGCCACCCACGTGGGCTGACCTGCGGGAGCATCAAAAAGGGGGTGCCGCCCCACGACCGTCTCCCTCCTCTACCTTTCAGGTGGGCTGAAAGGAATGCTCGAAAAGATTCGATGGACCTGATAGGTCGGTCGCTGTCACGGTGGGCTCGTCGTCCTGCCCCCGCTCAGCGAAAGGACCCACGTGGCCGAAGTCCTGCACGGGACCACACCCACCCCCGCCTCCGGCACCCCCGCCGCCACTGCTGACACCGCCCCTTCCGGCGCCCCCGCCCCCGGCCCTCCCGCTTCCGGCACCCCCGCCCCCACTCCCCGCACCGACGCTCCCGGTGCTTCCGCCTCGCCCGCCGGTGGCCGCGCCCCCCGGCCGGCCGTTCTCGGTGTCGCGCTCGCCGCCCTCGCCACCGTGGTCTGGGCGGGCAGCTTCGTCACCTCCCGGGCGCTGCACGACAGCGTGCCGCCCGTGCAGCACGCCTTCTGGCGCTGGGTCGTGGCGCTCGTCGCCGTGGCCCCCTTCGGTGCCCGCGCCGCCTGGCGGCAGCGCGCGCTGGTCCGCCGCCACCTGCGATTCGTGCTGCTGGCCTCCCTGCTCGGAGTCACCGTCTACAACACGCTGGTCAACCAGGCCGGACTGACCACCCCCGCCGCCAACATGGGCATGATCATGGCGGCCTCCCCGGTGCTGATGGCGGTCCTCGAACGGGCGGGCGGCGTACGGCTCGGCGCGCGCCGGGTCACCGGACTGCTGACCGCCTGCGCGGGTGTGGTGCTGCTCATCGGCGGAGGAGGCGCGGCGTCGTTCTCCGCCGGGGACCTGTGGATGATCGCGGCGGCCTGCTCGTTCGGTTCCTACAGCGCCCTGCTGCGCCGCCGCCCCGCCGAACTGGCCGGTGCGGCCTTCCTGTTCACCACGTTTCTGTTCGGCACCGTCATGCTGCTGCCCGTGCAGGTGGCCAGCGTCGCCGTCCAGGGCGGTTTCGACGTCCGGCCCGGCACGGTCCTGCCCCTTCTCTACGTCGGCGTGCTGTCCTCCGCCGTCGCCTTCTTCTCCTGGAACAAGGCGATCTCCCTCGTCGGACCCACCCGCGCCGGGCTCGTCTACTACCTCCAGCCCGTCTGCGTGGCCGTGCTGTCCTGGGCGCTGCTCGGTGAGGCGGTCGGCCCGTTGCAGGCGCTGTGCATGGCGCTGATCCTGGGCGGCGTCGTCCTCGGGACCGCCTCGCGCCGCTGAGGCCCGCGCGGGCGCCGCCCGCCCCGGCGCCGGCGTATAGGTTGCCGCCATGGCCGAGTGGGAGATCCGGAAGCTGCGCATCCTGCGGACGCTGGGGGAGCGGGGGACCGTGACCGCGACGGCCGAGGCGCTGCACATGACCCCGTCCGCCGTCTCCCAGCAGCTGACCAACCTGGCGGCCCAGCTCGGGGTGCCCCTGCTGGAGGCGCAGGGGCGGCGGGTGCGGCTCACGGACGCGGCCCGGCTCGTCCTCCGGCACGCGGAGGCGGTGTTCGAGCAGCTGGAGCGCGCGGAGGCCGAACTGTCCGCGTACGCGCACGGAGAGACCGGCGAGGTGCGGGTCGGGGCCTTCTCGACCGCGGTGCCCGCCCTCGTCGTGCCGGCCGTGCGGACGCTGCGGGCGACGCACCCGGGGGTGACCGTGCGGGTGCGGGAGACGGAGGCGGGTGAGGCGTACGACCTGCTGGCCGCCGGCGAGGTGGACCTCGCGCTGTCGCTGGCCGCGCACGCCCCGACCCCGGTGGACCCGGGCTTCACGCGGGTGCCGCTGCTCGCCGACCCGCTCGACCTCGCCCTCCCGCCGGACCACGCGCTGGCCGCGGCACCCCGGGTGCGCCTGGCCGATCTCGCGGCCGAGGCGTGGATCTTCGGCGGCAGCGGCCCCTGGTCGGACATCACGCGGACGGCCTGCGAGGCCGCCGGGTTCAGCCCCTACCAGGGGCACTCGGCGGCCGGGTGGACCGCGATCCTGGCGATGGTGGAGGCGGGCATGGGCGTGGCCCTGGTGCCCCGCATGGCGGCCGTGCGCCGGGACGGGGTCGTGATGCGCGCCCTGGGCGCGGACCGCCCGTACCGGCACGTGGGCGCAGCCCTGCGGAAGGGGGCGCGGGACGCGCCCGCGCGCAGGACGGTCCTGGCGGCCCTGCGGACGGCGGCCGCCGGACTCACGGGCCAGGAACAACCGGCCTGACCCTCAGACGACGGGGCCCCGTCCGCACCGGCAGGGGACCCGGCCCAGCCCGGCCGCGTACCGGCAAGGGAGCCCCGACGCGGACCGCGAGCCGAACCAGCAAGGGGAGGGCACCCCACCGGGACCGGCCGCCGTGCGGGAAGGCCGACGCAGGGACCGGCCGCCGCGCAGGGCCTCCCGGCCCAGCCCGGGCCTCGCACCCACAAGGGACCCCCGGCCCGGACCGCGAGCCGAACCAGCAAGGAGGGGGCGCCCGGCCGAGACCGGGCGCCCCCCCCGCATGCCGGGCCGCGCCCACGGCGCGGTACCGCGCCTGTCGTGCCGCCGCTACTTCGCCGCCGCGTCCGCCGCCTGGGCCTTCAGCGAGCGCTCGACACCCGCGCGCGACTCGGAGACCAGCCGGCGCAGGGCCGCGTTCGGGGCGGCGGAGGCCAGCCACTCGTCGGTGCGGCGCAGCGTGTCCTCCTCGACCTGCACCGCCGGGTACAGGCCGACCGCGATCTGCTGGGCCATCTCGTGGGAGCGGGAGGCCCAGATGTCCTTGAGCACCTCGAAGTACCGCTCGGTGTACGGCGCCAGCAGCTCGCGCTGGTCGGTCTGGACGAAGCCCGCGATGACCGCCTCCTGGACGGCGTTCGGGAGCTTGTCGGAGTCGACGACCGACGCCCAGGCCTCCGCCTTGGCCTCCTCGGTCGGCCGGGCGGCGCGGGCGGTGGCCGCGTGCCGCTCACCGGCGGCGGTCCTGTCCCGCTCGTACTCGCCGGCGATCTCCGCCTCGTCGAACCGGCCCACCGCCGCGAGCCGCTGCACGAACGCCCAGCGCAGCTCCGTGTCGACGGCCAGGCCCTCGATGGTCTGCGTGCCCTCCAGCAGGGCGTTGAGCAGGTCGAGCTGCTCGGGGGTGCGGGCGGTCGCCGCGAAGGCACGCGCCCACGCGAGCTGGTGGTCGCTGCCCGCCTCGGCGGCGCGCAGGTGGGCCAGCGTGGCGTCGGTCCAGCGGGTGAGCAGGGCGTCGCGGGCGGCCGGGTCGGCGTACAGGTCGATGGCCAGCTTCACCTGGCGGTGCAGCGACTGCACCACGCCGATGTCGGACTCCTTGCCGATCCCGGACAGCACCAGGGACAGGTAGTCGCGGGTGGCCAGCTCGCCGTCGCGGGTCATGTCCCAGGCGGAGGCCCAGCACAGGGCGCGCGGCAGCGAGGACGCGAAGTCGCCGAGGTGCTCGGTGACGAAGGCCAGCGACTGCTCGTCCAGGCGGACCTTGGCGTAGGACAGGTCGTCGTCGTTGAGCAGGACGACCGCAGGACGGCGCCGGCCGGCCAGCTGCGGTACGGCGGTCAGTTCGCCGTCCACGTCCAGCTCGATCCGGCCGTCCTCGGCGCGCACCAGCTTGCCGCTCGCCTCGTCGAGGTCGTACAGGCCGATCGCGATGCGGTGCGGGCGCAGCACCGGCTCGCCCTTGGCGCCGGCCGGGAGCGCCGGGGCCTCCTGCCGGACGGCGAAGGAGGTGATGGCACCGTCGGCGTCCGTCTCGATCTCGGGCCGCAGGATGTTGATGCCGGCCGTCTCCAGCCACTTCCTCGACCAGGTCTTCAGGTCGCGGCCGGAGGTCTCCTCCAGCGCGCCCAGCAGGTCGGACAGGCGCGTGTTGCCGTACGCGTGCCGCTTGAAGTACGCCTGCACGCCGCGGAAGAACTCGTCCATGCCGACGTACGCCACCAGCTGCTTGAGGACGCTGGCGCCCTTGGCGTAGGTGATGCCGTCGAAGTTGACGAGGACGTCGTCCAGGTCGTTGATGTCCGCCATGATCGGGTGGGTGGAGGGCAGCTGGTCCTGCCGGTAGGCCCACGTCTTCATGGAGTTGGCGAAGGTCGTCCACGAGTGCGGCCAGCGCGAGCCGGGGGCGTGCGCCTGGCAGGCGATGGAGGTGTAGGTGGCGAACGACTCGTTCAGCCACAGGTCGTTCCACCACTCCATGGTGACCAGGTCGCCGAACCACATGTGGGCCAGCTCGTGCAGGATCGTCTCCGCCCGCACCTCGTACGCCGCGTCGGTCACCTTGGACCGGAAGACGTACTGGTCGCGGATGGTGACCGCGCCCGCGTTCTCCATCGCGCCCGCGTTGAACTCGGGCACGAAGAGCTGGTCGTACTTGGCGAACGGGTAGGCGTAGTCGAACTTCTCCTGGAACCAGTCGAAGCCCTGCCGGGTGACCTCGAAGATCGCGTCCGCGTCGAGGAACTCGGCGAGCGAGGGCCGGCAGTAGATGCCCAGCGGCACGGACTGCCCGTCCTTCTCGTACGTGCTGTGCACGGAGTGGTACGGGCCGACGATCAGCGCGGTGATGTACGTCGAGATGCGCGGCGTCGGCTCGAACACCCAGACGTTGTCCCGGGGCTCGGGCGAGGGCGAGTTGGACACGACGGTCCAGCCCTCGGGCGCCTTCACGGTGAACTGGAAGGTGGCCTTCAGGTCGGGCTGCTCGAAGGAGGCGAAGACCCGGCGCGCGTCCGGCACCTCGAACTGCGTGTACAGGTACGCCTGGTCGTCGACCGGGTCGACGAAGCGGTGCAGGCCCTCACCGGTGTTGGTGTAGGCGCAGTCGGCGACGACCCGCAGGACGTTGCGGCCCTGGAGCAGGCCGGGCAGGGCGATGCGGGAGTCCTTGAAGACCTCCGCCGGCTCCAGCGCGTCGCCGTTGAGGGTCACCTCGTGGACGGCCGGGGCGATCAGGTCGATGAAGGACTCGGCGCGGTCCTCGGCGACGTCGAAGCGCACCGTGGTCACGGACCGGTAGGTACCGCCCTCCTGCGCGCCGGAGAGGTCGAGATCGATCTCGTACGAGTCAACGGTGAGCAGCTTCGCCCGCTGCTGCGCCTCTTCGCGAGTCAGGTTTGTGCCAGGCACGCGGTCATCTCCTCGTGATGTGTGGATTGCGTCATCCTTCCATGCGACCCGCGCCGGACGCGACGACCGATTTCCGCCGGTGGACGGCGTTCGAACAGGCGAGCCTGGAGGCATGACGACAGCGGAAGCGACGCGAGAAGTGGAAGAGCGGCCGGCCGGCCGCGCCCGCGCCATCGGCCCGGCCGTGCTGGCGGAACTGCGCGAGCGGGACGACGCCGGACGCCCGGCGGCGCCGTTCACCGACGAGGAGGGCGGCGCGCCGCTGCGCTGCTGCCTGCGCAAGAGCGAGCCGGGCGAGGTGATCGCGCTGGTCAGCTACGCGCCGCTGCGGCGCTGGGCGGCCGAGACGGGCGCCGAGCCGGGGGCGTACGACGAGCAGGGGCCCGTCTTCGTCCACGGGCGGGAGTGCGCGGGACCGCAGGGGGCGGGGCCGAAGGGCGCGGGGCCGAAGGGCGCGGGCCTTCCCTTCACGAACGCGCACCGGGTGGTGCGCCGCTACTCGGCCCAGGGACGCATCCTGGGCGGGCGGCTGGTGGAGCCGGGCGCCGCGCACCTCGGCGCCGCCATCGCGCAAGCGTTCGACGACTCGGACGTGGCGCTGGTCCACGTCCGGGCCGTCGAGTACGGCTGCTTCCTCTACGAGGTGCGCAGGCCCTGACGCCGGGGCGGACGGCGGCGGCCGGTCAGCCCTTCAGCTCGGCCGCCACCAGCTCCGCGATCTGCACCGCGTTCAGGGCCGCGCCCTTGCGCAGGTTGTCGTTGGAGACGAACAGCGCCAGGCCGTTGTCCGCCGTCTCGTCGCGGCGGATGCGGCCGACGTAGGACGGGTCCTGGCCGGCGGCCTGGAGCGGGGTGGGGATGTCGGAGAGGGCGACGCCGGGGGCGCCGGACAGCAGCTCGGTGGCGCGCTCCACGCTGATCGGACGGGCGAAACGGGCGTTGACCTGGAGGGAGTGGCCGGAGAAGACCGGTACGCGCACGCAGGTGCCGGAGACCTTCAGCTCCGGGATCTCCAGGATCTTGCGGGACTCGTGGCGGAGCTTCTGCTCCTCGTCGGTCTCGTTCAGGCCGTCGTCGACGAGGTTGCCGGCGAAGGGCAGCACGTTGAAGGCGATCGGGCGCTTGTAGACGGCCGGCTCGGGGAAGTCCACGGCCGCGCCGTCGTGGGTCAGCTTGTCGGCGTCCGCGACGACCTTCTGGGTCTGGCCGTGCAGCTCGGCCACGCCCGCGAGGCCCGAGCCGGACACCGCCTGGTAGGTGGCGACGACCAGGCCCTGAAGCCCCGCCTCGGCGTGCAGCGGCTTCAGCACGGGCATCGCGGCCATCGTCGTGCAGTTCGGGTTGGCGATGATGCCCTTGGGGCGGTCCGCGACGGCGTGCGGGTTCACCTCGGAGACCACCAGCGGCACGTCCGGGTCGCGGCGCCAGGCCGAGGAGTTGTCGATCACCACGGCGCCCTGGGCGGCGACCTTCTCGGCCAGCGCCTTGGAGGTGGCGCCGCCCGCCGAGAACAGCACGATGTCCAGGCCGGTGTAGTCGGCGGTCGACGCGTCCTCCACCGTCACGCCGTCCAGGACCGTCCCCGCGGAGCGGGCCGAGGCGAACAGGCGCAGCTGGGTGAGCGGGAAGTCGCGCTCCGTGAGGATCCTGCGCATGACCGTGCCGACCTGACCGGTGGCTCCGACGATTCCGACCCTCACGGTGTCTCCCTTGGCGTGTGCTGTACGTGCGTGTGCCGTGCGTGTCGCCCGGCCGCGGCCTTTCCATCATGCGGCCGGCCCCGGCCCGGGTGTCCACTTCTTTGCGCCGCGTGCCCGCCGGCGTCTCGCCGAAAGGGACGAGTCCGGCAGCCGCGCGGTTGCGGTTCTGCGGCGCGCACCCGGGGTGAGCTGCAGAAATTCGCCCGCCCGGGCGCGCGGACCGCAAGCTGTGCTGCTCCGTGCCTGCCCGTGCGATCCGGCCGTATACGGCGATGTGACGTACGCAACGGCACGGGCGGCGGAGGGCGGGGGGCGGCCGAAGCGGCCAGGGTGGGGCGGGGTGGCGGCCAGGGACGGCGGCGACCGGGGACGGCCGGGAACGGCGAAGGGCGGGCGCCCGCACGGACGCCCGCCCCCGACCAGTCCCGGTTTCCGCCGGTCCCTGTGGTCCCACTGGTCCCACGGGTCCCACCGGACCGACCGGTCCCACCGGACCGACCGGTGTCGGAGGCCGGGGCGGCCACCGACACCGGTCGCCGGCGGTTACGGCAGGACCTTGCCGATCTTCACGCTGCCGGTGCCCGCGACGGTGCCCCGCGCGTTCACCAGCTGCACCTGCCCGAAGAACTCGCGTCCCTCGGGCGCCTGGGCCGCAGCGGTGACCTGGCCGGTCACCGTCGCCGACGCCCCGGTGCCCAGCTCGACCGCCGCCGACTCGTCCACCGACACGGTGCCGAGCGCGGCGGAGAAGAACACGTCCCGGTAGTCGTACGCCGTGGAACCGGAGGGCACCGAGTACGCGGCGACCTCCACGGTGTACGTGCCGGCCGCGGGCGAGGCGATCGACACCGATTCCTCGGAGTCGCCGTCCGCGGACTTCGCGACCTCCTTGCCGTTCGCGTCGTAGACGACCAGGTCCAGGTCGGCCGACTTGTCCGAGACCCCGCCGATGGCGACGTCGAGCGACTTGGCGCCCTCGGGGACGGTCACGGTCGTGGTCTGCTTCTCACCGTTGCGCACGGTGGGCCGGTCCGACTTGGCGGAGCCGAGGGGGCCGCCGGTCAGCTTGCCGTCCAGGGCGGCGTAGGCGTTGGTCACCTTCCAGGAGGCGGTGACCGGCGTGCCGGCCTTCGCCTCGGGCACGGTCACGGTCTGCGGGTCGAAGGAGGCGCCCAGCACGGCGACGTCCAGCCGGTAGGGGTTGTCGAGCAGCGGCGAGGTGCGGCGCGCCTCGACCTCGACCTCCCACACGCCCGGCTGCGGGTCGGCGTAGGAGCGGACGTCGGGCTTGCAGCCGTTGCCGTCGAGGTAGTTGTTGTAGCAGTACGGCGTCGAGGTGTTGTCGACCGGGACGCCGTAGGGGTGGACGGCGATGAAGCGGGTCTGGCTCCTGCCCTTCAGCCCGCCGATCGCGACCTCCAGCGACTTGGCGCCCTCGGGCACCGTCAGGAAGTAGGAGCGGGTGCTGTTGCGCTCCACCGAGGACGTGTCGGAGTAGGTGTACCGGACCGGGTCCGCGACCACGACGGTGGTGAGGATCTGCCGGTCGACGCCGGTGGTGAAGGGGTCGTCGACCTCCAGGATCGCGCTCTTGAGGCCCGCCGAGCGGGGAGCGGCCTGCACCTTGACGGTCACCGGCTCGTTCAGCGGCAGCCGCACCAGCGGCGAACCGACGACACGGAAGGTGTGGTCGGCGTTGTTCGCGACCCGCAGCGTGTGCCACACCGCCCGGTCCGGGCCGGAGGTGCGGGTGACCGTGATGTCGTAGGTCTTCTTCTGGCCCGCCTTCAGGCCGCCCTCGCGGTCGTAGAGGCCGGTGCCGTAGCCGGGAGTCTTCAGGGCGTAGTCGATCGCGGTGTCGACCGGGGCCCGGACCGTGTACTCGTGGGCGGCGGCGCCGCGGCGGATCGCGTTCCAGGCGTCCACGACGTCGATCCGGCCGGCGCCCTCCTCGTAGGCCTGGGCGCCGGGGATGTGGTGGGCGGTCGAGGTGAGCGCGGTGCGCAGCTTCGCCGGGGTCAGGTCGACGTGCTGCTGCCTGGCGGCGCTCAGCAGCAGCGCGGAGGCGCCGGTGGCCTGCGGCGAGGCCATCGAGGTGCCCTGGAGCATCGAGTAGCCGGCCGGCAGCGAGTAGCCCGCCTCGGCGACCGGGGAGCCCGGCAGCCAGGTCTGGGTGGTGTTGATCGCCGCGCCGGGCGCGACCAGCGTGGGCGTGAAGCCGCCGTCCTCACGCGGGCCGCGCGAGGAGAACGGCATCATCGCGTACCGCGTGCGCACGGCGGAGCCGTAGTTCGCGGCCCAGGTCTCCTTGGAGATGCCGGCGCCGACCGAGATCACCTTGTCGGCCAGGCCGGGGTCGCCGATGGTGTTGGCGCCGGGGCCGGAGTTGCCCGCGGAGATGACGAGCTGGACACCGTAGGTGTCGATCAGGCGGGTGTACAGCTCGGCGCGCGCGTTGTTGCCGTCGTTGAGGGCCGGCAGGCCGCCGATGGACATGTTGACGATGTCGACGCCGCGGTTCGCGACGAGGTCGATCATGCCCTCGGTGAGCGCCACGTTGGTGCAGCCGCCGCTCCAGGTGCAGGCGCGCGAGGAGACGATCTTCGCGCCGGGGGCCGCGCCGTTCATCTTCCCGCCGAACAGGCCGTGGGCGGCGGTGATGCCGGCGACGTGGGTGCCGTGCTCGGACTCGATGACGCCGATGTTGACGAAGTCGGCCTTCTTGCCGGTCCAGGACCCGCCGTAGGGGTCCATCGGCACGTCCTTGCGGATCTGCACGACGAACGGCTGCCGCTCCACGACGTCCGTCTTCGGGTCGTCGGTGCCGAAGTAGCCGACCTGGAAACCGTCCTTGTACGGCTTCATCGGCGTGTCGTCGGTGAAGTCGTTGTTGTTGTTCAGGTCGACGCGGACGGTGCCGGCCGCCGGGTCGTACAGGAGGCCCCAGGAGTCGGTGGGGTCGCCGTCGCGGTTCGCGTCGCCCTTGGCGTCGCCGCCCGCGGTCGCGGACTCCTTGAAGGTGCTGATCTCGTACGAGCCCGCCGGGGCCTTCCAGCTCTGGCCGCCGTAGGTGAAGGACGGTCCGGAGACCGGGTTGACCATCGGGCGCCAGGTGGCGTCGCCGTCGATGATCGGGTCGGTCGCGGTCACCCAGTCGACGATCTTGCGCTCGCCGGTGGTGGTCCGCTGGAGCGCGGGGTGGCCGAGGTCCACACCGGAGTCGAGGATGCCGATGGTGACGCCCCGGCCGTCCGCCTGCGCGTCGCGGCGCACGAATTCGACGGCGCCCGTCTCGAAGGAGGGGTTGTACGGGTTCGTCGCGGGCGTGTTCCTGCCGGGCGCGGGGTAGACGGCGCTGTCGCCGTTGCCCTGCTCACCCTTGCCCCGCGCGTTGCCGGTGGTGCCCGCGTCCGGTGCCGGGTCGTCGAGCGGTATCTCCTGGCGCAGGTCGATGGCGTGCACCGAGGACAGTTTCTCGGCCGCGCTGATCACGGAGTCGGCCGCGGCGGTCGGCACGGTGGCGCGGACGTAGCCGAGCCCGTCGTGGGTGAGGCCGACCGAGCCGCCCCTGACCGCGTCCAGCTGCCGGGTGACCTGCTCGGTCTTCCCGGGCGCGGTCGCGATCATCATCGTGACGTTCTTCGCGCCGTCGGCCTTGGCCGTGGCGAGCAGGCCGGCGTCGTCGGCGCCGAGTTTCGCGCTCGCCGGCCGGACGGCCGGGCCGGAGGGGACGGGGCCGCCCTCGGCGGCGGCGGCCAGGGGCAGCGGTCCGGCCGCGCAGAGCGCGGCCACCACGCCGGTGGCCGCGGCGATGCGGGCCAGGCGTCTGGCGCCCGGGGCGCGGGGGGAGTCGGAGGTCATCGGCATCCCTTGTCGGTGGAGGAACCAGGCGGGGTGCGACCGGTTGTGATCGCGGTCGTCCGGAAATCGGTGCCGGACGATCGCTCAGCTTTACCCAAGAGGACAATGTTTGGGGAGAGTTGACCGAGGCGGGATGGACGCATGGCGCAATCCCGCCATGCGTCACGGCGGACACCAGGCGGCAAAGCGCCCTTTTCCGCCACATGTCGAGGGCCGGTGAACGCGCATGGTGGCGGCCCGCGTTCGCAGGGTGCCCGCCGAAGGAGCCCGTGCGCCCGGTCCCCCTGCCGTCCCTTGACGATCCGGACAGGCGCACCGCGCCGCCCCGGCGCCCCCCGCAACCTCTTCGCCGCACCCCGGCAACCACCCCGTCACCGGCCCGCCCCGCCCCCCGCGCCCGCCCCGCCGGGCCCGAACGGCTCCCGAACGGCCCCCGGCCGTCCGCCCGCTGCCGTAACGTCTCCCCATGCGTGAGGAGTTGCGGGTGGCGGCCTACGCCGTGTGTGTGCGGGACGGACGGATGCTGCTGGCCCGCTGGGTGGCGCGGGACGGCGCCCGCCGGTGGACCCTGCCAGGCGGCGGCATGGAACACGGCGAGGACCCCTACGACACCGTGGTCCGCGAGGCCGAGGAGGAGACCGGGTACGCCGTCGAGCCGGTCGCCCTGCTCGGCCTCGACTCCATCCGGCGCACCTACCCGCGGCCCCTGGGCAGCCACGCCGACTTCCACGGGCTGCGCATCGTCTACGAGGCCCGGGTCACCGGCGGCGACCTGCGCCACGAGATCGGCGGCTCCACGGACATGGCGGCCTGGCACGACCTGGAGGCGGTGCCGGGGCTGGAGCGCGTCGGACTGGTCGACGTCGGCCTGCGGCTGTGGCGGGAGCGGCCGGCCGCGGGACGCGTGGCACCGGAAGCGTCCGGCGGGGCGTGAACGGCCGGATGTCGCTCAACCGGGTCACCGCCCGGCAACCCTCCCCTCCGGTCCCCGGTCCTTGAGCGCGAACCGGTCGGACGGCGGAGAGGGGAAGACGATGTCGGTACGGACGAGCCTGGCGGGGACGGCGGCCCTGGTCCTGGCGGTGGTGGTGGCGGGACCCGCGGTGGGGGCGCCGGCCGCATCGGACGGCGACGGCCGCCACGAGGCGACCCGCGCGGCGGTCCGGGCCGCCGTCGCGGACGGCGTGCCCGGCGTGACGGCGACCGCCCGGGACCGCTCGGGCACCCGGAACATCACCGCCGGCGTCGGCGACCTGCGCACCGGCGCCCCGCGCGGCGCGCACGACCGCTACCGGGTGGGCAGCATCACCAAGACCTTCACGGCCACGGTGCTGCTCCAACTGGAGGCGGAGGGACGGCTGTCACTGGACGACACGGTGGACCGGTGGCTGCCCGGCGTGGTGCGCGGCCACGGCCACGACGGCCGCCGCATCACCCTGCGGCAGCTGCTCAACCACACGAGCGGCATCTACAGCTACACGGCCGACGAAGGCTTCGGCCGTGCCCACTTCCTCAAGGACGGCTTCCTCGCGCACCGCTACGACACGCTGCGGCCCGAGGACCTGGTGCGGATCGCCATGGCCCACCGGCCGGACTTCGCCCCCGGCACCTCCTGGCAGTACTCCAACACCAACTACGTGCTGGCCGGGATGGTCGTCGAGCGGGTGACGGGGCACTCCTACGCCCACGAGATCCGCGAGCGCGTCCTGCGGCCCCTGCACCTGACGGCCACGTCGCTGCCCGGCACCCGGGTCACCGTCGGGCACCCGAGCGGCCGCGCCTACTCCAAGCTGTCGGACAAGACGACGGGACCGGTGTACGACGTCACCGAACTCAACCCGTCCCTCGCCTCCTCGGCGGGCGAGATGATCTCCGACTCCGCCGACCTGAACCGCTTCTACACGGCCCTGCTGCGGGGGCGGCTGCTGCCGCCGCGGCAACTGGCGGAGATGCGGACGACGGTGCGCACCGGCAGTCCCGGCATCCGTTACGGCCTCGGTCTGATGGACCACCGGCTCTCCTGCGGCGTGCACGTGTGGGGGCACGACGGCGGCATCCACGGCTCGTCCTCGGCGGCGACGGCCACCGCCGACGGCCGCCACGCCCTGGCCTTCAACTTCAACGGCGACTGGGCGGGCGACGCCGACGCGGTCGTGGAGGCGGAGTACTGCGGCCGCTGAGCGGTCCCGGCGCCCGCGGGGCGGGGTCCCGGACGCCGTCCGGGCCCCCGCTCCCCCTCCTGCGCCGCCGCCCCCACGGCCTACCGCGGCAGCACCACCACGTACGCGGCCGGATCGCGGTCGGCCGCCGCCATCAGGGCCGTGCGCACCACCGTCGCCTGCTGCTCCATCGCCTCGCGCAGCTTCCTGGGCGTGATGTGGACGACCGTGATGCCCAGCCGCTCCAGGTGCTCGCGCTTGCGGGCGTACTCCGACCAGAGGGAGTCCTCGTCGGGGCGGCCCTGGAGCGGCGCTCGGGTGTCCAGTTCCAGGGCGACCGCCTGATCGGGCCAGTACGCGTCCAGGCCGCCCAGGTGCGGGCCGCCGGGCAGGCGCAGGTCCACGTTCCACACCGGGTCGGGCAGGCCGTGCTCCTCGACCATCCGGTACAGCCGGTCCTCGGCGATCGAGCGGCCCTCGGCCAGCAGCGAGTCCACCGCGTCGACCACGTACGGGCGGGTCAGCAGCCGCGCGGCGGTCAGGGCGCGGACCACCGCGGCCGGCTCGCAGTGCCCGCCGCGCACCGCCTCCGTCAGCAGCCGCTGCACCGCGACCGCGTCCCGCGACTGCGCCACCGCGTCCGCCAGGGCACGCGGCACCGGGGCCACCGGGACGCCCGTGACCACCTCGGGGACGGGCGGCTCGGCCGTCCGGACCACCCGGGCGCAGCCCGTCGAGCGCAGCCGCCGCAGCCGCGGCACCAGCACGTCGATCTTCTCCAGCGCGAGCAGGGCGGGCGCGGCCGAGAAGCCGTGCAGGGTGAGGGCGGCCAGGCCGGTGATCATCACGTCCGGGTGGGCGGGGCGGTGCGGTTGCCGCGCGGTCGGCTGGGCCGGCACCCCGGACGCCGGGCGCGGCGCGGGTCCGCGGGTCGCGTACAGGAGCACGGCGCGCAGACGCTCCTCGCCGGTCGGCGGCCCGGGATGGAGCAGGTAGACGCCCGGCAGGAACTGCTGCCAGGGTCCGCCGGCGCGGCACTGCTCGGTCGTCTCGGCCGCCGACACACCGTGGGCGCGCAGCTGGGCGGTGGTCAGGACCCGGCGGTGCGCCTCGGCCAGGTGGCTCAGGGGGCGGGGGGAGAGCGGGGTGTCGTGGTTCATGTCCCGGGACGTTCCCGTACCCGGGCCGCCCGCTAACCGCTGTTACACACCCGTCGACAAATGAGGACAACCCCGCACTAAAGGACGCGTGTTCGGATGCCGAAAACCCCTGGTCCGTCCAGGGACGGGCCAGGGGTTACGGGAACTTTGTAACGGTTACTCCACGCCTGAGCCGTGGCCAGAGCTGCGGCTGTCCGGGTGACGGCTCAGCCGGCGGCTCCGGCCGTCGCGTCGCACGCCTGACCGCGCAGCGCACGGGCCAGGTCGTCGCGCGCCTCCACGACCAGCCGGCGCAGGGCGGGCGCGGCCCCCTCGTGCGCGGCGAGCCACGCGTCCGCCGCGTCCAGCGTCTCGCGCGAGTCCCGCAGCGACGGGAACAGCCCGCGGACCACGTCCATCCCGATCTGGATCGACCGCTCCTGCCACACGCGCTCGATCACCGCGAAGTACCGCTGCGCGTACGGCGCCAGCAGCTCCCGCTGCGAGGGCCGCACGAAGCCCGCGATGGTCGCCTCCACCAGCGCGTTCGACAGCGCGTCCGACTCCACCACCTGCGTCCACGCCCGCTCCTTGACGGCGGCGGAGGGACGCGCGGCCAGGCAGCGCACCTGGTGCCGCTTGCCGGAGGCGGTGTCGTCGCGGGCCAGCTCGTCGCCGAGCGCCTTCTCGTCGGCCACCCCGTACGTGGCCAGCGGCTCCAGGAACGCCCAGCGCAGCTCCTGGTCCACCTCCAGCCCGGTGATCTCCTCGGTGCCGTCCAGCAGGGCCCGCAGCAGTTCCAGGTCGGCCGGTGCCGACGCCAGCGACGCGAAGAAACGCGCCCAGGCCAGCTGGTGCTCGCTGCCCGGCTCGGCCTGCCGCAGCTCGGCCAGCGCGCCCTCGGCCAGCGCCCGCCCGCCCGTCTCGCGCCACGCGGGCGCCACGTAGTGCACCAGCGCCGACTGCGCCCACGCGTGCAGCATCTGGAGCACGCCGATGTCGGTCTCGCGGCCCGCGAACCGCAGTACCAGAGCGATGAAGTCGCGGGCCGGCAGCAGCGCGTCCCGGGTCAGGTTCCACAGCGCCGACCAGCACAGCGCCCGGGCGAGCGGATCGGTGAGCGCGCCCAGGTGCTCGCGCAGGGTGGCCAGCGACGTCTCGTCGAAGCGGATCTTGCAGTAGGTGAGGTCGTCGTCGTTGACCAGCACCAGGTCGGGCGCGTCCTGCCCGGCCAGCTCCGCGATGACCGTACGGGCACCGGCCACGTCCACCTCGGCGCGCGCGTACCGCTCCAGCGCGCCGACCTCCGAGCGCTGGTACAGGCCCACCGCCACCCGGTGCGGGCGCAGCTCGGGGTGCGACTCGGCCGCCTCCTGCACCACCGCCAGCTCCTGGATCCGCCCCTCGGGATCCAGCACCACCTGCGGGGTCAGCGCGTTGACGCCGGCCGTCTGGAGCCAGGACCGCGCCCACGCGCCCATGTCCCGGCCGCTGGTCTCCTCCAGGACCGCGAGCAGGTCGCCCAGCCGGGTGTTGCCGTACGCGTGCCGCTTGAAGTAGCGGCGGGCGCCCTCCAGGAACGCCTCCCGGCCGGCGTACGCCACCAGCTGCTTGAGCACCGAGGCGCCCTTGGCGTAGGTGATGCCGTCGAAGTTCAGCTTGGCGTCCTGCAGGTCACGGATGTCCGCGGTGACCGGATGCGTGGAGGGCAGCTGGTCCGCGCGGTACGCCCACGCCTTGCGGCGGTTGGCGAAGGTGATCCAGCCGTCGGTGAACCGGGTCGCGCCCACCAGCGAGAACGAGCCCATGAAGTCCGCGAAGGACTCCTTCAGCCACAGGTCGTCCCACCACTCCATGGTGACCAGGTCGCCGAACCACATGTGCGCCATCTCGTGCAGGATGACGTTGGCCCGCGCCTCGTAGGACGCCTGCGTCACCTTGCCGCGGAAGATGTACTCCTCGCGGAACGTGACCAGGCCCGGGTTCTCCATCGCGCCCAGGTTGTACTCCGGCACGAACGCCTGGTCGTACTTGCCGAACGGGTACGGGTAGTCGAAGTTGTCGTGGAAGAAGTCCAGGCCCTGCTTGGTGACGAGGAAGACGTCGTCGGCGTCGAAGTGCTTGGCCAGTCCCTTGCGGCACAGCGCGCCCAGTGCGATCTCCAGCCGCGTCCCGTCCTCCAGCACCCGTTCGTAGGAGTCCGTCACGTAGTGGTACGGCCCCGCCACCACGCACGTGATGTACGTCGAGATCGGCTTGGTCTCGGCGAACCGCCACACCCCGTCGTGCCGCTCACCCGCCCCGTTGCTCCACACGGTCCACTCCTCGGGCGCCCGCACCTCGAAGCGGAACGGCGCCTTGAGGTCCGGCTGCTCGAAGTTCGCGAAGACACGCCGCGAGTCGGCCGGCTCGTACTGGGTGTAGAGGTAGACCTCGCCGTCCTCCGGGTCGACGAAGCGGTGCAGGCCCTCACCGGTGCGCGAGTAGGCGCACTGCGCGTCGACGACCAGCTCGTTGTCGGCGGCCAGGTCCTCCAGGAGGATCCGCGAGCCGTCGAAGACCTCGCTCGGGTCGAGGTCCCTGCCGTTGAGGGAGACGGCGGTGACACTCGGTGCGATCAGGTCCGCGAAGCTGGACGCGCCGGGCTCGTTGCAGCGGAACCGGATCGTGGTGACGGACCGGAACGTGCGCGGCCCCGTGCCCTCCCCGGCGCCGGCCGCCGACCGCACGTCGAGGGACACCTCGTACCCGTCGACGGACAGCAGGGCGGCCCGCTCCCGGGCCTCGTCGCGGGACAGATTCTCACCGGGCACAGACGGCACTCCCTCGGATGTGTTCAGGATGCGGACAGCACCGATCCTGCCATGCGGTCCAGATCCGCGACATCAGGGAATTCCCTGCGCGGCGGTCGATGTTCCCGATGCGAGGGCCCCGCCGGGTCCGTCCCGTACGCGCGCACCCCGTACCGAGGAGAGCCATGTCCCAGACCGCCCCCGCGGAGACCCCCTCCGGCAAGACCCCCGTCGACTTCTGGTTCGACCCGCTGTGCCCGTGGGCCTGGATGACCTCCCGCTGGGTGCTGGAGGTGGAGAAGCAGCGCGACATCGAGGTCCGCTGGCACATCATGAGCCTCGCCGTCCTCAACGAGCCGAAGCTGGACGAGCTGCCCGAGGAGTACCGCGAGCTGCTCACCACCAAGGCGTGGGCGCCGATCCGGGTGGTGACCGCGGCCTGGCAGAAGCACGGCGACGACATCCTCGGCCCGCTCTACACCGCGCTCGGCACCCGCTTCCACAACCAGGGCCAGGGCCCCACCCGGGAGGCGATCGCGGCCGCGCTGGCGGAGGTGGGCCTGCCCGCCGACCTGATCGACTACGCCGACCAGGAGGACTTCGAGTTCGACGCCGAGCTGCGCGCCTCCCACAAGGAGGGCATCGACAAGGTCGGCCAGGACGTCGGCACCCCGGTCATCGCGCTGCCCGGCGCCGACGGCGAGCAGATCGCCTTCTTCGGCCCGGTCGTCACCCCGGTCCCCCAGGGCGAGCAGGCGCTGCGCCTGTGGGACGGCACCATCGCCGTCGCCTCGGTCCCCGGCTTCTACGAGATCAAGCGCACCCGGACGGCGGCCCCGGACTTCAGCAACCTGTAGAGCTCCCTCCGCCGCCCCTTACGGGAAGACCCCCGCGAGTCCTGTCCTCGCGGGGGTCCTCCTTCTCTCCGCCCGCCCGCGTGAAAGGTGAGAAGACGATCACGAGGAGGGACGACCGGGGGCGCGCGTCAGGGCGCGAGCAGCAGCACGTTCGCGCGCTCCTTGGCGGCGGCGTAGCGCTTGGCGACGTCCTGCCAGTCGACCACCTGCCACATGGCCTCGATGAAGTCGACCTTCTGGTTCTTGTACTGCAGGTAGAAGGCGTGCTCCCAGGCGTCGAAGACGAGGATCGGGGTCGAGCCCTGACCGACGTTGCCCTGGTGGTCGTAGACCTGCTCGACGACCAGGCGCCCGCTGAGCGGTTCGTAGGCGAGCACGCCCCAGCCAGAGCCCTGGGTGGTGGCCGCCGCCTTGGACAGCTGGGCCTTGAAACCGGCGAAGGAGCCGAAGGACTCGGCGATGGCGTCGGCCAGCTCGCCCACGCCGTCCTTCTCCAGCGGCTCGCCACCGCCGTCGCCCGTCATGTTCTGCCAGTAGATGGAGTGCAGGATGTGCCCGGACAGATGGAAGGCCAGGTTCTTCTCCAGGCCGTTGACCGAACCCCACGACTCCTTGTCCCGCGCCTCCGCGAGCTGCTCCAGGGTGTCGTTGGCGCCCTTCACATAGGCCGCGTGGTGCTTGTCGTGGTGCAGCTCGATGATCTCGGGGCTGATCACCGGCGCGAGCGCCGAGTAGTCGTACGGCAGTTCAGGCAGCGTGTAGACGGGCATGGGAGATCCCCTCCGGCAGTTATTGCAAAGAGCTTGCAACTACAAGCTATCAACAACAGGGCGGGCGCGGGCAACAGGAAGGCCCCCACGTGCCACGTGGGGGCCTCGCCCTGCCGGATGCGCCGTGCGGGGCGCGCGCCGCGTCAGTTCCGGGCGCGGGTCCGCTGCCAGAGCCAGCCGGCCGCCGCCAGGAACAGCGCCATCCCGCCGGTCGAGTACAGCTGCACCCGCGTGTCCGGCTCCCGCGCCATCAGTACGAAGACCGCCGCCATGCCGGCCAGCGCCACCCAGGTCAGCACCGGGAAAGCCCACATGCGCACCACCAGCTTCTGCGGCGCCTCGCGCTCCAGGGCGCGCCGCAGCCGCAGCTGCGAGACGGCGATGAAGATCCACACGACCAGGATCACCGCGCCGATCATGTTCAGCAGCCAGGGGAAGACGTCGTCGGGCCGCCAGTAGCTGAGCAGGACGCACAGGAAACCGAAGACGCTCGACACCAGCACCGCGACCCGCGGCACGCCACCGGAGACCCGGGCCAGGGCCCGCGGCCCCAGACCGCGCTGCACCAGCGAGTAGGCGATGCGCGAGGACCCGTAGATGTTGGCGTTCATCGCGCTCAGCAGCGCGACCAGCACCACCACGTTCATCAGCTGGCCCGCGCCGGGGATGCCCAGCCGGTCCAGTGCGGCGACGTAGGGACCCTTCTCGACGAGCTCCGGCGCGTTCCACGGGACGAGGGTGACGATGACCGCCATGGAGCCGACGTAGAACAGCGCGATGCGCCACATCGCCGTGCGGACCGCGCTCGCCACGCCGCGCACCGGGTCCTGCGACTCGGCCGCCGCGATGGTGACCGTCTCCAGACCGCCGTAGGCGAACACCGAGGCGAGCAGGCCGACGATCAGCCCCTGGCCGCCGTGCGGCAGGAAGTGGCTCAGGTGCGAGGCGCCCGGCGAGTCGGTGCCCGGCAGGACCCCGGCGACGGCCAGCACGCCCAGCACCAGGAACAGGCTGATCGCGCCGACCTTCAGCGCGGCGAACCAGAACTCGAACTCACCGAAGTTCTTCACCGCGGCCAGGTTCGTGCCGCAGAACACCACCATGAACAGGGCCACCCACATCCACTGCGGGGTGCCCGGCAGCCAGCCGGTGACGATCTTCGCGGCGCCCATGCCCTCCAGGCCGACCGCCGTGCACAGCAGCACCCAGAACGACCAGCCGGCGGTGAAACCGGCCCACGGGCCGAACGCCCGCTCGGCGTGCGCCGAGAACGAACCCGACGACGGGTACGCCGCCGACATCTCGCCCAGCATCCGCATCACCAGCATCACGAGGAGGCCGGAGAGGGCGTAGGCGACGACGATCGACGGCCCGGCGGCGGCGATGCCCGCGCCCGAACCGACGAACAGCCCGGCGCCGATCACCCCGCCGAGGGCGATCATCGACAGATGGCGCTGCTTGAGGCCGTGGGACAGGGGGGCCGCCTCCGCCGCCGGGGTCGTCCCGGCGGCGGTGCTGGCGCGGGTGCTGCTGCTGGGCATGGGGCGCGCTCGTCCAGTGGGGGGAGGGGGGCAAAAGTTCCCACAGTCTGGGCAGCCCGTCCGCCCGGGGGAAGCCGCTGCCCACCATCCGGACACCTGCCTCACGCAGTGTGCACGACACGCTACGCGGCGACGGGCACCGGCGCGAGGGGCGTGTAGTGCGAGGCGTCCCCCTCCAGGGAGCGGCTCTCCTCGCCCTCGACACCGACCGGGACGTCCCCGGCCACCGTCACCCGGTTCAGCCGGCGCGGCAGGCCGTCGTAGTTGTCGATGGCGTAGTGCTGCGTGATCCGGTTGTCGAACAGCACCAGCTGGTGCTCCGACCAGCGCCAGCGCAGCACGTTCTCCGGACGGGTGACGTAGGCCTGGAGCAGGTCCAGGATCTTGCGGGACTCCGGCACCGAAAGGCCCACGATCCGCTGGGCGAACCCGCCGATGAACAGCCCGCGCTCGCCGGTCAGCGGGTGCACCCGGACCACCGGGTGCGCGGTGCGGTACCGGATCGACGTGAACTGGGCGCGCCGGTCCGCCTCGGCCGTGTCGACCGCCTCGTCCGGGACCGCGTAGTCGTAGTCGTTGGTGTGCTCCGCCCACAGCGTGTCGGCCAGGCGCCGCAGCGGCCCGGGCAGGTCCCGGTAGGCCGTGGCGGCGTTCGCGATCAGCGTCTCGCCCCCGTACGGCGGCACGGTGATGCTGCGCAGGGTGCTGGCCTGCGGCGGGTTCAGCACGAACGTCACGTCGGTGTGCCAGTGGTTGGCGCGGCCCCGCTCGCTGTCCACGGGGAGCACGTTCGGGGCGCCCTCGACGGCCGGCACGGTCGGATGGGCGGTGGTGAGGTCCCCGAAGTGACGGGCGAAGGCCTCCTGGCCCGCGTCGTCCAGCCGCACGTCGTCGAAGACGAGCGCCTTGTGGACGTTCAGCGCCTCCCGGAGCGCGGCGACGGCCTTGGTGCCGAGTGGCCGGGACAGGTCGACGCCGGTGACCTGGGCGCCGATGCGCGCGGTGACCTTGCGGATCTCGATGGACATGGGGGTTCCCTTCGGATGGATGGACGGATGGGCGCATGGGCGGACAGACGGAAGGAAGGAATGGAATGAAGGAATGGAATGAAGGAGGGGGAGAGAAAGGGGGAGGTGGGCCGGGTGGCCGGGTGGGGTGGCCGGTCAGGCGGGTGCGTACGGGCCGCTCTCCATCCGGACACCGATGCGAAAGGCATGGCAGAACTCCGTGGGTTCACAGGGCGGCAGACGGGCGCGATTCCGGGCGGCGGAATACGGAAGGCGAGCGGGAGGGCAGGCAGGCAAGGCCGGGCGACGCCAAGGGAATTCGCGCACGAGAGATCGGTGCGGAGCACGGGGAATCGGCGCGGAGCACGCGAGGAGAACCGGAGGAAAATGCGCTCCGGGGCGCGTCAACGGGTCAGCGGCAAAGAGTGCGACAGCTCGTGAGCGGGCTCATGCATGAATGCTCCCGGTCCCGCGCGATCCCTGTCAACATTCGGATATTTTGAATGGATGAACGTCATGTGACACGCTCAGCGGATCCCGGGGAGCACGTCCAGGGTCACCGAACCGCCCGCCACCGCGAGCACGGAATCCGGGAAACCGGTCGGCGCCACGGCAAGTCCCGCTCCGCCCCGACGGCGTCCTTGAGCGCCGCCAGACAGTCCTCCCGGCCCATCGCGCTCACCTCGGCGACCCCCACCGTCTCCGGGGTGAGCGCGTCGAGCAGCAGCTTCCCAGGACCCGCGCGTGACCGTCGACGTGCACGGCAGTCCCGTCCGGGAGCCGAGCAGATCCCGCACCGGCACGTCCCGCCGGCCCGGCAGTGGGCGCTCGACGAACGGGACCGGCGGGCGAGAAGGAACCGGCGGTTGCCGCCGCCGCTCTGACGGTGGCTTCCCGTGGATCGTCGGGCTTCGCCTCCGCTCTGACGGTGGCTTCCTTCGGATCGTCGGGTGCCGCCGCCGGTTTGGCGGGACCTTACAGAAGGACGGCGCCCCCGCCCGCCGTCCCCGTGCAGGGAAGACCACCCCACCTCAGTGACCGGCGTCACGCCGGAGCAGGTGTAAGCGGCGGTCTTTGTCCGGAGCCGACCAAGCCCGCGTTCCACCCTTTGTCGAGCGCAGACGGTGATCGGCTCGAGCACGCTGGGATAGCGTCGCGGTGTTCCCGACTGCCCTCACCCCGCGGAGTCCCCATGAGCACCGCTGCCGCCCCCGTCCGCACCGGCCAGGTCCTCGCCGACCTCCTGCCCTCCTCCCGAGTCCGGGACGCCGCCCTCGTCCTCGGTGGCGCCGCCCTCACCGGGATCGCCGCCCAGATCGCCGTGCCCGTGCCCGGCTCCCCGGTGCCGGTGACCGGCCAGACCTTCGCCGCCCTGCTGGTCGGCACCGCGCTCGGCGCCCGCCGCGGTCTGCTCTCCCTCATGCTGTACGCGCTCGCCGGCGTCGCGGGCGTGCCGTGGTTCGCGGAGGGCGGCTCGGGCGCGGGCGCCCCCTCCTTCGGTTACGTCCTCGGCATGCTGATCGCCTCCGCCGTGGTCGGCGAGCTGGCCCGCCGCGGCGCCGACCGCACGGCCTGGCGCATGGCCGGCACGATGATCCTCGGTGAAGCGGTCATCTACGCCGTCGGCGTCCCCTACCTGGCCCTGTCCACCGGCATGTCCGCCTCCGCCGCCGTCGCCGCGGGCCTCACCCCGTTCCTGATCGGCGACGCCCTCAAGGCAGCCCTGGCGATGGGCGCGCTGCCGGCCGCCTGGAAGTTCGCCGGCCGCCGCTGACAGCGCGTACCGAAAGCGGGAAGCGGGGGAGCCTCAAGGAGGCTCCCCCGCTTCCCGCTTTTCCAGGACCGCCCCGGCGGGTCAGCCGGCCGGGATCTGCTCGGTCCCGGCGGTTTCGTCGGCCGCCGCCCGGTGGCCGTGGCCGCCCGCCAGCTTCTGCTTGACCACGGCGATCACCAGCACGACCGCCGCCACCAGCAGCGACAGCAGCACGGTCTCCCGGCCGTCGTGTTCGGTGTCGGTGAGCATGTATCCGAGGACGAACACGATCAGCAGGGCCGCGGCCCAGGTCAGGTACGGGTACAGCCACATCCGGACGACCAGCTTCTCCGGCGCCTCGCGCTGGATGATCCGCCGCATGCGCAGCTGCGAGAAGCAGATCACCAGCCAGACGAACAGGGCGACCGCGCCGGAGGAGTTGACGAGGAAGAGGAAGACGGTGTCCGGGAACTTGTAGTTGAAGAACACGGCCACGAAACCGAAGGCGACCGAGACGAGGATCGCGGTCCTCGGCACACCGCGGCCGGTGGTCCGGGCGAACACCTTCGGCGCGTCCCCGCGCTGACCGAGCGAGAAGGCCATGCGGGAGGCGGTGTAGAGACCGGAGTTGAGACAGGACAGCACCGAGGTCAGCACGATGAAGTTCATGATCTGGCCGGCGTGCGCGATGCCCAGGGAGTCGAGGGCGGCGACGTAGGAGCCCTTGTCGGTGATCGCCTTGTCGTTCCAGGGGATCAGGGAGACGACGACGAGGATCGAACCGAGGTAGAACACGGCGATGCGCCAGATGATGCTGTTGGTCGCCTTGGTGACCGCGCTCTGCGGGTCCTCGGACTCACCGGCCGCCAGCGTGGCGATCTCGCTGCCCATGAACGAGAAGACGACGAGCAGCACGCCCGTGAGGATGGAGCCGGGGCCGTGCGGCAGGAAGCCGCCGTGGCCGGTCAGGTTGGAGAAGGAGGCCTGGTCGGCGTGGACGCCGGGCAGCACGCCGAAGACGGCCAGCAGACCGACGACGATGAACGCGGCGATGGCGACGACCTTGATCCCGGCGAACCAGAACTCGAACTCGCCGTAGGAGCCGACGGAGACCAGGTTGGTCGCGGTCAGCACCAGCATGACGATGAGCGCCCAGCCCCACTGCGGGACCGCCGGTATCCAGTCGGAGAGGATCTTGGCGCCGGCCGTGGACTCCACGGCGAGCACGACGACCCAGAAGAACCAGTACAGCCAGCCGATGGAGAAGCCGGCCCAGCCGCCGAGCGCGCGGTCGGCGTGCGCGGAGAAGGAGCCGGAGGTGGGGTTGGCGGCGGACATCTCGCCGAGCATGCGCATCACGAGGACGACGAGGGTGCCGACGAGGGCGTAGGAGAGGAGGATGCCGGGCCCGGCGGTGGCGATGCCGGAGCTGGAGCCGACGAAGAGTCCGGCACCGATGACGCCGCCGATGGCGATCATGGTGAGATGGCGGTTCTTGAGTCCGGCCTGGAGCCCGGAACCGTGTCCGTCCGGGTTCGCTGGGCCACTTCCAGACTGCTGCAGGGTCGGCTGCGAGGTCATGGGGGATTCCTTTTGCGCCGGTGAGCGGTTACGCGTGCGAGCGGTGCACGAGTCGGTCCAGTGAATCCGAGGTGACGGAATTCGTGAACCTTCGAAACGTAATCGTTACTTGAGCTTTCCTTGAGGTTTGTAGCCCGGCTCGGATATCCCTCGACGGTATTGCGAACACGAGGCGTACCCGCCCGGTGACCCGTTCCGGACGAGTTCCGGCCACTTTCCCCGTGCCGCCGGCCGGGGCCGCCGCCCCCGACCCGAGCCGCCCGCCCCGCACCCGCCGTGTCACACTCGGACCATGCGCGTGTATCTCGGCTCGGACCATGCGGGCTTCGAACTCAAGAACCACCTCGTCGAATGGGTCAAGGCGGCCGGCCACGAGGCCGTCGACTGCGGACCGCACATCTACGACGCCCAGGACGACTACCCGCCCTTCTGCCTCCGCGCCGCCGAGCGCACGGCGGGCGACCCCGGCTCCCTCGGCATCGTGATCGGCGGCTCGGGCAACGGCGAGCAGATCGCGGCCAACAAGGTCAAGGGCGTACGGGCCGCCCTCGCCTGGAGCGAGGAGACCGCGTCCCTCGGCCGCCAGCACAACGACGCCAACGTCGTCGCCGTGGGTGCGCGCATGCACTCGGTGGAGGAGGCGACGAAGTTCGTCGAGACCTTCCTCAACACCCCCTTCTCCGGTGACGAGCGGCACATCCGCCGCATCGACATGCTGTCGGCGTACGAGACGACCGGAGAACTCCCGCCGATCCCGGCGCACCACCCGCAGCAGTAGGACATGACCGGCTCCGCTGTTCGCCCCCCCGGTTGGGGGAAGCGGCGGAGCCGGGGCCCCGCTGGGGGTGCAGGGGGCGGAGCCCCGCATGGGGTCCGGGGCGGAGCCCCGGGAGGGTGCCTCTCCCCCCGAGCCGGGTGCGCCGCCGGGGGACCGAGGGGCCCGGGCCGCACCCCCGAGAGGCCGGCCCCCGACACCCCGAGCCGAAACAGCGGGCCCGGGACGGGCCGACAACCGCAGGGAAGGACACCGCACCGTGCCAGAGGGGCACACCATCCACCGGCTGGCCCAGGACTACGCCACCCGCTTCACCGGCACCCCCACCCGCGTCACCAGCCCGCAGGGCAAGTTCACCGACGCCGCCGCCCTCCTCACCGGAGCGGAGCTCACCCGCACCGAGGCCCACGGCAAACACCTCTTCCTCCGCTTCCGCGCCGCCGACTGGATCCACATCCACCTCGGCCTCTTCGGCAAGGTCGCCTTCGGCGACGCCCCCGCGCCCCCGCCCACGGACACCGTCCGCCTCCGCCTCGCCAACGCGACGTCGTACGTCGACCTCCGGGGCCCCACGACCTGTGCCCTGATCACCGACGCCGAGAAGCAGGCGATACACGACCGCCTCGGCCCCGACCCGCTGCGCCCCGACGCCGACCCGGCCGCCGCCTACGCCCGCGTGAGCCGCAGCCGTACGACGATCGCGGCGCTCCTGATGGACCAGAAGGTCATCGCGGGCGTCGGCAACGTCTACCGCGCCGAGGTCCTCTTCCGGCACGGCATCGACCCGTACCGCGCGGGCAGGGACATCACCCTGGCCGAGTGGGACGCGATCTGGACGGACCTCGTCGCCCTCATGCGCGAGGGCGTCCGCAACAACCGCATCGACACGGTCCGTCCCGAGCACACCCCGCACGCCATGGCCCGGCCGCCGCGCGTGGACGACCACGGCGGCGAGGTCTACGTCTACCGCCGGGCGACCCTGCCCTGCCACGTCTGCACCACGGAGATCCGCACCGCGGACCTGGCCGCCCGCAACCTCTTCTGGTGCCCCACCTGCCAGAACCGGTGACCCCGGCCCCGGGAACGCCGCCGGAGGACGACTAGAACCCGTGCGGCAGCCAGGGGGCGACAGCAGACCCGAACGCCACGGACGCCTCCGCCAGCGCCCCGCCGCGCAGCTCCCGCACCCGCCCGGCCGCGGCCAGCGCCGTCAACGGCACGCCACCGAGGTACGCCGCCCCCAGCTCACGTACCGACAGCGCCAGGTCCGCCGCCTCGGACGTCGGCTCGCAGACCGCGCCCTTCGCGTCCCCGCTCAGCCGCCACCGCCCGGTGTTCCAGCCGCAGAACGCGTCCTCGACCTCCAGGACGACGTCCACCGGCGCCTGGTACGTCCGCGCGGCCAGCGCCGCCCCGAGGTCGACGAGCCGCACGTAGAGCGTGTCCCGCAGCCGCGGCAGGCACCGCCGGATGTCGGACACCAGGTACTGCCAGGCGTCGTCGACCGGCCGGTTCCCGACGGACAGCCTCGACGTCAGGTCGATGTCGAACAGGAACCGCCACAGCGCCGCGTCGGTCGCCGGATCGAGCGCGTCCAGGGCGTCCAGCACCACCGTGCCCTCGGGTGTGCCGGCCTCCCAGCCGGGCTTGACCCGGTAGCGGGCGTACCCCGTGACCTCCCCGTCGCGCTCGGCGACCACGCACTGCAGCGGTGAGGCGCCCTCGCGCAGGCTCTCCGGGTCGAGCAGCCCCAGCCGCTCCCAGCCGGGCCGCCGGGCCAGCATCCCGGGCCGGCCGGGCACCAGCCGGGCGTACACCGCCTCACACGCGTCGAGCACGTCGGCGGGCGCCGCGTACCGCAGCCGTACGCCGTCCGTGCCGGCCGGAACGGACAGTACGGCCCGGCTCGTGTCGATCTCCGCGCTCAGCTGGAAGCTGGCCGCTCCGTACCCGAACCGTCCGTAGATGCCGGGTTCCGAGGCCGTCAGCACCGCCAGCGGCTCGCCCCAGGTCCGTACGTCGTCCAACTGCCGGCGCATCATCGACGTCAGCACACCGCGCCGCCGGTGCGTGGCGGCCACGCCGACCATCGTCACGCCCGCCGCGGGCACCAGGGCGCCGCCGGGCACGGTCATCCGGAAGCTGAACGCCCCCGCCGAGCCCACGCACGCCTCCCCGTCCCAGACGCCCAGCGACCGGTCGTACTCGGTGAGGCTCCGGTACAGCTCCTGTTCCTCGGCCGGCTCCGGGACCCCGCCGAAGGCACGCATCAGGTGGCCGTACCAGGTGTCCCACTCGTCCGGTCGCAGCACTCTCAGCTCGGTCGCAAGGTCAGTCGCCATAGGCCATCCCTACCAGCGACCCGGGCCCCGGTCGAACAAATTTCGCCGGAGTGGCGACGCGGTTGCGCACCGTGAAGTTCACTGTGAAGTCGAGCCCCGGACGGGGGATAAGTCGGACCTCCCGTGCCAACCGGCGGCTGCGATGGATAGGGTCCCGAACTAATGGCAGCAGGACGAGGGCGGCGCGCGGAAGCCGATACGTTCACGGCCCGGTGGAAGATGCAGTGGCACCGGGTCCGCGTCGGCGTGCGCAGAGCCGCCGTCGACTACTTCCGCGGCGACGGTTCGGACTGGATCGCGCTCGGCGGCCTGCTGCTGACCATCCCGGTGATCGCGGCGCTCACCCTCGTCGACTCGGTCTGGTTCTCGCCGGTCGCGCTCGTGCTGCCCATCGTCGCCGGCGGCCTCCTGCTGCGCCCGGCCAGCCTGCTCGGCCTGTACGCGGCGGCGGCCACCGCGCTGATCGTGGAGTCGGTACGGCTCGGCCCCTACACCGAAGGCCCCTCCCGGGTGACCCCGGGCGTGGTGCTGGTGGTCGCCGCCTGCGGCTTCTTCGGGCTGCTGATCGCCCAGTTCCGCAGCCGGGTGGGCGTGCCGTGGCGGCGCGGCGGCACCATGCTCTTCGACCTGCGCGAACGCATCCGCGTGCAGAGCCAGCTGCCCCAACTGCCCAGCGGCTGGCACCACGAGATGGCGTTGCGCCCGGCCGGCGGTCAGTCCTTCTCCGGCGACTTCGTGGTCGCCGCCCGTACCAACGGCGGCCGCACCCTGGAGGTCGTCCTCACCGACGTCTCCGGCAAGGGCATGGACGCCGGTTCGCGGGCCCTGCTGCTCTCGGGCGCGTTCGGCGGGCTGCTCGGCAGCCTGCCCCCGCACGCCTTCCTGCCCGCCGCCAACGGCTACCTGCTGCGCCAGGACTGGGAGGAGGGCTTCGCCACCTCCATCCACCTGGTCCTCGACCTCGACTCCGGCGACTACGAGCTGTACTCCGCCGGGCACCCGCCGGGCCTCCAGCTCAGCGCGGGCACCGGCCGCTGGGAGGAGAAGGCCGCCGAGGGACCGCTCCTCGGGGTGTACGACGGCGCCCAGTTCGACTCCGTCAAGGGGTCCCTGCGTCCCGGTGACGTCCTGATGCTGTTCACCGACGGCCTGGTGGAGACCGCCGAACGCGACATCGCCGAGGGCATCGACCGCCTCACCGGAGAGGCCGACCGCTATGTCGCCGGCGGCTTCCACGGTGCCACCTGGCACCTGATCGAGGCGGTGGCCAAGGACGTCAACGACGACCGTGCCCTGCTGCTGATCTGCCGCGAGGGCCCGACCGCCGCGGTCCGCTGAGGACTGGCCACCCTGGCCGGTTTGTGATGCATCTGTGTACATCGTGACCCCGGGCTGCCCCGCCGCGGCGTGAGTTGGTAGAGATGAACCCAGCTGCGCCGTGGCTCCGGACCCTGCCGGGCCGGAGCCGCGGTGAGCGCGAGTCCTGGTGTGCTGTTGGGGGAGGCGAGTTCGGCGTGAAGTTCGATATGGGTGCGCAGACGTTGTCGGCGTTGATGCGTGATTCGCGTGGGTCGAGTGATGATCTGGGGT
>NZ_JBEYJA010000060.1:0-41040 GCF_040703815.1 Streptomyces sp. NPDC006743 | reverse complement strand
CCCTGGTAGCTCCGCTACAAGGACCTTCCGGCGCCTTGCGATCGCACGCACCGGACGCCGCGAGCTGATCGGACTCCCCTTTTGTTCGCAGCTCTAAGGACGGCACCCTCGGGAGCTTATGGAAATCATTTTCATGTAGTCTGCCGGCTCAGCCCTCAGCACGAGATCCAGAACGAGGACCATGCCGCACCGTCGCCCGCCCCGCTCCCAGCGCCCCGCCCGCCGCGCGCACCGGGCCTTCCCCCGCCCCCGGCTGCTCGCCGCCCTGCTGCTCACCCCGCTCCTGTCCGCCTGCTTCGCCTCCGGGAACGGCGGCGCGAGCGGTGGTTCCGGCGGCGCCGGGAGCGGTACGCGCCTGCGCGTCGCACTCGCCTTCCCGCCCGCCGAGAACCTCTCGCCCTACGGCGCGGACGCCACGATCCTCAGCCGGCTCGGCGTCACCGAGGGCCTGACCGCACTCGACGCCAACGGGGCGGCCGCCCCCGCGCTCGCCCGGTCCTGGCGGCGCGAGAACGACCGCACCTGGCTGTTCACCCTGCGCGAGGCCGCCTTCCAGGACGGCACCGAGGTCACCCCGTCCGCCGTCGCCGCCGCCCTCACCCACGCCACCCGGGCCAGGCCCGCGCCCGCCGCCCTGGCCGGCGTCACCCTCACCGCCCGGCCCGAGGGCAGCCACCAAGTCCGCGTCACCACCGGCGCCGCCGACCCCGTACTCCCGCTGCGGCTGTCCAGCCCGAGCCTGGCCGTGCTGTCCGCCAAGGCGTACGGCGGCAAGGACGGGCGGGTGGACCCGGCCGGCACCGGCACCGGGCCGTTCGAACTCACCGAGGTCCACGGCAGCACCTCCGCCACGCTCGACCGGTTCGACGACTACTGGGGAGGCCGCGCCCAGGCCTCCGGGGTCGACGCACGCTTCGTCGCCGACGGCACCGCACGCGCCAACGCGCTGCGCACCGGCCAGGTCGACGTCGCCGAGGCGGTCCCGGTCGCCCAGGCCGCCACCCTCGACGCGGCGACCCGCCGGGAGACCGCCACCACCCGCACCACGGCCCTGCTGCTCAACAGCGGCTCGGGACCGTTCAAGGATCCGGCGCTGCGCGCCGCCGCCCGCGCCGCCGTGGACACCTCCGCCCTCGCCCGCGGGGTGTACGAGGGCCATGCCGACGCCGGTGCCGGGATCTACGGACCCGCCGTCACCTGGGCCGAGGGCAAGCGCCTGCGCCCGGCGGGCAGGGCGCGGGCCGCGACGCCCGGCGGCGCCGAGATCACCCTCGCCACCTACGACAACCGGCCCGAACTCCCCGAGGCCGCCCAGGTGATCGAGCAGCAACTGGAGAAGGCCGGCTTCCGGGTCGAGCTGGTCGTACGGGAGTACTCGCGGCTGGAGACCGACGCGCTGGCGGGCAGGTTCGACGGCGTCGTGCTCGCCCGCAACACCCTCGTCGACACGGGAGACCCCGTCGCGGTGCTCGCGAGCGACTACACCTGCGACGGCGGATACAACCTGGCACGGCTGTGCGACCGCGGCGTCGACCGGGCCGTGGCGAAGGCCGAGGGGACCGCCGACAGCGCAGGACGCCAGGACGCCGCCATGGCGGCCGAGGCGGCGATCCTCGGCACCGACGCCGTGGTCCCGCTGGTCCACCAGCGTGTCATCACCGGCGTCGCCACCTCGGTGAAGGGCGTGCTCCTCGACCCGTACGAGCGGGTGCTCGTCGGCGCCGGAACCCGCCGCTGAGACCATGACGACCACCCGGAACAGCGCCGCCGGCACCGCCGGCACCACCGGCAGCGGACGGCTCAGGACCACAGGGAACAGCACCGGCGGCAACGGCCCCGCCGGCCACGGCGTCGCCGGAAACACCGCCGACGACAAAGGCGCCGACGGAATCGGCGCCGACCGGACCGGTCGCGGCGGGGACGGCCGTCCGGGCCGGCTCCGGGGCGTCCTGGGGGCCGTCGTCTGGCGGGCCGGGATCGCCGCCGCACTGCTCGGCGGCATCGGCCTGCTGCCCTGGCTGACGCGCACCGACCCGGCACTCACCGTCCTCAAGGCCCGCTCGGCGGACCGCGACCCCACCCCCGAGGTGCTCGCCGACATCCGCGACCGGCTCGGTCTGGACGACGGCCCGCTGCGGCTCCTCGCCCACTGGCTCGGCGGGCTGGTGCGCGCGGACGCCGGGCGGTCGTGGCTGTCGGGGGAGGCGGTCACCCCCGCCGTGCTGCGGGCCCTGAGCGCGTCGCTGCTGCTGATGGCGGTGGCGCTGGCCGTCGCCGTCGCCACCGCCGCGCTCGTGTGCGCCCCCACCCTGCGCCGGGGCGCCCGCGGGCGCGCGCCCCGCGGGCCCGGCGGGGGCTCGGCATCCGCGATGCTCGCCGCGCTGCCCGAGTTCCTCACCGCCTCCGTGCTCGCCACCGTCGTCGGGGTGCAGCTCGGCTGGCTGCCCGCGCTCGGCTGGTACGGAGCCCGCTGGACCGTGCTGCCCGCGCTCGCCCTCGGCCTGCCCGCAGGAGCCGTGCTCGGACGGCTCCTGGACGACCTGCTGCCGGGCGCGTTCGCCGAACCCTGGGCGAAGGCCGCCGCCGCGCGCGGTCTGCCGGGCCGCCGCGTCGCCCGCCACGCCCTGCACCGCTGCCTGCCCGGACTGCTGCCCAACCTCGGGCTGTTCGCCGTCGGACTGACCGGCGGAGCCGTCGCCGTCGAGCAGGTCTTCGACATCCCCGGACTGGGCCGCACCACCCTCCAGGCCGCCCTCGCCCAGGACCTGCCCGTGCTCCAGGCAGGCGCCCTCGTCCTCGTCCTCCTCGCGGCCGCCGCCTCCCCGGCCGCCCGCCTCGCGGCCCGCCTGCTCACCGGCCCCGCCGTACGCGACGGCGCCCTGCCCACCCTGCACCCGCCCCGGCCGCGCGCCCGCCGCGCCCTCCCGCTCCTGCACGGCGGCCTGCTGCTCGCCGTCGTCCTGCCCGGCCTGCCGCGCGACCCGCTCGCCCTGAACACCACCGAACGGCTGCGGGCCCCCTCGCTCCGGCACCCGTTCGGCACCGACGCGCTCGGCCGCGACCTGCTCGCCCGCGTCGGCCACGGAGCCCTGGACACGGTGCTGCTCGCCCTCGCGATCAGCGCGGCCTGCCTGCTCGCAGGCGTCCTGCTCGGACTGCTGCCCCGGCTGTCCGGGCCGCTCGTCGACACCGCCAACGCGGTCCCGCCCGTCCTCGCGGCCCTCCTCACCACCGCCGTCTGGGGCAGCGGCCCCGCCACCCCCGCGCTCGCCGTGGCCGCCGTCGCCTGGGCACCGCTCGCCGCCCACACCTCCGCCCTGCTGCGGCAGGAACGCGCCGCCCTCCACCTCGCCGCCACCCGCGCCCTGGGCGCCGGCCGTCTCCACCTGCTGCACCGCCACCTGCTGCCCGCCGTCCTCCCGGCCGTCACCCGACACGCGCTGCTCCGGCTGCCCGGGGTCGCCCTCGCCCTGGCCTCCCTCGGCTTCCTCGGTCTCGGCGCCCAGCCCCCGTCCGCCGAGTGGGGCCTGCTGCTCGCCGAGAACCAGCCGTACGCCGAACGCGCCCCCTGGGCGGTGCTCGCCCCCGCCGCCGTACTCGCCCTGCTGGGCGCCCTCGCGGTGACCGCGGCCGGAGGACTGCGAGGCACCCCGCGCCCGCGCCCCCGGCGGTCAGCCGCCCCGCCACCGTCCGCCGCAGTGGAGTCGGACGCCGCGCGCGGAAGGGCGGGAGCGCGATGACCGCACCGCTCACCGCTCTGCGCCCCGCCCCCGGACACACCCCGCTGTCACCCCTGCTCCGGCTGCTGATCTGGACCCAGCTCGCCTTCAACATCGGCTTCTTCGCCGTCCTGCCCTTTCTCGCCGAACACCTCGGACAGGCCATCGGCATGGCGGGCTGGCTGGTCGGTCTGGTGCTGGGCCTGCGGACCTTCAGCCAGCAGGGCCTGTTCGTCGTCGGCGGGGCGCTCACCGACCGCTTCGGCGTCCGGCCGGTCGTCCTGGCCGGCTGCGCGCTGCGCGTCGCCGGGTTCTGCTGGCTCGCCCATGCCGAACGCACCTGGTCGGTCATCACGGCCGTGCTGCTCATCGGGTTCGCCGCCGCGCTGTTCTCACCGGCCGTCGAATCGGAGGTGGCCCGGCAGGCCGTCGCCCGGGAGGAGGCGGGCGGCGGCGACCGCACCCGGGTCCTGGCGCTGTTCGCGGTGTCCGGGCAGACCGGGGCGTTCGCCGGACCGCTGCTCGGCGCGCTGCTGCTGGCGGTGGACTTCCGCACCGCCTGCCTGGCCGGCGCCGCGGTCTTCGTGCTCGTCCTCGCCGGGCACGCCCGGCTGCTGCCGCAGCACATCCCCGGGCGCCCCCGTACCCGGGCACGCGGCGGCGTGCGGACGCTGCTGCGCAACCGCCGCTTCCTCGCCCTGTGCTGCGCCCACGGCGCCTGTCTGCTCGCCTACAACCAGCTCTACCTCGCCCTGCCCGCCGAGGTGGAGCGCGCCGCCGGTTCGCAGGCGCCGCTGGCCTGGCTGTTCGCCCTGTCTTCGCTGCTCGCGGTGACCGTGCAACTGCCCCTCACCCGGTGGACCGTTCAGCGGCTGACCCCGCGCCGCGCCATGGCGTACGGGCTGGTGGTGACCGGCGCCGGGTTCGCGGTGGTGGCGGCGGCCCGGCCGGCCGGGTGGAGCGGTACGGCCGGACTGCTGCCCTCGGCCGGGTTCGTCGTCCTGCTCAGCCTGGGGCAGATGGTCGTCGCTCCGGTCGCCCGGGCCTGGGTGCCCGAGCTCGCCGAAGAAGGACGGCTCGGCCTGTACACCGGCGCGTTGTCCTCGGTCTCCGGACTGATCGTGCTGCTCGGCAGCGCGGCGAGCGGCAGCCTCCTGGACTCCGGCCTGCCGCCGGCCGTGCCCTGGCTGGTGCTGGCCGCCGTACCGGTGGCGGCGGCCGGGATCCTGCCCCGGCGCACGTGAACCACCCCGCTCCCTCGCCGCACTGCGAGAACGACGTGGCCTACCTGCGCACCAAGCGGGAGCGGCTCGGCCACCGCCGGCCCCGCCTGGACGTGGTGGCCCGCGCCTCGTGACCCGACGCCGGCCCGGCGCGCGGCCCGGTGTGTTCCGGCAGCGCGCGGGCCGCGAGCGCACCGGCGGCGGCCACACAGGCGAGAGCGGCCAGCGGCAGTCCCGCGCCGCCGCCGAGCCCGCGCAGCGCGGTAGCCGCCGCCACGCCCAGGGCGGGCCCGACGTTCATCGCGGTCTGCTGCAACCCGCCCGCGACGCCCGCGAAGGCCACGGCCGCCTCGCGCACGACGACCTGCGTCGCCGTGACCATCACCGTGCCGAACCCGGCCCCGAGCAGCGCGAAGCCCCCGCACAGCGCGACGGCGCCCGTGGCCCCGGCGAGCACCAGCACGCCCACCGCCAGCACGGCCATCGCGGTCGCGGTCGTCCGCCGGGCCCCGGCGCGGCGCACCAGCAGCGGGGCGACGGGGGCCGCGAGCACCATCAGCGCGGCCAGCGGCAGGCTGCGCAGAGCGCTCTGGAACGGGTCGAGGTCCAGGGTGTCCTGGAGGACGTAGGTGGCGACGAACAGCGTCCCGGACAGCGCCGCCGACGCGGCCACCAGGACGGCGACCGCGGCACCGACGGCGGCGGAGCCGATGACGTCCGGCGGCAGCAGCGGATCGGTGGCGCGGCGCTCGTGCCGGACGAGGAGCACTCCGGCGACGAGTCCCACGACGGCGACGACGGGCCCGGCCGGTCCCGCCCCGCCGGGCTCCGGCAGCGCGACCAGGGTGTGCACGGCGCAGCCGAGGGCGACGGCGAGCAGCAGCGCGCCGGGCAGGTCGAGCCCCGCACCCGGCAACCGGCGGCGGACCGTGGGGGAGGGCTCGGGGCGGGGGAGGGCGAGCGCGAGCAGGCCGAAGAGGAGGGCCGGGGCGACGTTCAGGAAGAACACCGCCCGCCAGCCCGGCCCGGCCACCAGCGCACCGCCCAGCAGCGGCCCGGCCGCCGCCGCCACCCCGATCGCACCGGTGCGCACGGCCAGCGGCGTCCCGAGCCGGTCGGCGGGGAACCGCGCCCGCAGCAGCCCCAGCGTGGCCGGTTGCAGCAGCGCCCCGCACACACCCTGGGCGGCCCGCAGGGCGATCACCCAGCCGATGCCGGGCGCGAGTCCGATGCCCGCCGACGTGGCCGCGAAGCCGAGCATCCCCACGGTGAACAGCCGCCGGTGCCCGTACCGGTCCCCGAGCCGCCCGGCGAACACCAGCAGGCTCGCCACCGCCACGAGGTACCCGGTGCTGGTCCACTGGACCTGGGCGTACGACGCGTCCAGGTCCCGGCGCAGCGTGGGCTGCGCGACGGTGAGGACCGTGCCGTCCAGGGCGACGATCACCGCTCCGGCCACGCTGCTCACCAGCGTCACCAGTTGCGCGCGGGTCATCCGCGGGGCTCCGTGCCGAGGTGCGCGTCGAGCGTCGTGCGCAGCACGCGCTCGACGTCGTCGGCGCCGGTGGCGAGCTGGAGGCTGCCCCAGCCCCACAGCTGGGCCGTGCCGTGCAGGCCGGCCCACAGCGAACCGGCGACCGCCCGGGCGTCGGCACCGGGGAGGGCCCGGCCGACCAGGTCCACCAGGTCCGCGAACAGCGGCAGGCTCGTCTCCCGCAGACCCAGGTGCCCGCTCTCCAGCAGGTCGTGACGGAACATCAGCTCGTACATGCCGCGCTCGCCGAGGGCGAAGTCCAGATAGACCCGGGCCAGTGCGGTGAGCTGGGCGCGCGGGGGCGCCGTGCCGTCCCCGGTCGCCGCGCGGGCCCGGCCGGCCAGGTCCTCGAAGCCGCGGCGGGCGATGGCGGACAACAGGTGCAGATGGGTGGGGAAGTGGCGGCGCGGCGCGCCGTGCGAGACGCCCGCCCGGCGGGCGATCTCCCGCAGGGTGAGCGTCTGCGCCCCCTGGGAGGCCACCAGTTCCACCCCGACGTCGACCAGCCGCTCGCGCAGGCCGCCCGGGTTCTTCTCGGCTTGATCCATGGACAGTGTCTATCAGGACGCGTAGACACTGTCTACGCGCTGCCGATTGCACGGCTGATTCCACGACTGATTCCACGCCTGATCGCACGGTCGACCGCACGGCCGGTCGCACCCGCGGACGGCGGCCACGGGGCAGGGCGGGGGAGGGCACGGGAGGGGAAGGAAGGGGATGGACGGCCCGGCAGCGGGATATCGATACAGCCATGACTCAGGACCCCCAGGACACGAAGTCCGCGCCGGACCCCGCTCTGCTCGCCCTGCTCACCGAAGGGCACGGCGGCGTGCTGGTCACCCTCAAGCGCGACGGCCGGCCGCAGCTGTCGAACGTCAGCCACGCCTACGATCCGCACGAGCGGGTCCTGCGCGTCTCGGTCACCGACGACCGCGCCAAGACCCGCAACGCGCGCCGGGACCCGCGCGTCTCCTACCACGTCACCAGTGCCGACCGGCGCGCGTACACGGTCGTCGAGGGCACCGCCGAACTGACGCCGGTCGCCGCGGACCCGCACGACGAGACCGTCGGGGAACTGGTCCGCCTCTACCGCGACGTCCTGGGGGAGCACCCCGACTGGGACGACTTCCGCGCCGCGATGGTCCGCGACCGGCGCCTGGTGCTGCGCCTTCGGGTCGAGCGGGCGTACGGGATCCCGCGGGCGCCCGGCGCGGACTGACCCGCGCGCCCCGGCGCCCGGCCTGCCTCCGCGGGATGCCTCCCGGGCGCACGGAGAAGGGCCCCGGTGCGCGACCGGGGCCCTTCGTACCGATGTGTCAGGCCGGACTACGGCCTGGTGTTCCATTCCGCGATCACCGGACGGTCGTGCTCCGTGGAGAGCCGGCTGACCGTGCCCGTCGCGAGCTGGAACAGGCGTCCCTCGGCGGGCGGCAGGCCCAGCCTGCGGGCCGTCAGCACCCGCAGGAAGTGGGCGTGCGCGACCAGGACCACGTCACCGCCGTCGCGGGCGAGGTCCGGGGCGACCCGGTCGAGCACCCGGTCGGCGCGGCGGCCGACGTCCTCGGGGGACTCGCCCGGCGCGCCGTCGGCACCCGGCGGCACCCCGTCGGTCCACAGGTCCCAGCAGGGCCGGGTGCGGTGTATCTCGGCGGTGGTCACGCCCTCGTAGCCGCCGTAGTCCCACTCGTGCAGGTCGGCGTCCACCTCGGCGCCGGTCAGACCCGCGAGTTCGGCGGTGCGCACGGCCCGGCCCAGCGGGCTGGTGAGCACGCGTGCGTGGGTCCGTCCGGTGAGGAGCGGAGCGAGCAGCTTGGCCTGTTCCTCGCCGTGGTGGGTGAGGGGCAGGTCGGTACGGCTGGTGTGCTGTCCCGACAGGCTCCACTCCGTCTCACCGTGGCGGACCAGGAGAAGGTCCCCCACGACGGATCAGTCCTTCTTCGCCGACTCGACGGCGTGGCCGCCGAACTGGTTGCGCAGCGCGGCGATCATCTTCATCTGCGGCGAGTCCTCCTGGCGGGAGGCGAACCGCGCGAAGAGGGACGCCGTGATCGCGGGCAGCGGCACGGCGTTGTCGATGGCCGCCTCGACGGTCCACCGGCCCTCGCCGGAGTCCTCCGCGAAGCCGCGCAGCTTCTCCAGGTGCTCGTCGTCGTCGAGGGCGTTGACCGCGAGGTCCAGCAGCCAGGACCGGATGACGGTCCCCTCCTGCCAGGAGCGGAAGACCTCGCGGACGTTGTCCACGGAGTCGACCTTCTCGAGCAGCTCCCAGCCCTCGGCGTAGGCCTGCATCATCGCGTACTCGATGCCGTTGTGGACCATCTTCGCGAAGTGGCCCGCGCCGACCCTGCCCGCGTGGACGTATCCGTAGGGACCGTCGGGCTTGAGCGCGTCGAAGATCGGCTTCAGGCGGTCGACGTGCTCCTTGTCGCCGCCGACCATGAGCGCGTAGCCGTTCTTGAGGCCCCACACACCGCCGGAGACGCCCGCGTCGACGAAGCCGATGCCCCGCGCGTGCAGCTGCTTGGCGTGCTTCTCGTCGTCCGTCCAGCGGGAGTTGCCGCCGTCGACGACCACGTCACCCGGCTTCAGCAGGGTCGCCAGCTGGTCGATGACGTGCTGCGTGGCACCGCCGGCCGGGACCATCACCCAGACCACCCGAGGCTGGGCGAGCTGGTCGACGAGGTCGACCATGCTGGAGACGTCGGAGACCTCGGGGTTGCGGTCGTACCCGATGACCGTGTGGCCGGCGTTGCGGAGGCGTTCCCGCATGTTGCCGCCCATCTTGCCGAGGCCGATGAGGCCCATCTGCATCGATGCCATGTCAGCTCACTTCCTTGAGTTCGCGGTAGGCGGCCACGAGGGCGGCGGTGGACGGGTCCAGACCGGGCACCTCGGCGCCCTCGGTCAGGGCGGGCTCGACGCGCTTGGCCAGCACCTTGCCGAGTTCGACACCCCACTGGTCGAAGGAGTCGATGTTCCACACGGCACCCTGGACGAACACCTTGTGCTCGTAGAGGGCGATCAGCTGGCCGAGGACCGACGGGGTCAGCTCGGCGGCCAGGAGGGTCGTGGTCGGGTGGTTGCCGTGGAAGGTGCGGTGCGCGACCTGCTCCTCGGGCACACCCTCGGCGCGCACCTCGTCGGCGGTCTTGCCGAAGGCCAGCGCCTGGCCCTGGGCGAACAGGTTGGCCATGAGCAGGTCGTGCTGGGCCTTGAGTTCGCCGCTCAGCTCGGCCACCGGGTTGGCGAAGCCGATCAGGTCGGCCGGGATGAGCTTGGTGCCCTGGTGGATCAGCTGGTAGTAGGCGTGCTGTCCGTTGGTGCCGGGAGTGCCCCAGACCACCGGGCCGGTCTGCCACTCGACCGGTTCGCCGTCGCGCTGGACCGACTTGCCGTTGGACTCCATGTCGAGCTGCTGGAGGTAGGCGGTGAACTTCGACAGGTAGTGCGAGTACGGCAGGACCGCGTGCGTCTGCGCGTCGAAGAAGTTGCCGTACCAGATGCCGAGCAGGCCCAGGATGAGCGGGGCGTTGGCCTCGGCGGGCGCGTTGCGGAAGTGGTCGTCGACGATGCGGAAGCCGTCCAGCATCTCGCGGAAGCGGTCCGGGCCGATCGCGATCATCAGGGACAGGCCGATCGCGGAGTCGTACGAGTACCGGCCGCCGACCCAGTCCCAGAACTCGAACATGTTGTCGACGTCGATGCCGAAGGCGGTGACCTTCTCCGCGTTCGTCGACAACGCCACGAAGTGCTTGGCGACCGCCTTGTCCTCGCCGCCGAGGCCCCTGAGCAGCCAGTCGCGCGCCGAGGTCGCGTTGGTGATCGTCTCGATCGTCGTGAACGTCTTGGACGCCACGATGAACAGCGTCTCGGCCGGGTCCAGGTCGCGCGTCGCCTCGTGCAGGTCGGCGCCGTCGACGTTGGAGACGAACCGCACCGTCAGGCCGCGGTCGGTGTAGGACCGCAGCACCTCGTACGCCATCGCCGGGCCGAGGTCGGAGCCGCCGATGCCGATGTTGACGATGTTGCGGATGCGCTTGCCGGTGTGGCCGGTCCACTCACCGGAGCGGACCCGCTCGGCAAAGGCGGCCATCTTGTCGAGGACCGCGTGCACCTTCGGCACCACGTTCTCGCCGTCGACCTCGATCACCGCGTCCCGCGGGGCGCGCAGCGCGGTGTGCAGCACGGCCCGGTTCTCGGTGATGTTGATCTTCTCGCCGCGGAACATGGCGTCGCGCAGCCCGAACACGTCCGTGGCCTCGGCCAGTTCGCGCAGCAGCCGCAGGGTCTCGTCGGTGACCAGGTGCTTGGAGTAGTCGATGCGCAGATCACCGACGCGCACGGTGTAGCGCTCCGCGCGGGAGGGGTCCTTCGCGAACAGCTCCCGCAGGTGCGGCTGCCACTGGGCGCGGTGGTCCTCCAGGGCGGTCCACTCGGGACGCCGGGTCAGCTTGGGGGTGTCGGACATGTCAGACGGTCTCCTTGATCCCGTCGCCCCGCAGGGCCACGGCGTACATCTCGTCGGCGTCGAGGCGGCGCAGCTCCTCGGCGATGAGTTCGGAGGTGGGACGGACCTTGAGGGCGAGGGTGCGCGAGGGCTGGCCGGGCAGGCTCAGCGTGGCCAGCGGTCCCTCGGGGCGGTCGATGACGATCTCGCCGTCGGCGGTGCCCAGGCGCACGGCCGTCACGAACGGGCCGGCGCTGCCGACCCGGTCCACGCTCACGCCGAGGCGGGCCTCCAGCCAGCGGGCCAGCAGCTCGGCGCTCGGGTTCTCCGCCTCGGCCTCCACGGCCGCCGAGGTCACCCGCACCCGGGCCTGGTCCAGCGCCGCGGCGAGCATCGAACGCCACAGCGTGAGCCGGGTCCAGGCGAGGTCGGTGTCGCCGGGGGCGTAGTGGCGCGCCCGGGTCTCGAGGACCTCCAGCGGCTTCTCGAAGGCGTACAGATCGGTGATCCGGCGCTGGGCCAGCGCGCCCAGCGGGTCCGCGGAGGGGTTGTCGGGCGCCTCCACCGGCCACCACACCACCACCGGCGCGTCCGGCAGCAGCAGCGGCAGGACCACCGAGTCGGCGTGGTCGGAGACGTCGCCGTAGGTGCGCAGCACCACCGTCTCGCCGGTGCCGGCCTCCGAGCCGACCCGGACCTCGGCGTCCAGCCGCGAGTGGGTGCGGTCGCGCAGGGTGCGCGCGTGCCGCTTGATCACGACCAGGGTGCGCGAGGGGTGCTCGCGCGAGGCGTCCTCGGCCGCCTTGATCGAGTCGTAGGCGTTCTCCTCGTCCGCGACGATCACCATCGTCAGGACCATGCCCACGGCGGGTGTGCCGATGGCGCGGCGGCCCTGCACCAGCGCCTTGTTGATCTTGCTTGCCGTGGTGTCGGTCAGGTCGATCTTCATGGCCTGCGCCAGCTCCGTCCGTCTCGTGCGAGCATCTCGTCGGCTTCCCGCGGACCCCAGGTGCCCGACGGGTACTGGGCCGGCCTGCCGTGCTCGTCCCAGTAGCCCTCGATCGGGTCGAGGATCTTCCAGGACTCTTCCACTTCCTGGTGACGGGGGAACAGGTTCGCGTCACCGAGCAGCACGTCCAGGATGAGGCGTTCGTACGCCTCCGGGCTGGACTCCGTGAAGGACTCGCCGTAGGCGAAGTCCATCGTCACGTCCCGGATCTCCATGGAGGTGCCCGGCACCTTCGAGCCGAACCGGACCGTCATGCCCTCGTCGGGCTGGACGCGGATCACGATGGCGTTCTCGCCCAGCTCCTCGGTGGCCGTGGAGTCGAACGGGGAGTGCGGCGCCCGCTTGAAGACCACCGCGATCTCGGTGACCCGGCGGCCCAGCCGCTTGCCGGTGCGCAGGTAGAACGGCACCCCGGCCCAGCGGCGGTTGTCGATCCCCAGCTTGACCGCCGCGTAGGTGTCGGTCTTCGACTGCGGGTCGATGCCCTCCTCCTGGAGGTAGCCGGGCACCTTCGCGCCGCCCTGCCAGCCCTGCGCGTACTGGGCGCGCACGGTGTGGGCGCCCAGGTCCTCGGGCAGCCGCACCGACTTGAGCACCTTCAGCTTCTCGGTGAGCAGCGCCTCCGCGTCGAACGCGATGGGCTCCTCCATCGCGGTGAGCGCCATCAGCTGGAGCAGGTGGTTCTGGATGACGTCACGGGCGGCGCCGATGCCGTCGTAGTACCCGGCCCGGCCGCCGATGCCGATGTCCTCGGCCATGGTGATCTGCACGTGGTCGACGTACGACCGGTTCCAGATCGGCTCGTACATCTGGTTGGCGAAGCGCAGCGCCAGGATGTTCTGGACGGTCTCCTTGCCCAGGTAGTGGTCGATGCGGAAGACCTGCTCCGGGTCGAAGACCTCGTGCACGATCCGGTTCAGCTCGCGGGCGCTGGCCAGGTCGTGGCCGAACGGCTTCTCGATGACCGCGCGCCGCCAGGACCCCTCCGGGCCCTCCGCCAGACCGTGCTTCTTCAGCTGCTGCACGACCTTGGGGAAGAACTTCGGCGGTACCGAGAGGTAGAAGGCGAAGTTGCCGCCGGTGCCCCGGGAGGCGTCCAGCTCCTCCACCGCCCCGCGCAGCTGCTTGAACGCGGTGTCGTCGTCGAAGTCACCGGGGATGAACCGCATGCCCTCGGCGAGCTGCTGCCAGACCTCCTCGCGGAAGGGGGTGCGCGCGTGCTCCTTGACCGCGTCGTGCACGACCTGCGCGAAGTCCTGGTTCTCCCAGTCCCGGCGGGCGAAGCCGACCAGCGAGAAGCCCGGCGGCAGCAGGCCGCGGTTGGCCAGGTCGTAGACGGCCGGCATCAGCTTCTTGCGGGACAGGTCGCCGGTGACGCCGAAGATGACGAGCCCGGAGGGGCCCGCGATCCTGGGCAGCCGGCGGTCCCGCGCGTCGCGCAGCGGGTTCACCCAGTCGGCGGCCGGGACGACCGGGACGCGCACGGCGGCGGACGCCGCCTTCGCCCCGGGGGTCCCCGGCGCGGTGGCCGCGGGGGCCGGTGCGGTGGACTGCATGGCCTTGGGGCTCGGCTCCTCGGCCCCGGCGTCCGGCGTCGGGCTCGCCGCCGGCTCGGCGGGCTTCTTGCTCATTCCGCGTCAGCTCCCTTGCTGTTCAAGGACTTCGTGACCGCGTCCAGCAGGTCCTGCCAGGCCGTCTCGAACTTGGCGACACCCTCGTCCTCGAGCTGCTGGACGACCTCGTCGTAGGAGATCCCCAGCCGCCCGACCGCCGCGAGGTCCGCACGGGCCTGCTCGTAACCGCCGGTCACCGTGTCCCCGGTGATCTCGCCGTGGTCGGCGGTGGCGTTCAGCGTGGCCTCCGGCATGGTGTTCACCGTGCCGGGGGCGACCAGCTCGTCCACGTACAGGGTGTCCTTGTACGCCGGATCCTTCACCCCGGTCGACGCCCACAGGGGACGCTGCGCGTTCGCGCCCGCCTCCGCGAGCGCGGCGAAGCGCTCGCCCGGCCGGGTCGCCCCGTCCGCGGAACCGAACACCTGCTCGTACGCCTCGTAGGCCAGCCGGGCGTTCGCCAGCGCCGCCCTGCCCTTGAGCGCCAGCGCCTCGTCGGTGCCCAGCAGGGTCAGCCGCTTGTCGATCTCGGAGTCCACCCGGGAGACGAAGAAGGAGGCGACGGAGTGGATCGGCGACAGGTCCAGGCCCGCGGCACGCGCCTTCTCCAGACCGGCGAGGTAGGCGTCCATGACCTCGCGGTAGCGCTCCAGGGAGAAGATCAGCGTCACATTGACACTGATACCCGCTCCGACGACCTCCGTGATGGCCGGCAGACCCGCACGGGTGGCGGGAATCTTGATCATCACATTGGGGCGGTTTACCAGCCAGGCCAGCTGGCGGGCCTCGGCGACGGTCGCCGCCGTGTCGTGGGCCAGGCGCGGGTCGACCTCGATGGAGACCCGGCCGTCCCGGCCGCCGGTGGTGTCGTAGACCCCGCGCAGCACGTCGGCGGCGGCCCGCACGTCGGCGGTGGTCATCATGCGCACGGCCTCGTCGACCGTGACGCCGCGCACCGCCAGGTCGGCGAGCTGCTCCTCGTAGCCCTCGCCGGAGCCGATGGCGGCCTGGAAGATCGACGGGTTCGTGGTGACGCCCACCACGTGCTTGTCCTCCAGCAGCCCGGCCAGGTTGCCGGAGTCGATCCGGCGCCGCGACAGGTCGTCCAGCCAGATCGACACGCCCTGCTCGGACAGGCGCCCCAGCGCTCCGGCGGTCGCGGTTGCTTCGCTCACAGTGATCATCTTCCTTGTTGCGTGCGGATCATGCGCGCGCGGCGGCCAGCGAGGCGCGGGCCGCTGCGGCGACGTTCTCGGGGGTGAAGCCGTACTCGGCGAACAGGGTCGCGGCATCGGCGGAGGCACCGAAGTGTTCGAGGGAGACGATGCGCCCTGCGTCACCTGTGAAGCGGTACCACGTCAGATTGATGCCGGCCTCCACGGCGACCCGCGCCCGTACCGACGGCGGCAGCACCCGCTCGCGGTACTCGCGCGGCTGCTCCTCGAACCACTCCACGGACGGCATCGACACCACGCGGGTGGCGGTCCCCTCGGCCTCCAGCGTCTCGCGGGCGGCCACGGCGAGCTGCACCTCGGAGCCGGTGGCGATCAGGATCACCTCCGGGGTGCCGGTGGAGGCCTCCTTCAGGACGTAGCCGCCCTTGGCCGCGTCCGGGTTCGGCGCGTACGTCGGCACACCCTGGCGGGTGAGCACCAGGCCGTGCGGGGCCGGGCGGGTGGCGTGCCGCTCCAGGATCTCGGTCCAGGCGATGGCGGTCTCGTTGGCGTCGGCGGGGCGGACCACGTTCAGGCCGGGGATGGCGCGCAGCGAGGCGAGGTGCTCGACCGGCTGGTGGGTGGGGCCGTCCTCGCCCAGGCCGATGGAGTCGTGCGTCCACACGTACGTCACCGGCAGCTGCATCAGCGCCGACAGGCGCACCGCGTTGCGCATGTAGTCGGAGAACACCAGGAAGGTGCCGCCGTAGATGCGGGTGTTGCCGTGCAGGGCGATGCCGTTCATCTCCGCGGCCATGGAGAACTCGCGGATGCCGAAGTGGACGGTGCGGCCGTAGGGGCTCGCCTCCGGCAGCGGGTTGCCCGCGGGCAGGAACGACGACGTCTTGTCGATCGTGGTGTTGTTCGAGCCGGCCAGGTCGGCGGAGCCGCCCCACAGCTCGGGCAGCACGTCGCCGAGGGCCTGGAGCACCTTGCCGGAGGCCGCGCGGGTGGCGAGGGACTTGCCCTCCTCGAACACGGGCAGCGCGTCCTGCCAGTTCTCGGGCAGCTTGCCGGCCACGATCCGGTCGAGCAGCGCGGCCCGCTCCGGCTGGGCGCCGCGCCACTTGTCGAGCTGCTTGTCCCAGGCGGCGTGCGCCTCGGCGCCCCGGTCAAGGGCCCGCCGGGTGTGCGCGAGGACGGCCTCCTCCACCTGGAAGGACTGCTCCGGGTCGAAGCCGAGGACGCGCTTGGTGGCGGCGATCTCGTCGGCGCCGAGCGCCGAGCCGTGCGAGGCCTCGGTGTTCTGCGCGTTCGGGGCGGGCCAGGCGATGATCGTGCGCATCGCCACGATCGAGGGCCGGGACGTCTCGGCCCTGGCGGCCGACAGCGCCGCGTACAGGGCGTGGACGTCGATGTCGCCGTTCTCGTCCGGCTCGACGCGCTGGGTGTGCCAGCCGTAGGCCTCGTAGCGCTTCAGCACGTCCTCGGAGAAGGCGGTGGCGGTGTCGCCCTCGATGGAGATGTGGTTGTCGTCGTAGAGGAAGACCAGGTTGCCGAGCTTCTGGTGCCCGGCCAGCGAGGAGGCCTCCGCGGAGACGCCCTCCTCCAGGTCGCCGTCGGAGACGATGGCCCAGACGGTGTGGTCGAAGGGCGAGGTGCCCTCGGGCGCGTCCGGGTCGAACAGGCCGCGCTCGTAGCGGGCGGCCATCGCCATGCCGACCGCCATCGCGGCGCCCTGCCCGAGCGGGCCGGTGGTGGTCTCCACACCGGCCGTGTGGCCGTACTCAGGGTGACCGGGCGTCTTCGAACCGTAGGTGCGGAACGCCTTCAGGTCGTCCAGACCCAGCTCGTACCCCGCGAGGAAGAGCTGGGTGTACAGCGTCAGCGAGGTGTGGCCGGGGGAGAGGACGAAACGGTCACGGCCGGTCCACTCCGGGTCGGACGGGTCGTGCCGCATCAGCTTCTGAAAGATCGTGTAGGCGGCCGGGGCCAGCGCCATCGCGGTGCCGGGGTGCCCGTTGCCGACCTTCTGCACGGCATCGGCCGCCAGCAGGCGGGCGGTGTCGACGGCACGCCGGTCGAGGTCGGTCCACTCGAAGGGGACGGTGGTCTGCTCGTTCATCTTCAAGAAGTCCTCGGAAGAAGCTGGATTGCTGCCGGACGTGTTCGAACTTAAAAGTCAGACTTTTTTGCCGGAAGGTCTCTGTGTGTCAGCCTGTGGTGAAAGTGGGACACGGTTGGATCACTCGGCCCGCCCGAGGGGCGGTCAAGGCGGTACGAGAAGGACATGGCGGACGTAATCACCCATGAGGGCGCCGAGGGCACCCAGGGCGCGGGGGGCGCGGGAAGAAGTGCCGGGAGCGGCGGGGACACCGGTGCGGGCGCGGGCGGAGACGCAGGCACTGGCACAGGCGCAGGCACTGGCACCGGGGGAGGCGGTGCGGGGGCGGACGAGGGGATCCGGACCTTCCCCTTCCCGGTCGACCTCAGCCTCGGCGGCGTCGGACTGCAGATCGGCCCCATGGGCGCCGGGCACACCTGGCACTCCGAGGCTCCTCTCCACCGTGTCCACCGCATCGACTTCCACGTCGTCATGCTCTTCGACGACGGCCCCGTCCGGCACATGGTCGACTTCGCCGAGTACCAGGCGGCCGCCGGTGACGTGCTGTGGATCCGCCCCGGACAGGCCCATCGCTTCTCCCGCACGGACGAGTACCGCGGAACCGTCCTCACCATGCAGCCCGGCTTCCTGCCCCGTGCCACCGTCGAGGCCACCGGCCTGTACCGCTACGACCTGCCGCCGCTGCTGCACCCGGACGCGGCCCGACGCGAGGCGCTGAAGGCGGCGCTCGCCCAACTGCGCCGCGAGTACGAGGACACCACCACCCTGCCGCTGAGCCTGCACACCGCGGTGCTGCGGCACTCGCTGACCGCGTTCCTGCTCCGCCTGGCCCATCTCGCGGCCAGTTCGGCGGAGGCCGCGCGGCAGCAGGCCGACACCACCTTCACCCTGTTCCGCGACGCGGTCGAGCAGGGCTTCACCACCAACCACAGCGTCAGCGCCTACGCCGACGCCCTCGGCTACTCCCGCCGCACCCTCGTGCGCGCCGTGCGGGCCGCCACCGGGGAGACCCCCAAGGGCTTCATCGACAAGCGGGTGATCCTGGAGGCCAAGCGCCTCCTCGCGCACACCGGGCTCCCCATCGGCCGCGTCGGCGCCGCGGTGGGCTTCCCGGACGCGGCCAACTTCTCGAAGTTCTTCCATCTGCACACGGGCCAGACTCCCGTGGCCTTCCGGGCCGAACTGCGCTGACCCGGGCGACGGAACCCGTGCCGGAAGCCGATCCGGGCGACGGAGCCCGTGCCGGAACGGGCCGGGGCCCCGCACGGCTGTGCGGGGCCCCGGCGAAAGCCGCGGTGCGCGACGGCGCTCAGTGGCCGAAGTCGAACCAGTTGACGTTCACGAAGTCGGCCGGCTGGCCACTGGTGAAGGTGAGGTAGACGTCGTGCGTGCCGGTCACCGCGCCGATGTTCGCCGGCACCGTCCGCCACGACTGCCAGCCCCCGGTGTTCGCCACCGCGAAACTCCCCACCGGCGCGCTGCTCCGGCTGTCCAGGCGTACCTCGACCAGACCGCTGACGCCGCCCGCGGCCCCGCTCGCGACCCGCGCGTAGAACTGCCTGGCCGCGTTCGAACCGAAGTTGACGCCCTTGTAGAGGGCCCAGTCGCCGTTGGCGATCGACCCGATGTCCTGGCCGCCGCCGGAGTCGGTGGTCGCCTCGGTGTTCACCCCGCTCTGGCCGTCGTACGACTCGGCCTGTACGGGGCTGTAGGCGTCGCGGTTGCCGGTGGGCGGGGGAGTGGTGCCGCCGTCCCCGCCGCCCGAGGAGCGCAGCACCTGCACGTAGTCCACCACCATGGAGTGGCCGGGCTCGGTACCGCTGTCCGGACCGCCGCCGAACGCGCCGGGGAAGCCGCCGCCCATGGCCACGTTCAGGATGACGAAGAAGCCGTGGTTCGTGGCGTTCGCCCAGGTCGTCGCGTCGACCTGATCGGCCCTCACGGTGTGGAAGGTGACGTTGTCGACGGAGAAGCGGATCTGCTCGGGGCTGGTGGAGCGGTCCCACTCCATCGCGTACGTGTGGAAGCCGGACTGGCAGGTGGCGCCGGGGCAGGCGGTGGAACCGCCGATGCCGGTCGTCTCGTTGCAGGGGCCGCCCGGGCTGGTGCCGCAGTGCATCGTCGCCCAGTCGGTGTTGAGTCCCTGCACGTTCTCCATGATGTCCAGCTCGCCGACGCCGGGCCAGTTCCAGTAGTTGCCGCGGAAGGGCGAGCCCAGCATCCAGAAGGCCGGCCAGTAGCCCTTGGCGGCCGCGCCGGTGACGTTCGGCAGCTGGATGCGGGACTGCACGCGCAGCTTGCCGCCGGCCGGGGGCTGGAAGTCGGTGCGGGTGGTCTCGATCCGGCCCGAGGTCCAGTGGCCGGAGGCGTCCCGGCGCGGGGTGATGAGCAGGTTGCCGCTGCCGTCGAGCGCGACGTTGCTGGTGGACGAGGTCATCGACTCGACCTCGCCGGTGCCCCAGTTGGCCGCACCGCCCGGGTACGACGTCCCGGTGTCGTACTGCCAGTCGGCGGTGTCGACACCGGAGCCGGCGGCGCCGTTGAAGTCGTCGAGGAAGACCTGCGTCCAGCCGGAGGGGGGAGCGGGCGCCGAGGCGTCCGCGGGGAGGGTCGCCGCGGTGGCGAGCGCCGCTGCCAGGCCGAGCGTGCCGAGGACCGCGACGAGGGCGCGGCGCGCGGAGCGCCGCCGTCCGCGGGGGGTGCCGACGGGGGCGCCGGCGACGGTGCCGGAAGGATCGCTCATGGGAGCCTCACGGGTGGGGAGTCGGTGGGAACGGACGTTCTGAGAGCGCTCTCAAGCGGTGGGTGCGCCGCCAATGTGCTCTCGGCCACCCCGGTCGTCAAGAGTTGAAGCAAAGAAAGTCGCGCGGAGGCAGGGGAGTTCAGCCGATGAAGGGGGAGAAGGGGGAGGAGCGGGGAGAATCCGGGTCGTCCGGGGGCGAGGGGCCGGTGGGGCTGGGGAAGGTGGCGGCCGGGCGTCGGGCGTCGGGTGAGGGCCGGGGGAGTACGTCCGTGCCCGGCGCGAGTGAGGGCGCCTGCGCTGAAGGACACGCCTGCTGCGGGTTCCCTCGCGCCACCGGGCCCGGTCTCGGACGCGCCCTCGTGCGGGTTCGTTCGCGCTCGCCCTGCGCCTGGACACCCCTGCCCGGACGCGACCGCGCCCGCGCCCGGAGACGCGGACGGCGGCGGGTCCTGTGCCGCCGCCGTCCGGTGGGTCCGCCGGTCCGTCTATCCGAGGCGGTACGTGTACACCGTCGTCGCCACCTTGCACACGCTCGGCGGGACGACCTCCGTACGCAGGGTGCCGCGGGAGGCGTCGTAGTCGATGCCCTCCGCCTCGAACGTGCCGGAGCAGACGCTGCGCTGGGGCAGCGCGAAGAGGCTGGAGACGTGCCCGGTCACCGGCCCGCCGTCCAGTCTGTGCTCCAGGTCCACCTGGAGCAGCGGCCGGTCCTCGGGGAACAGCGTCCTCGAACCGTCGTCCGACGCGCACAGCAGCCGGGTGTCGTCGACGAAGTCGCAGCCCTGGATGTCCCGTACGGGCTTGTCGAGGCTGATCTGCGGGGCCTGCGGCAGCGTGCCGCCGGTGCGCGGGGTGGAGGGGTTGAGCAGCGGGGCGGGGAACACCTGGAGCCGGTTCTGGTCGCCCCACTCGCCCGACACCAGCCACTGTCCGTCGGGTGAGACGGCGGCGAAGGAGTTGTTCACCTTCTCGCCCGCGTCGAGGGGGTGGACGTACTCGTAGCGCTTGCCGTCCGGGGTGGTCACGGCGAACATCTTGGACGTCGCCGAGTCCGCGCCCTGGTAGGCGTCGAAGACGTCGCCCTGCGCTATGTCCGGGTCGCCGACGTGGTTCCAGCCCTTGACGCGCAGGTCCAGCGGTACCGAGGCGAGGCCCCGGTACACCAGCGAGCCGTCCGCGCGGCTCGCGAGTCCCTGACTGCCGCTCAGCGAGTCGACGTGCGAGGTGCCGGTCTCCTGCCAGGCCGGTCCGGCCGCCGCCGCGGAGGTCGCCGCACCGAGCGTGACGGCCGCTGAGAGGACGGCCAGGGCGAACAGTTGACGTCTCATCAGGTTCCTGCCCGATACCTAGGGGGTGGGGATTCGAATGGAATCACGTATCTGGCACGGGGTCAGCGGTTTCCGGCCCGCGCACGGCGGGAGACCGGCGCGCGGGGGCTGGGGGGCGGCCGGGCCGGGGCGGCCGGGGTTCGCGGGCGGCCGGCGGGCGCCGAGTAGGGTGCGTGAGGTGCGGGCACCGGCCGGGTGGTGGACACGGCGGCCGGGCAGGGCCGTGGCGGAGAGGTGCGAGGGTGAGGCTGACGATTCTGGGCGGCGGCGGGTTCCGGGTGCCGCTCGTGTACGGGGCGCTGCTCGCGGACCGGGCCGAGGGCCGGGTCACCGAGGTCGTGCTGCACGATCTCGACGCCGGACGGCTGTCCGCGATCACCCGGGTGCTGGCCGAGCAGGCCGCCGCGGTGCCCGACGCCCCCCGGGTGCGGGCCACCACCGACCTGGACGAGGCGCTGCGCGGCGCGGACTTCGTGTTCTCGGCGATCCGGGTGGGCGGTCTGCGAGGGCGGGCGAACGACGAACGGGTGGCGCTCGCGCAGGGCGTGCTCGGCCAGGAGACCGTCGGCGCGGGCGGGATCGCCTACGGGCTGCGCACCGTGCCCGTCGCCGTCGACATCGCCCGGCGGGTGGGCCGCCTGGCACCCGACGCCTGGGTCATCAACTTCACCAACCCGGCCGGACTCGTCACCGAGGCCATGTCCCGCCACCTCGGCGACCGGGTCATCGGCATCTGCGACTCACCGGTCGGCCTCGGCCGCCGTATCGCCCGGGTGCTCGGCGCGGACCCGCGTGAGGCGTGGATCGACTACGTCGGGCTCAACCACCTCGGCTGGGTGCGCGGTCTGCGGGTCGCGGGCCGGGACGAACTCCCGCGCCTGCTCGCCGATCCCGGCCTGCTCGGCTCCTTCGAGGAGGGCCGGCTCTTCGGCGCCGAATGGCTGCGGTCGCTGGGCGCGATCCCCAACGAGTACCTGCACTACTACTACTTCGGCCGCGAGGCCGTGCACGCCTACCAGCGCGCGGAGCGGACGCGCGGGGCCTTCCTGCACGAGCAGCAGGCCCGGTTCTACGAGGAGCTGCGCGCCCCGGACGCCCCTGCGCTGGACGCCTGGAACCGGACCCGCGCCGAGCGCGAGGCCACCTACATGGCGGAGAACAGGGAGGCCGCCGGGGCGGGCGAGCGGGAGGCCGACGACCTCTCCGGCGGCTACGAGAAGGTCGCCCTCGCCCTGATGCGGGCCGTCGCCCGCGACGAACGCACCACCCTCATCCTCAACGTCCGCAACCGCGGCACGCTGGCGGCGCTGGACTCCGAGGCGGTGATCGAGGTGCCCTGCCTGGTCGACGCCAACGGCGCGCACCCGGTGGCGGCCGAGCCGCTGCCCGGCCATGCCACCGGACTGGTGTGCGCGGTCAAGGCGGTCGAGCGCGAGGTGCTCGCCGCGGCCGACTCCGGCTCGCGCGCGACGGCGGTGAAGGCCTTCGCCCTGCACCCGCTGGTCGACTCCGTGACCGTGGCCCGCACCCTGGTCGAGGAGTACGTCCGCGTCCACCCGGGCCTGGCCTACCTGGCGTAGCCGGGCGCGGACCACGCGCCGGGGCGGTCGGCCGCTCCCCCGTCCGGCGACCGACCGCCCCGCCCCCCGTCCCCCGTGGTTCCCCCGCGGTTCCCCCGTGTTCCCCGCGTCCCCCACCCTTGAGAGTCGCTGACGCGAGGCCTGATACACCCACGGAGAAAAAAAATCCGGGGGAAAACTCCGGAGGAGGAATGTGGGGGTCACCGGGGCCGCGAAGGTGACGGTCCGTCGTGCGCGTACGCCGGATCCGGCCACGGCGGTGGCCGGATACCGGACCCCTCCTTGTCCGTAGGCGGCCGGGTGTGCTGTGGTGGTGCGCGTCGAGTGGCTGACGGGGGGCACGAGGTGACGGCGACGAGCGGTGGTTCCGGGCGGCTGCTCGCCGTCAGCGACCTGCACATCGGCTACCGCGAGAACCGGGCCCTGGTCGAACGGACCGTGCCGGGCTCGGAGGACGACTGGCTGATCGTCGCGGGAGACGTCGCGGAGACCGTCACCGACATCCGCTGGGCCCTGAAGACGCTCGCGAGCCGCTTCCGCAAGGTGATCTGGGCGCCCGGCAACCACGAACTGTGGACCCACCCGCGCGACGTCGTCACCCTGCGCGGGACCGCCCGCTACGAGCACCTGGTCGGCCTGTGCCGCGAACTGGACGTGACGACACCCGAGGACCCCTACCCCCTCTGGTCCGGACCCGGCGGCCCGGTGGCCGTGGCACCGCTGTTCCTCCTGTACGACTACTCGTTCCTGCCGAAGGGCTGCGCCACCAAGGAGGAGGGCCTCGCCTACGCGCACGGCACCGGCATCGTCTGCAACGACGAGTACCTGCTGCACCCCGACCCCTACCCGAGCCGGGAGGCCTGGTGCCGGGCGCGGGTCGCCGAGACCGAGCGGCGGCTCGGCGCGCTGCCCGAGGACCTGCCCACCGTGCTCGTCAACCACTACCCGCTGGACCGCCATCCGATGGACGTGCTCCGGTACCCCGAGTTCGCCATGTGGTGCGGCACCCGGCTGACCGCCGACTGGCACCGCAGGTTCCGTGCGACCGCCATGGTCTACGGGCACCTCCACATACCGCGGACCACCTGGCACGAGGGCGTCCGTTTCGAGGAGGTGTCGGTGGGATACCCCCGCGAGTGGCGCCAGCGCCCCGGACCCCCGGGCCGGCTGCGCCGCGTACTGCCGATGGAGGACACGACCGGTGATCGATGAGCTGCTGCCGGGCGCGGTGGTGGCGGTGGAGACGTACGGCGCCGAGGAAGCCGGCCGCGCCGCGCTCTACCCCGAGGAGCAGGCGGTCGTGGTGCGCGCGGTCGCCAAGCGGCGCCGCGAGTTCGCCGCCGTGCGGGAGTGCGCGCGCCGCGCCATGGAGAAGCTCGGCGTCCCGCGGCAGCCCGTCCTGCCCGGTGAGCGGGGCGCCCCGCGCTGGCCGGCGGGACTGGTCGGCAGCATGACCCACTGCGACGGCTACTACGCCGCCGCGCTGGCCCGGGCCACCGACGTGGCCTCCCTGGGCATCGACGCCGAGCCGCACGCGGCGCTCCCGGAAGAGGTCCTGCCCGCCGTCACGCTGCCCGACGAGAGGCGCCGGCTGGATCTGCTGGGCGGCCGGCGGCCCGACATCCACTGGCCCCGGCTGCTGTTCAGCGCCAAGGAGTCCGTGTACAAGGCGTGGTTCCCGCTGACCGGCGCGTGGCTGGACTTCCAGGAGGCCGACGTGGACCTCCGCACGGACGGCGGCACCCCGCACACCGGCTCTTTCCAGGCCCGGCTCCTGGTCCCGGGCCCGCTGCTGGGCGAGCACCGCCTCACCCGTTTCGACGGCCGCTGGACCGTACGGGCGGGCCTGCTGGCGACGGCGGTGACGGTACCGGCCCTCTGAAACCCCGGCGGAGCCCCGGACCGGGGCGCGCCGACCGGCACGAAGGCACCCGGGTGGCGTGCGCGCGGCCCGGCTTGTGCCCAGCCCGGCTTGCGTACGGCCTGCGCCCGGTCCCGCTTGCGCCCGGTCTGGTCCCCTACGCGGCTTGCGCGCCGCCCTGCCCGGCCTGCGCACCGCCCTGCCGGGGTCGCGCCCCGGCCCGGCTTGCGCACCGCGCCTGGCCCGCGTCCTGCCCGCCCCCGGCGGCCCGCGCCCCGCGAGCGCCCGCGCCCCGCGAGCGCCCGCGCCCGGGCGCCCGCGCCGTCCGGGAGCGGGGCGCCCTCCGAGCGGGACCGGCCAGGGCCCCTCGCGGCCGGTCACGGCACCGGTGGGCACCACTCGTGCAGCAGCCGGAAGAACTCCTCCTCGTTGCCCGCGAGACCGGCGCGGGACAGGGCCTGTTCCGCCTCGGCGAGGACCGCGGGCGGGACAAGAGGCGGCCGTCCGGCGGCCGGTGGCCCGTCGAAGGCGGCGCGCACGGTGTGCAGCAGCCGCAGGTACGCCTGGACGGCGGTGCGTTCGTGATCGGTCAGGACGGCGGTCGGCATGGGACGCTCTCCCCGGTTTCGGCGGCACACGGTCACGCACGCCCCCGGTCGCCCGGGCGGCGCGGTACGCCTGCGTACAACGGCGGCGCTCCTCCAGCTTGCCGTCCCCCACTGACAATGCCCCCGTGCCGAGCGCCGGTTCGCCCACTCAGCGCAGCGAGACCCCTGCTCGCACGGCCGTCGCGGGCGCCCGCCGCAAGGGCGCCGCCCCATCGCCAGGGCGCCGCGGCCGTGGCTGCGCATGACCCGCACCGAGGCGGTGCGCGGGATCACTCCTCGGGCCGTTTGACGCTCTCCAGGAGCATGTCCAGCCACTCGGCGACCTTGTCCCGGTGCTGGTCCGTGGGCAGTTGGGCGGCGCGCCAGGCGATGCCGCGGACACCGTGGTTCTGCAGCAGCCGCTCCAGCGCGTCGCCGCCGGCGGCCGCCGCCTCCCGTTCGCGGTCGGCGAGGCGTTGCAGCAACTCCTGCTCGGTGCGCTGCAGGGCGCTCGCGAGCGCTTCGGGGTCCTCCGCGGTGAGGAACCCCGCGTGGACGCGGAAGAACCGCTGGAGGGCGTCGCAGTGCTCCATGGTGGGGCGCCGGTCGCCGTTGATGAGGGCGCCCGCCTGCTGGCGGGACATGCCCGCGCCGTCCGCGATCTCCTGCTGCGTGTAGCGCCGGCCGTTCGGTTTGAGCCGGGTGCGGCGCAGCAGGTCGAGCCGTTGCAGGAACCGCGCCTGCACGTCCGGTTCACCCGCGTTGCGCCCGCTCAGCAGAGCCTTGACCACGTCCGGGGGCACGCCGCAGGCCGTGGAGAGGCGGTCGATGGCGAAGACCTCCGCCTGGGGTACGCCGAGCCGGTCGGCGAGCGCGGTGACACGCGTGACCACCGCCGGCAGTACGACCGACGCCGTGGTGCCCGGATCCTCGATGCCGTCCGTCACCGACAGATCTCCTACGTCTCTCACAGGCTTCTCACGGGGCGGGGTGCCGTGAACTTCCCGGAGAGTAGCCCGTCGCCCGAACCCGCATCCAGGTCTCGCCACAACTGTGGCCAATTCCAGCCGTCAACCGTCATGAAATGCCACGATAGTTGACATGGCATGCCGCTGAGCAGCAGGATCAAGGCGCCGCGTGAAGGCCGCAGAGGCAAGAGGGGTGACCTCCCGATGGCATTTCAGGCAGGAGGGCAGCGGCCGGCGCCGCGGTCCGTTCCCGTCCGTCCCGAGGCGCAGGCCTACCTGCAGGACTACGCCGCGCTCCTGGAGGCCGTCTCCTTCCCGTCCTTCGTCGTCGACCACCGCTGGGACGTGATCCTCACCAACAGCGCCTACACCTCGCTCTTCCGGGGCGTCGGCCCGCACCCGTCGGCCATGCCGGGCGACAACTTCCTGCGTTTCGTCCTCTTCCACCCGGACGCCGGCACGGTCCTCGGCGACCACGAGGCCCGCTGGTGCCTGCCGATGCTGGCGCAGTTCGCGGCCGCCGTGGAGCGCCGCGGCCCCGACCACGGACTGCAGGCCATCCGCCGGGACATCGCCCAGGACCCCATCATGGAGGCCGCCTACCGGCACGGCCTGCCGCACTGGATCCGCGCGGCCGGCCCCGCGGCCACCCGCTCCGACGGCGCCGTCCGCCCGCTGCTGCACCCCGACCCCCGCTGGGGCACCACCGACTGCCGGGTGGTCGAGGAGACCCCCGAGACCCTGCGGGACCTCGGGTACACCCGGCTCACCCTGGTGCTGCGCGACGCGCGCCGTACCGCTCCGGCCGCGCGCGGACCGCGCCGTGCCCGCCGTCCGTCCGGTCACCTCAGCGTGGTCCCGGACTCCGAGGCCTGACCCGGCACCGTCGGCGTTCAGGTCGCCGACGGCGCCGGGCGGCCCGGGCCGCCGCCCTGCGCGCACCCGCCCCCGCCCGCCTGCCGTCCGCTCACCACGAGGACGAGCGGCACGCCCCGGCACGGCACCAGCCGCAGGCCGCCGTGGCCGACGCCGTGCGCGCCCTCGATCACCGCCGCGAAGTCCGGGCCCCGGGTGAGGGATCCGGCCAGATGCGCCGGATCCGCGGAGGCGGCCACCCGCCCGCGCGCGTTCACCAGGTGCGCGGCGCGGGGGAGGCGGCGCAGCAGCGGCAGCACCGCCGCCTCGAAGTGCCGCAGGTACACGTCCGCCGCGGCCACCCCGGCGAAGCCGCCCCCCACCCGCACCGGGGTGGACAGCGTCAGGCTGTACTCGTCCGAGCAGAGGTAGTCGACGTAGGGTCCCGCCACGGCCCGCAGGCCGGTGTCGCGCGGGAGCGCGAACCAGTCCCAGTGCGTGTAGTCCGCGTACGCCGACCGGTCAGGGTCCAGGTCCACGAGCAGCGGCCGCACCCCGCCCTCCGCGGTGCGCTGCCACCACTCCAGCCACCCCGGTACGTCGGCCAGGAGTCCGGGGGCGGCGATGAAGCCCACGCCGGACACCAGCCCGGCGCGGCCCAGCCGCTGGTGCAGCGCGGGCCGCAGCGCGGCGAGGTCCGCGCTGACCGGCCGCCGCCCCCGCTCCCGCAGGCGCCCCAGCAGCCCCGCCGCGTCGGCGCGGGTCTCTGCGACCGCCTCGAACACCGCCTCCAGGGCGCGGCCCACCAGCGCGGCGACGCGCTCCTCGGCGCGGCTGCCGTCGGCCGCCGTCGCCACGGCGAGCCCTGGACCCCTGCTCATGGCGCCCTCCAGCGGACAGGACCGGCCACCGGCGGCGCCGGGCAGCGCTCAGCGAGCCAGCCGCAGCGCGATCAGCCGCGCCGCCGACTCCCGGACGCACCGCTCGGCCGACCTGCCGGCGGCCTCACCGGCGCCATCCTGCACGGCACGGACCAGACGGCGATGGCGAACCGCGACTTCTTCACGATATTCGTCGTCGTCCAACACGAGGCACAGCAGCGCGCCTATCTCCCGCTGGAGCGCGACCTGCTCGCGGGTGAGCCGGGCGGACTGGGCCGCGGCCGCCAGTTCGATGTGGAAACGGCCGTACACCCGGCTGCGTGTCGCCGCCTCGGCCGCGGACATCAGCTCCTCGACCGAGCGGTGCAGGGGCGTCAGGTCCTCCGGCGCCGTGCGCTGGGCGGCGAGCCGGGCCGAGGTGCCCGACAGGGCGGCCCAGTGGTCCCCGAGGTCGCGCAGCTCCTCGGTGCTCCAGCCGCTCAGCCGGGCCCGCAGCCGCTGGGCGCCGGGACGTTCGGGCCGGGAGACGAAGCTGCCGCCGCCGCGACCGCGCCGGGTGGTCACCAGGCCCTGCTGCCGCAGCGCCATCAGCGCCTCCCGCAGCGTCACCGTGGACACCCCGAGCCGGCCCGCCAGGACGCTCTCGCCGGGCAGCTGCTCCCCGTCGGCCAGCAGCCCCAGCTCTATGGCGTCGCCGATCCTGCGGACCACCGTCTCCACCCGCGCCCGGCTCTCCACCGGCGCGAACACCGCCGCGTGCGCCCCCACGTGCTGTTCCAAGGCCACCACCTCGCCCGTTGACCCAAGCTTTGCCCGGAGGCGGTCTTGAGCTTTGAACTATGACTTCATATGTTTCCGTGCAACGTTCGTGAGCGCCAGAAAGGTTCCCCCATGGAGGGAAGCGCGATCCGGCTGCAGGGCCTGCGCAAGACGTTCGGCGAGACGACCGCGGTGGCCGGGGTCGATCTGGAGGTGGGGGACGGGGAGTTCTTCTCCCTGCTCGGCCCCTCGGGCTCGGGCAAGACCACCGTCCTGCGCCTGATCGCCGGTTTCGAGACGCCCACCGGCGGCAGTGTCGCGCTCGGCGGACGGGACGTCACCAACCTCGCCCCCTTCGAACGCGACGTCCACACCGTCTTCCAGGACTACGCCCTCTTCCCGCACATGACGGTCGAACAGAACGTCGCCTACGGCCTCAAGGTCCGCAAGGTGCCCAAGGCGGAGCGGCTGGTGCGGGCCCGCGAGGCGCTCGCCGAGGTCGGTCTGGACGGTTACGGCAAGCGGCGCCCGGCGGCCCTGTCCGGCGGCCAGCGCCAGCGGGTGGCCCTCGCCCGGGCCCTGGTCGGCCGCCCCCGCGTGCTGCTGCTCGACGAACCGCTCGGCGCTCTCGACCTGAAGCTGCGCGAGCGGATGCAGGTCGAACTCAAGACGCTCCAGCGCGACGTCGGCATCACCTTCGTCCTGGTCACCCACGACCAGCAGGAGGCGCTGACGATGAGCGACCGCATCGCCGTCTTCCGCGAGGGCCGCGTCGAACAGGTCGGCACCCCCGCCGAGATCTACGAGCGGCCGGCGACCGCCTTCGTCGCCTCCTTCGTCGGCACCTCCAACCTGCTCCAGGGCGAGTCCGCCCGGCGGATCCTCGGCTCCGGCGGCGTCCACAGCATCCGGCCGGAGAAGATCCGCGTGCACAAGGAGGCCGCCCTCGCGGACGACCCCGCACACGCGACCGCCACAGGGACCGTCGCCGAGGTCGTCTACCTCGGCGACTCCACCCGTTTCCTGGTCGACCTCGACGCCGGCGGCCGGCTCACCGCACTCCAGCAGAACCTGGAGTCCTCCGCCGAGGACGTCGCCGCCTACCGCGGCACCAGGGTCCGCCTGTCCTGGCACCGCCGGCACACCGTCCAGGTCCCCGGCGCCCTCTGAACCGTTCCCGTCCCCTGGGAGGCACGTCATGCGACCCGCCCGAACCCTGCTCGCCACGGCCGCCGCCGCGACCCTGCTGGCCGCAACGGCCTGCGGCTCCTCCGGCGAAGGCGGCTCCTCCGGCGGCGGTCTGAACCCGCCCGACCTCGAGGCACCCGCCCACCTGGGCCGCACCGAGGGCCAGGTCGACCTGATCGCCTGGGCCGGGTACGTCGAGGACGGCTCGAACGACCCGAAGGCCGACTGGGTCAGCGGCTTCGAGAAGCAGACCGGCTGCCAGGTCCGCTCCAAGGTGGCCGCCAGTTCCGACGAGATGGTCAAACTGATGAAGACGGGCCAGTACGACGCCGTCTCGGCCTCCGGGGACGCCTCCCTGCGCCTGATCGCCTCCGGCGACGCCGCCCCCGTCAACACCGCGCTCGTGCCCAACTACAGCGGCATCTTCCCCGACCTGAAGATGCAGCCCTGGAACTCCGTCAAGGGCAAGGCGTACGGCATCCCGCACGGCCGGGGCGCCAACCTGCTCATGTACAACACGGACAAGGTGAAGCCCGCCCCCACCTCGTGGTCGGCCGTCTTCGACGGCGCTGCGGCCTACAAGGGGCACGTCACCGCCTACGACTCGCCCATCTACATCGCCGACGCCGCCCTCTACCTCAAGGCCACCCGGCCCGAGCTGAAGATCAAGGACCCCTACGCCCTGGACCAGAAGCAGTTCGACGCCGCCGTGGCGCTGCTGAAGAAGCAGAACGCCGGCGTCGGCGAGTACTGGGGCGACTACCTCAAGGAGGTCTCCGCCTTCAAGAGCGGCGACTCCGTGATCGGCACCACCTGGCAGGTCATCGCCAACCTCGCCGCCTCCGAGGGCGCGAAGGTCAAGGCGCTCGTCCCGAAGGAGGGCTCCACCGGCTGGTCCGACACCTGGATGGTCTCCGCCAAGGCCAAACACCCCAACTGCGCCTACAAATGGCTCGACTGGATCGTCTCACCGAAGGTGAACGCCCAGGTAGCCGAGTACTTCGGCGAGGCACCCGCCAACGCCGCGGCGTGCCAGCACACCAGCGACCGTGCATTCTGCACCACCTACCACGCCGCCGACACGGGGTACTGGAAGCGGATCGCCTTCTGGAACACCCCCATCGAGCAGTGCCTGGACGGCCGTACGGACGTGAAGTGCGTGCCCTACGCCCAGTGGGTGCGGGCCTGGACCGAGATCAAGGGCTGAACCGTGACCGCCACCGCACAGAGTGCGGCGCGCCGGGCCGGGCCGGGGGCCGCCCGGCGGCTGGCCGGGGCGCTGCACCGCCGCCCCCGGCTCAGGCTCTCGCTGCTGCTGACCGCCCCGCTGCTGTGGCTCACCGTGCTCTACCTCGGCTCCCTGGGCGTGCTGTTCGTCTCCGCCTTCTGGACGACGGACACCTTCACCTCCGCGGTCGTCAAGGTCTGGTCCGCCGACAACTTCCACGCCCTGCTGACCACCCCGGTCTACCGGCAGGTGATCGTGCGCAGCATCGGCGTGGCTCTCGCGGTCACCGCCCTGTGCGCGGTGATCGCCTTCCCGCTCGCGTTCTACACCGCGCGCGTCGCCCGGCCCCGGTGGCGTCCGCTGCTGGTGGTGGCCATCCTCACCCCGCTGTGGGCGAGTTACCTCGTGAAGGTGTACGCCTGGCGGCTGATCCTGTCCCAGGGCGGCCTCGCCGACTGGGTGCTGGAGCCGTTCGGGCTGACCGGCCCCGGGTTCGGGCTGCCCGCCACGGTGCTGACCCTGACCTACCTGTGGCTGCCGTACATGATCCTGCCCGTGCACACCGCCCTGGAGCGGCTGCCCGCGGGCCTGCTCGACGCCTCGGCCGACCTCGGCGCCCGGCCCTCCAGGACCTTCCGGTCGGTGGTGCTGCCCATGGTGCTGCCGTCGGTCGCCGCCGGATCGGTCTTCACCTTCTCGCTCAGCCTCGGCGACTACATCACCGTGCAGATCGTCGGCGGCAAGACCCAGCTGATCGGCAATCTCGTCTACTCCGACATCGAACTCGACCTGCCCATGGCGGCCGCGCTGGGCACCGTCCCCGTGGTCGTCATCGTCCTCTACCTGCTCGCGATGCGCCGCACCGGTGCCCTCAGCAGTCTGTGAACCGCCGTCCCAGGGGGTGTTCCCACGTCATGCAGCTCTCCCGCCGGGCGCGCATCGCGCTCCGCGCCGCCGCCGGGCTCGGCTTCGCGGTCATCTACGTCCCGCTGCTGCTGGTCCTCGTCAACTCCTTCAACCCCGACCGCAGCGCGAGCTGGCCGCCCCCGGGACTGACCCTGCACTGGTGGGCGGCGGCGTGGCACAGCTCCGGGGCCCGCGCGGCCCTGTGGGTGTCGGTGAAGGCGGGCCTCGGCGCGACCGCGATCGCCCTGGTCCTCGGCACGCTCATCGCCTTCGCGGTGGCCCGGCACCGCTTCTTCGGCCGCGGCGCCGTCTCCTTCGTCGTCGTCCTGCCGATCGCGCTGCCCGGCATCGTCACCGGCATCGCCCTCAACTCCGCCTTCTCCACGGTGCTCGCGCCGCTCGGCGTGGGACTCGGGCTGTTCACCGTGGTCGTCGGGCACGCCACGTTCTGTGTCGTCGTCGTCTTCAACAACGTCGTCGCCCGGCTGCGGCGCACCACCACCTCCTACGAGGAGGCGGCGATGGACCTGGGCGCCCACACCTTCCGCGCCTTCGCCGACGTCACCTTCCCGCTGGTGCGTTCGGCGGTGCTCGCGGGCGCGCTGCTGTCCTTCGCGCTGTCCTTCGACGAGATCGTGGTGACCACCTTCACCGCCGGGCCCGGTGTCGAGACACTGCCGGTCTGGATCTTCGGCAACATGACCAGGCCGCGCCAGGCCCCCGTGGTCAACGTCGTGGCGGCCGTCCTGGTGCTGCTGTCGGTCCTGCCGATCTACCTCGCCCAGCGGCTGTCGTCGGACACGGCGACGACGAGCCGCGTGTAGTCGCCTGCCCCGGGCGCATCCCGGCCGCGCTCCGGAAGTCCGCACGGCGTCGACGGGCGTCCCCGGCGCGCGCGTCACCGGCCTGCCGGTGGCCGGAATCTTTACGCAAGCGCCTTGCGTTTCTTGCGCTAGGCTTGCGTGCATGACGCGACGACTTGCGGAAGTGGCGAAGAAGGTCGGGGTCAGCGAGGCCACGGTCAGCCGGGTGCTCAACGGCAAACCCGGAGTCTCCGAAGCCACCCGGCAGGCGGTCCTGTCCGCGCTGGACGTGCTCGGCTACGAGCGGCCCACGCAACTGCGCGGCGAGCGCGCCCGGCTGGTCGGCCTGGTCCTGCCCGAGCTGCAGAACCCCATCTTCCCCGCCTTCGCCGAGGTCATCGGCGGCGCCCTGGCCCAGCTCGGCCTGACCCCGGTGCTGTGCACCCAGACCAAGGGCGGGGTGTCCGAGGCCGACTACGTCGAGCTGCTGCTCCAGCAGCAGGTCTCCGGGGTCGTCTTCGCCGGCGGCCTGTACGCCCAGTCGGACGCGCCGCACGACCACTACCGGCTCCTGGCCGACCGCAAGATCCCCGTCGTACTGGTCAACGCGGGCATCGCGCACCTCGGCTTCCCCGCGGTGTCCTGCGACGACGCGGTGGCCGTGGAACAGGCCTGGCGGCACCTGGTCTCCCTGGGGCACGAGCGGATCGGCCTCGTCCTCGGGCCCGGCGACCACGTGCCCTCGGCCCGCAAACTGGCGGCGGCCCGCGCGTTCGGCGCCGAGCTGCCCGACGAGTTCGTCGCCCGCGCCATCTTCTCCATCGAGGGCGGCCACGCCGCGGCGGCCAAGCTCATCGACCGGGGCGTCACCGGGTTCATCTGCGCCAGCGACCCGCTCGCCCTGGGCGTCGTGCGCGCCGCGCGCCGCCGCGGACTCGACGTCCCCTCCCGGATCTCCGTCGTGGGCTACGACGACTCGGCGCTGATGAACTGCACGGAGCCGCCCCTGACCACCGTCCGCCAGCCCATCGAGTCCATGGGCAAGGCGGCCGTGGAACTGCTCAACGCGCAGATCGGCGGCAGCGCCGTCCCCGCCGACGAGCTTCTGTTCGAGCCGGAGCTGGTGGTCCGCGGCTCCACCGCGCAGGCCCCGCGTCCCTGACGGGCCGGGGCCTCCGGGTCCGCCCCAGGGAGCCGGTGCACTGTCAAATAATTTCAGTTTCTACGCGACATCTTGCGCGCTGCTGTTCCCGGTGCTTGAGTGTGCGACGCCCACCGCTCCTGTCCAGAGGGGTCCACCGATGAGAAGCACCGGGTTCCGCCATGCCGTCGCCGCGATCGGCGTCTGCTCCCTTGCCCTCGCCGTGACGTCGTGCGGTTCCGACGACGACGCGTCCGCGAACGGCAAGACCCGCATCACGGTCAACTGCGAGCCGCCCAAGAGCGCGAGGACCGACCGGAAGTTCTTCGAGGAGGACGTGGCGTCCTTCGAGAAGCAGCATCCGGACATCGACGTCGTCACGCACGACGCGTTCCCCTGCGAGGACCCCAAGACGTTCGACGCGAAACTGGCCGGCGGGCAGATGGAGGACGTCTTCTACACCTACTTCACCGACGTCAAGCACGTCGTCTCCACCGGCCAGGCCGCCGATCTCACCCCGTACGTCAAGGAGTTGAAGAGCTACAGCACCCTCCAGAAGCAGCTGCGCGACATCTACACCGTGGACGGCAAGATCTACGGCATCCCGCGCACCGGCTACTCGATGGGCCTGATCTACAACAGGAAGCTCTTCCAGAAGGCCGGCCTCGACCCCGACAAGCCGCCGACGACCTGGGAGGAGGTCCGCGCCGACGCCCGGAAGATCGCCGCACTCGGCGGCGGCACCGTCGGCTACGCCGACTACAGCGCCCAGAACCAGGGCGGCTGGCACTTCACCGCCGAGCTGTACTCCCAGGGCGGCGACGTCGTCAGCGCCGACGGCAAGAAGGCGAACGTCGACACCCCCGAGGGGCGTGCCGTGCTGCAGAACCTGCACGACATGCGCTGGAGCGACGACTCCATGGGCAGCAAGCAGCTCCTCGTCATCAACGACGCCCAGCAGATGATGGGGTCCGGCAAGCTCGGCATGTACCTCTCCGCCCCGGACAACATCCCGATCCTGGTCAAGGAGAAGGGCGGCAACTACAAGGACCTCGCCCTCGCCCCCATGCCCGGCGGCAAGGGCACCCTGGTCGGCGGCGACGGCTACATGTTCAACAAGAAGGACACGCCCGCCCAGATCCGGGCCGGCCTGAAGTGGCTCGACCACATGTTCCTCACCCCCGGCAAGGGCTTCCTCGGCGACTACGCCCGCGCCAAGAAGAACGACGCCCCCGTCGGCCTGCCCGAACCCCGCCTGTTCACCGGCGCCGCCGACGCCACCGACCAGCAGGTCAAGAAGGCCAACGCCAACGTGCCCGTGGAGAACTACCGCTCCTTCCTGGAGGGGAACCAGAACCTCCGGCTGAAGGTCGAGCCGCCCAACGCACAGCAGATCTACTCCGTCCTGGACGGCGTGGTCTCCGCCGTCCTCACCAAGAAGGACGCCGACATCGACCAGCTCCTCGAGGACGCCTCCGGCAAGATCGACGGCATCCTGGCACGGAGCTGACCCGCCATGACCAAGACGGCCGAGCGGCGGCCCGCCCAGGCGGTCGCCGTCCACCCCCTGCCGGCGCCGCCCCGCGCCCGGGAGCGCAGACGGCGCCGCCTCGCCGAACAGGCCCGCGCCTACGCCTTCCTGCTCGGCGGCCTGATCTGCTTCGCCCTGTTCTCCTGGTACCCGGCGATCCGCGCCGTCGTGATCGCCTTCCAGAAGTACACCCCCGGCCAGACACCCCAGTGGGTGGGCACCGCCAACTTCACCCACGTCCTGCACGACCCCGAGTTCGGCGCGGCCTGGCGCAACACCCTCACCTTCACCGCGCTCGCCCTGCTGATCGGCTTCGCCGTCCCCTTCGTCCTGGCCCTCGTCCTGAACGAACTGAGGCACGCCAAGGCCTTCTTCCGGGTCGTCGTCTACCTGCCGGTGATGATCCCGCCCGTGGTCAGCGCCCTGCTGTGGAAGTGGTTCTACGACCCGGGCGCCGGCCTCGCCAACGAGGCGCTGCGCGCCCTGCACCTGCCCACCTCGAACTGGACCAACGGCGCCGACACCGCCCTGGTCTCCCTCGTCCTCGTCGCCACCTGGGCCAACCTCGGCGGCACCGTCCTCATCTACCTGGCCGCCCTGCAGTCCATCCCCGGCGAGCTGTACGAGGCCGCCGAACTGGACGGCGCGGGCCTGCTCCAGCGCATCCGGCACGTCACCGTCCCGCAGACCCGGTTCGTGATCCTGATGCTGATGCTGCTCCAGATCATCGCGACCATGCAGGTCTTCACCGAACCGTTCGTGATCACCGGCGGCGGCCCCGAGAGCGCCACGGTCACCGTCCTCTACCTCATCTACAAGTACGCCTTCCTCTACAACGACTTCGGCGGCGCCTGCGCCCTCAGCGTCATGCTGCTCGTACTGCTCGGCCTGTTCTCCGCCGGCTACCTGCGGCTGACCCGCTCCGGCTCCGGCCAGGAGGACGCATGAGCAGCACCCGTACCCTCCTCTCCCCGGCGGCCCTGGCCCGCCCCCGCGGCAAGGTCCTCTACTGGACCGTCTTCACCGGCGTGGTCCTGCTGTTCACGCTCGCCTTCCTCTTCCCGGTCTACTGGATGGTGACCGGCGCCCTGAAATCACCGGACGAGGTCGCACAGACCCCGCCCACCCTCGTACCGCAGCACTGGCACCTGAGCGCCTACACCGACGCCTGGGACCTGATGCAACTGCCCCGGCACCTGTGGAACACCTTCGTGCAGGCGGCCGGCGCCTGGGCCTGCCAGCTGGTGTTCTGCACAGCCGCCGCCTACGCCCTGTCCCGGCTGCGCCCCGCCTTCGGCAAGGTGATCCTCGGCGGCATCCTCGCCACCCTGATGGTGCCCGCCCAGGCCCTGGTCGTACCGAAGTACCTGACCGTCGCGGACCTGCCGCTGATCCACACCAGCCTGCTCAACGACCCTCTCGCCATCTGGCTCCCGGCCGCCGCCAACGCCTTCAACCTCTACCTGCTCAAGCGGTTCTTCGACCAGATACCGCGTGACGTGCTGGAGGCCGCCGAGATCGACGGCGCCGGAAAACTGCGCACCCTGTGGTCGATCGTGCTGCCCATGTCACGGCCCGTGCTCGGCGTGGTGTCGATCTTCGCGCTGGTCGCCGTCTGGCAGGACTTCCTGTGGCCGCTGATGGTCTTCTCCGACACGGACAAGCAGCCCATCAGCGTGGCCCTCGTCCAGCTCTCGCAGAACATCCAGCTCACCGTGCTCATCGCCGCGATGGTGATCGCCAGCATCCCGATGGTCGCCCTCTTCCTCGTCTTCCAGCGGCACATCATCGCCGGGATCAGCGCGGGCAGCACCAAGGGCTGACACCGCCCGCCCGCCCTGCCCGCCGACCGACACAGAAAGGCACGCACCGTGGGACAGCCCACCCCTGCCCGAAACAGCCGTGACGACGACGCCTGGTGGCGCTCCGCCGTGATCTACCAGGTGTACGTCCGCAGCTTCGCCGACGGCGACGGCGACGGCACCGGGGACCTCGCCGGCGTCCGCGCCCGCCTGCCCTACCTCGCCGAACTCGGCGTGGACGCCCTGTGGTTCAACCCCTGGTACCTGTCCCCGATGAAGGACGGCGGCTACGACGTCGCCGACTACCGGGCGATCGACCCCGCCTTCGGCACCCTCGCCGAGGCGGAGAAACTCATCGCCGAGGCCCGGGAACTGGGCATCCGCACCATCGTCGACATCGTGCCCAACCACGTCTCCGACCAGCACCCCTGGTTCCGGGCCGCGCGGGCGGGCGGCGCCGAGCGCGAGCTGTTCCACTTCCGTCCCGGCCGCGGCGCCCACGGTGAACTCCCGCCCAACGACTGGACCTCCGAGTTCGGCGGCCCGGCCTGGACCCGGCTGCCCGACGGCGCCTGGTACCTCCACCTGTTCGCGCCCGAGCAGCCCGACCTCAACTGGGCGCACCCGGCCGTGCGCCAGGAACACGAGGACATCCTGCGGTTCTGGTTCGAGCGGGGTGTCGCCGGCGTCCGCATCGACTCCGCCGCCCTGCCCGCCAAGGACCCCCGCCTGCCCGACCTCGCCGAGGGCCGCGACCCGCACCCGTACGTCGACCGGGACGAACTCCACGACATCTACCGCTCCTGGCGCCGCGTCGCCGACGAGTACGGCGGCGTCTTCGTCGGCGAGGTGTGGCTCCCCGACAGCGAACGCTTCGCCCGGTACCTGCGCCCCGACGAACTGCACTCCGCCTTCAACTTCTCCTTCATGGCCTGTCCCTGGGACGCCACCCGGCTGCGCACCTGCATCGACGAGACGCTGGCCGAACACGCACCCGTGGGAGCCCCCGCCACCTGGGTGCTGTGCAACCACGACGTGACCCGCACCGTCACCCGCTACGGCCGCGCCGACACCGGATTCGACTTCGCCACCAAGGCCTTCGGCACCCCCACCGACCTCGCCCTGGGCACCCGGCGCGCCCGCGCGGCGGCCCTGCTCTCCCTGGCCCTGCCCGGCGCCGTCTACGTCTACCAGGGCGAGGAGCTGGGCCTGCCCGAGGCGGACATCCCCCTGGACCGCATCGAGGACCCGATGCACGAACGCTCCGGCGGCACCGACCCGGGCCGCGACGGCTGCCGGGTCCCGCTGCCCTGGTCGGCCGACGCGCCCCACGCCGGGTTCGGGACCGAGGCGGGCCGGGAGCCGTGGCTGCCGCAGCCGGCCGGCTGGGCCGGCCACGCCGTCGACCTCCAGCAGCGCGACCCCGCCTCCATGCTCGCCCTGTACCGCGAGGCGATCCGGCTGCGCCCGGCCTTCGGCGACGCCCCCCTCACCTGGCTGGACGGCCCCGACGGCGTCCTCGCCTTCACCCGCGCCGACGGGACGGCCTGCGTGGTCAACCTCTCCGGCGCCCCCGCCGAACTCCCCGCCCACACCCGACTCCTGCTGGCCAGCGGCCCCCTCGACGAGGCCGGCCGCCTCCCGCAGGACACGGCGGCCTGGCTGCGCGCCTGAACCCGCGCGCCACCGGGGCCCTCGGCCCGGACCACCCGGCGCCCGGCCCCGGCCGCCGTTCCGCACAGCGCTATCCCGCACCCCACCACGAAGGGATCAGCCCATGCACGGCACCAGCACGCCCAGATCCGTCCGCCGCCTGCCGGCCGTCGCGGCCACCGTCGCCCTCGCCGCCGGCATGCTCGTCACCCTCGGTGCGCCCGCCGCCCACGCCGCCGCGGGCGCCACCCTGCCCTTCACCTCCGTCGAGGCCGAGTCCGCCGCCACCACCGGCACGAAGATCGGCCCCGACTACACGCAGGGCACCCTCGCCTCGGAGGCGTCGGGCCGCCAGGCCGTCCGGCTCACCGCCGGACAGCGGGTGGAGTTCACCGCACCGCGCGCCGCCAACGCCCTGAACGTCGCCTACAACGTGCCCGACGGCCAGTCCGGCACCCTCAACGTCTACGTCAACGGCACCCGGCTCGCCAAGACCCTCACCGTCACCTCCAAGTACTCCTACGTCGACACCGGCTGGATCACCGGAGCCAAGACCCACCACTTCTTCGACAACGCCCGGCTGCTGCTCGGGCAGAACGTCCAGGCCGGTGACAAGATCACCCTGGAGGCGGCGAACGTCCAGGTCACCGTGGACGTGGCCGACTTCGAACAGGTGGCGCCGGCCGCCGCCCAGCCGGCCGGATCGGTCTCCGTCGTCTCCAAGGGCGCCGACCCCAGCGGCCAGGGCGACTCCACCCAGGCCTTCCGCGACGCCGTCAACGCCGCCCAGGGCGGGGTGGTGTGGATCCCGCCGGGCGACTACCGGCTGACCTCCTCGCTCGGCGGCGTGCAGAACGTCACCCTCCAGGGCGCGGGCAGCTGGTACTCCGTCGTGCACAGCTCCAGCTTCATCAACCAGGGCAGCTCCTCGGGCGGTGTGCACCTCAAGGACTTCGCGGTCATCGGCGAGGTCACCGAACGCAACGACGGCAGCCCCGACAGCTTCGTCACCGGCTCCCTCGGTCCCGGCTCCAGCGTCTCCGGCATGTGGATCCAGCACCTCAAGTGCGGCCTGTGGCTGACCGGCAACAACGACAACCTCGTCGTCGAGGACAACCGCATCCTCGACACCACCGCCGACGGCCTCAACCTCAACGGCAACGCCAGGGGAGTGAGGGTCCGCGACAACTTCCTGCGCAACCAGGGCGACGACGCCCTCGCCATGTGGTCCCTGTACGCACCCGACACGGACAGCAGCTTCGAGCACAACACCATCTCGCAGCCCAACCTCGCCAACGGCATCGCGATCTACGGCGGCACCGACATCACGGTCTCCGACAACCTGGTCTCCGACACCAACGCCCTCGGCAGCGGCATCGCCATCTCCAACCAGAAGTTCATGGACCCCTTCAACCCGCTCGCCGGGACGATCACGGTCTCCGGCAACACCCTGGTGCGCGCGGGCGCCATGAACCCCAACTGGAACCACCCGATGGGCGCGCTGCGCGTCGACTCCTACGACAGCGCGATCAACGCCACCGTGAACATCACGGGCACCACCGTCGTCGACAGCCCCTACAGCGCCTTCGAGTTCGTCTCGGGCGGCGGTCACGGATACCCGGTGAAGGGCGTCACCGTGGACGGCGCCACCGTGCGCAACACCGGTACGGTCGTCGTCCAGGCCGAGGCCCAGGGCGCGGCGACGTTCCGGGGCGTCACCGCCACCGGTGTGGGTTCCGCGGGCGTCTACAACTGCCCCTTCCCGTCCGGCTCGGGCAGCTTCGCGCTCACCGACGGCGGCGGCAACTCCGGCTGGACCAGCACCTGGGAGGACTGCTCCACCTGGCCGCAGCCCGGCCAGGGCAACCCGGCTCCCGACCCGAACCGCAACCTCGCCAAGGGCCGTCCGGCCACCGCCACCGGCTCCCAGGACGTCTACACGCCCGGCAAGGCGGTCGACGGTGACGCGAACAGCTACTGGGAGTCGGCCAACAACGCCTTCCCGCAGTCCCTCACCGTCGACCTCGGATCGAGCCAGTCCGTGCGCCGGCTGGTGCTGAAGCTCCCGCCGTCCGCCGCCTGGGGCGCCCGGACCCAGACCATCGCGGTCCTGGGCAGCACCGACGGCACGAACTACACCACGGTGGCGGGCGCACAGGGCTACCGCTTCGAACCGGCGACCGGCAACAGCGTCACCGTCGCCCTGCCGGCCGGGACCGCCCTGCGCTGGCTGCGGCTGACCGTCAGCGGCAACACGGGCTGGCCGGCCGGGCAGTTCAGCGAGGTGGAGGCGTACGCGACCTCCTGAACGGCCGTCCGGGCCCCGTCCGGCCGCCGAGCCGGTCGGCGAGCGGTTCGATGATGCGCAGGTTCGCCTGGTGCAGGACGACGGCGGCGAGGTC